>NZ_JANSHL010000005.1:0-170877 GCF_047461575.1 Synechococcus sp. W60.1 | reverse complement strand
CCCCGCCCACCCCACCCCCCCGCACCTTTTTCATTTTTAATGATACCGCGCTCAGCGACTCCTAGCTCAGGTTGGCCTGGCTCAGGTTGGCCCCGCTCAGGTCAGCCCTGCTCAGGTTGGCCCCGCTCAGGTCAGCCTCGCTCAGGTTGGCCCAGCTCAGGTTGGCCCTGCTCAGGTTGGCCTCGCTCAGGTTGGCCCAGCTCAGGTCAGCCTCGCTCAGGTCAGCCCTGCTCAGGTTGGCCTGGCTCAGGTTGGCCCCGCTCAGGTCAGCCCTGCTCAGGTTGGCCTGGCTCAGGTTGGCCCCGCTCAGGTTGGCCCCGCTCAGGTTGGCCCCGCTCAGGTTGGCCTCAATCAGGTCGGCCCCCCTCAGGTTGGCCCAGCGGAAATCCCGCTCTCCCGCTTTATACCTTGCTCGGACATCTCCAACCTGTCGGAGGGGAAGTCGATGGGACTTTGCCACCTGCACCTGCTGCGGATCCTTCGATTCCAGCAGCGTCTCCCAAGCCGCAAACTGCACTTCCCAGTTGGGATCATTTCGCAGGGCTTGGATAACAAGCTCGGCCCCTCTGGATCCGTACCTCAGAGCACCCTTGATTGCTTGGATTCTCACCTTGGGATTCGGACTGCCCAGGGCTTGCTCAATGCCCACCAAGCCTCCCATGACCGGATCGGATCCGGCTGGTTGCTGTCCACCCAGAACAGGATCAAAGTTTTCCGCCATCCCTAACCTCAAGTTAACCTTCCAACCACCTGCTGCTGCATAAGGGTCTTTTGAGTTTGCAAATCTACTACCGTTACCCGCAAAGTTCGCCCGGCATCGACGGCAAAGGTGACCTGCAAACGATCCACTCCCACCCGCCCTAGCGGCTTGAGGGGAATGGAAAGCTGGTTGTGGATCCCAAGGGGACGAAAGCTAGAAGCTGCGGTGCTGTTGCGGATCTGCATCCGACCGTCGGGATCGTAAACAACCTCAGTTGCCCCTTCCTCGGCCATCTCACCAACCACCAGGTTGATGTGGCTTTGCCCATTGGCGTTGGCCTGCAAGGGAGGCAGTTCCACCGTGGCAGGATAAGCCGTGCCGCTCTTAAAGAGAGGGAAAAAGTCGGGCGCCTGCAAATAGGGATTCCAGAGCCGCAGGGCATAGGTATGGCGGAGATGATCTTGAAGGCGGGCAAACTGGGTGAAGGCCAGAGCGCCGTGGGCCACTGCCTCAAACGGCTTGTGGTACTTGACCTTGTCGCGGCCAAAGAGGCTAATGACCTGATGCTGCACTCCTGGGATGAGGCTGGTGCCACCCACCAACACCACCTGGTGGATATCTCGTTTAGAGATCCCTTTATTGTGGGCTTTCTCGATGACCTCATCGATGGCTTCTCTCAGCCGCGTCAGCAGGCCGCGCTCTTCCAACAGCTCCTGGAGTTGCTCGCGCTGAAGCGTTAAAGTGTGGGTCTCAAAGGAGTCTTCATCCAGCCAGGCCTCGCTGGCCTGAGAATGGCTGGAGAGGCGGATCTTGAGCCGCTCGGCAACCTCGCACAGAACCTGGAAGCTGTTGGCCGGGACCTGCTGTCGCTTGCGGCCCAACTGCTCCAGCACCCATTCGGCAATCCAGATATCGATATCGACGCCGCCACAGCCATAGGCCCGGTCAGTTTTGGCAATGACCTCAGCTCGGTAAGCAGTGCCCTGCTCTGGCTTCAAGATTTTGACCAAAGAGAGGTCGAGAGTTCCGCCCCCCAAATCGATCACCAAAATCAGGGATCCCGGCTCCTGGATCCCGTAGCCCAAAGCAGCCGCGGTGGACTCGTCGAGGAACACGACCTGTTGGATCCCTAGGGAGCCAAACACCTCTTGCAGGTTGTGCAAATAGCCCTCGTAGGCTCCCACCGGCACGGTCAAGATCACCTTATCGGGCTGCCAGCCCTCTGCCTGGAGTTTGGCAAGAAGCTGCTGCAGAAAGATCCGCGTGGCCTCTTGGGCTGTGTAGGCCTGTCCATCCACATAGGTTGGAGCCGGCTGGAATTGTTGAGAGAGATCCCGCTTAAAGCCTTTGAATAGGCGCTTGGGATCCCGTTTGGCCTGGGCAGGTGCCCCAATCAAAAATTGCTGATTTTGGCCGACAAAGAGAACCGAGGGAATTAGAGGGGGGCTGCCGTCGTAGCGGTGGGTGATCCCTGGTATATCGACTGCAAGGGGTTTTTGGTTTTGGTAGGCACAGACCACCGTATTGGAAGTGCCAAAATCAATAGCCAACGTCGTCATGCTGCCAAGGAAGGTAGAGTGCGACTGACTTTGGCTCGAACTAAAACTTGATCCCTAAGTCGATAGCCCACAAAGCGAACGTAGACCGGCTCTCCCGCCTGGATATCCTCTTCATCGGGCTGGTGGCTTTCTGGGTCATAGGCCACCTGTTGCCACACCTGGCCAATGGTTTCCAACTGCCAGTCTTCCAACAAGTTGCCCAGACAGGTCAGCAAAGCCAAGACTTGCTGCGCGGGGTAATCCGGTCGCCTCTGCACAACCTGCTGCAGGGTAGGATATTGCACCAAAAGAGGCTTGAGCTTTTCCACCAGTTCGGCGCGGATTTGATGGCGCAATTGCCCTTCCTGCTGTTCTAGCTGTTTGTGCAGCCGCTGCAATTCCTGAGCCGTTTCTACAGACTCCGATGCTAGCTCAATTCCGCTAAAATCCTGAATAAGGTTCGGCAAGGGTACTTGCAAAATGCTGGCCGCTCGATTGAGATCGGCTAACTTCAGCTTTTCGGCCTGTCCAGTTCTCAGGGCATTTAGGGCTCCTCGACTCAGTTTGGCCTTTTGTCGAAGCTCTCGCCAGGTTGAGATACCGGCAGCCTGCATGAGATTGCGCAGCAGGGCATCATGACTTTTCATTTCAGAGTTACGACTCCAAAATGGAATCCTAGCCAGAGTCTTTTGGATCCCTTTGGTTAAACTAGACAGGGGATCAAGAAAGGGGTTTGGGGCATTCATAGACGCTCCACCTGACGCTGGACATCTTCTTCTATGACTGGTACCTGGTCATATTCAGGCAACAGTTCCCTTTTTTGAACTGTGCCCAATGCCCTTTCTATTTCCTCAGTTAGTTCAAGGCAGCCCTTGCCTTTGACATTGAGCACGCGCTCAATCACGTTGCCATCTTTGTCGATGATGTATTCAACCTGTTGATATTCCGCCATAATGCCTCCTCAAGCCCAGCGCCCCAACACAATCCTGATCTGCCCTTTTTCATCCACAGATTCCGACTCTACCGTAAATCCCTTCTCCGCGGCCGTCGCAAGAAGCTGCTCGCGGGTATAGGCTTGGCGGATTGGCGCTAAGAAAGCCTCAGCGCTGACTCCCGTTCCCCAAAAGTCGGCAATCATCTCCAGGCTGTCCCCCCGTTGGCGAAAGCCAATGTCGTAGCCGTTGCTGCGCCTAACCACCAGATCTGCCTGGACACGGTTCCCTCCATACCCCCGGACATAAGTGTTTTCCAAGACCTCGTGACCTTGGGCAACCAAAGCGCCTTTCAGGATCTCTTTATTTTTGAACTGAACCTTGATGCTGGTGAAGTGCGACACTGTGGGGATTCTCCTCAGAAGAACATGCTTTATCCTAGAGCAGTCCTCTTGGCTTGAAAAGTTTTGCTAGGGCACAAAGCCGCGTGGCCCTAACCAAAGAAATTGAGGGAGCCAACCATTAGTTTCCCTTGGCTAGAGGATGCCGGTGGGGATCCGAGGTAGCAGGAGGAAGCAGGCGAGGGACATCGCGGTAACCAAACCAGACGCTCGCCAAACTTTTGAACCAAAGGGAGAGCCAGGTCAACTTCCACTGAAAATCAAGTCTTGCGCCTTTGAGGTTTGCGCCTTCTACAGTGGCATGATCCAGGTTGGAGCCTTCCAAGTTGGCATAGCTCAGGTCAGCCCAACTGAGATCGGCCCCGCTGAGATTGGCTCGGCTGAGATCGGCCCCGCTGAGATTGGCTCCAATAAGGTTGGCCCCGCTTAAATTGGCGCCGACCAGCTTGACTCCGCCCAAGTCGATCCAGTTCAAGTTAGCTCCGCTTAAGTCGGCTCCCTCCAGGTTTCTGTTGTCGGGCCGACCATTGACCAGTTCCCACACAAGATGCCACTTGGCATCGAGCTGAGTTTCTGGAGAAAGAATAGAGCGTCGCAGGTTGGCCAATTTCAGATCTGCCCCCCTCAGGTTGGCCCCGCTGAGGTCGGCACCGCTGAGGTAAGCGTTACGTAACTTGGCTCTGCCCAGCTTGGTCTGGGTTAGGTTGGCTTCTCCTAGCTTGGCCTTGTTGAGGCTAGCTGCGCTCAGGTCAGCCCCGCTGAGATCGGCTCTGCTTAGGGAAGCTCGGCTTAGGTTAGCTCCGATGAGCTTGACTTGGCTAAGGTCTGCCCGGCTCAGGTTGGCTTTCCTCAGATCTGCCCCGCTCAAGTCCGTTTGGCTCAGGTAGCGCAGAGGGCTGGGAGCATTGACATCAAGCAAGTTCAAACCCGACCTGCCCAGCTTGGCCTCGCTGAGGTTGGTGCCGATGAGGTTAGCCTCCCTCAGGTCGGTGCCAACTAAGCTGGCCTTGCTCAAGTTGGCTCCAATGAGCTTGGCGCCGACCAATTTGGCCCCCACCAGTTTGGCCCTGACCAGTTCAGCCTTGATCAGGCTGGCTCCACAGAGGTTGGTTCCCTCCAGGTTTGCCTTATTCAGATTGGTCTGGCTGAGGTTGGCGCCTCTCAAGTCCGCCTGACTCAGATTGGCTTTGCCCAACTCTGCCCACCTCAAATTTGCCCCGCTGAGGTTAGTTCCTCTCAGGTCAGCCTCCACCAAGCTCGCCCCTGTAAGCTTGACTCCGCTCAAGTCAGCCTGGCTCAAATTGGCCCTGCTCAGGTCGGCATAGATCAGGTTTCTTGCCTGAGCACGGCCGTTGACGAGCTCCCACACCAAGCGCCACTTGGGATCCAGCTGTGTCTCAGAAGAGACGAGAACTCTGCGCAGGTTCGCCAGCTCCAGCTTGGCTCCCCGCAGGTTGGCCTGAGTCAAGTCGGCCCCCTCCAAGTTGGCCTCGCTGAGGTTGGCTTGGCTGAGGTTGGCTCCTCTCAAGTTGGCCGCGGCCAGCCTCGCCCCTTTGAGATTTGCTCGCGTCAGGTCTCTTCCCCTCAGGTCGGCCCGCTCTAGAATAGCCCTGCTCAAGTCAACGTGGTTCAGTTTTTTTTCCTGAGCACGGCCGTTGACGAGCTCCCACACCAAGCGCCACTTGGGATCCAGCTGTGTCTCAGAAGAGACGAGAACTCTGCGCAGGTTCGCCAGCTCCAGCTTGGCTCCCCGCAGGTTGGCCTGAGTCAAGTCGGCCCCCTCCAAGTTGGCCTCGCTGAGGTTGGCTTGGCTGAGGTTGGCTCCTCTCAAGTTGGCCGCGGCCAGCCTCGCCCCTCTGAGATTTGCTCGCGTCAGGTCTCTTCCCCTCAGGTCGGCCCGCTCCAAGTTGGCTCCGCTCAAGTCGGCTTGGGCTAGGCTTTCCCCCTGGGCAACGCCGTTGATGATTGTCCACACCAGGTGCCACTTGGGATCCATCTGCGTTTTGGGAGAAATGACAACCCACCTCAAGTTGGCGTCCGTTAGGTTGGCCCCCAGCAAGCTGGCGCCGATGAGGTTGGTGCCCAGGAGGTTGGCTCCGCTCAGGTTGGCTCCGTTCAGATCGGCCCCGCTGAGGTCTGCTTGAGTTAGATTGGCTCCGCTCAGGTTGGCATGGCTGAGATTCACCTGGCTCAGTCTCGCGCGGTTTAGGTTTGCTCCTCTCAAGTCTGCCCCACTCAGATCTCGCTGACTGAGGTTGGCCTTTCTCAAATCCGCCCAGCGGAAATCTCGCTCGCCAGCCTCCAATTTTGCCCCCAGATCTCCCACCGGACGAAGGGTAACCGGATAGGCTTTCGCGATTTGGATAAGTTGGGGATCACCCGAATCCATTAGGGTTGTCCAGAGAGCAAACTGCTTTTCCCAATCCAGAGGTTGGTTTAGGGTTTGGAGGAGAAGCTCTCTGCCTTTTCCGTTGTAATGGCTAAAACATTTGATGGCGCCGTTTGCGCTTCTGGGATCCTTGCCTCTCAAAACCGGCTGGAGGATCTCTAAACTGCAATCGATATTGCCCAGATCTTTATCAGTAACTGTAGGCACGCCTCATCCCCCCTTTGGCTGCTTTGTTCCTATTCTTGCTATGGGCTTAGAGAGGGTCAAGACCAGTTCAGGGAATTCCCTTAGAAAGGTTAACCTTTGATACAGGAATTCAATCCTTTTTCAAATTCCCTGATCCAAGATAGCGAGCTGAGGAAGAGGGAACTTCCATTTTGGCTATCGGCTTGCTTCTGCCTTGCCGGCGGCTGGTGCTGCAGCTTTTCCCTCAGCCTCGGCCAAGGGATCCCGGCAGGCAACACAAGCAGGGTAGGCAGACAAATACAAGGTGTTGCGGCGGCCAAACCACTCGTAGCGGTGATCCCGGATCTGTTCGTAGCCTCGATCCCCCAGAACCTTCAAGCCAGGAAAGTTGCGGTACAGAGCCAGCCACACCTCCCCGCTCGGCAAAAGGGCGGCAATTTGTTCAATGGCAGCGGATCCCTGCCAGCGGCGCTCTGGGTGCTTCAGATCGATGAGAATCATCCCCAGCTCCACCTGCTCCGGTGGGATCCCCCATTGGGCCAGGGTAGAAGCATCTTGCATGGGGGCATAGCAAAACTGCCGTCCGCGATCCAGTTGCTCCAAGAGCTGAACGCCGGTGGCACAGAGGTTGCAGAGGCCGTCGTAGATAACCATGTAGGGCATGGTGGGATCCCTCAGGCGGGCTGACCCAAAATCTGTGCTTGGTACTGGGCTTCGGTAAGCAGTTGCCGAGGCTGCCGCTGCAGGAACACCCGACCCATCAGGTGATCGTATTCGTGCTGAAAGATCCGCGCCGGGAAATCCTGCCAGACCACCCTTTGCTGAACGCCTTCTGGAGTGTAATACTCCACCTCCACTTCGCGGGCGCGGGCCACCAGACCACGGCAATTGGGCACACTCAAGCAGCCTTCCCAACCCAGCACCTGTTCAGAACTGCAAGCCAGCAGACGGGGGTTAACCATCACCAGAGGCTGCATTTGCGGCGCTTCCGGGTAGCGGGGATTGGGACGAGAGGCCACGATCAGCACTTGGAGCAGGGATCCCACCTGAGGAGCAGCCAAGCCCACCCCCTGCGCCTCTTTCAGGGTAGCCAGCATACCTTCTATAAGATCCTGCAAGGCCGGCGTTTTGAACTCCGTCACCGGCTCGGCCACTTGCGTCAGGATGGGATCCCCCAATTGGCGTAGGCGAAAAGTCATGGCTTGCCCCAAGCAATTCTTCTTCTCAGTCTAGCGGGGATCCCTGAGCAGCCTAGCGGCTCTTGCCGGTAGCCACCAGTTCCAGGGCCAGCTTGGAGCGCTTCAGCCCTTCTGGGATGGGGATGGGGTAGTGGCCGGTAAAGCAAGCGGAGCAGAACGAATTGGGATCCCGGCCCGTGGCCGCCAGCATGCCTTCCCAGCTCAAGTAGGCCAGAGAATCCACTCCAATCTTCTCGGCAATTTCCTCTACGGAATGCTGGGCAGCAATCAACTGATCCTGGCTATCGGTATCGATGCCGTAGAAGCAAGGATGGGTGACCGGGGGGCTGGAAATGCGCATGTGGACCTGGGTAGCCCCCGCCTGGCGCAGGGCCTTGACGATTTTCTGGCTGGTGGTGCCCCGCACAATTGAGTCGTCCACAATCACGATCCGCTTCCCCCGCAGCACGTCCTCCAGGGGGTTGAGCTTCATGCGAATGCCCCGCTCCCGCATGGATTGGGTGGGCTGAATAAAGGTGCGGCCCACGTAGCGATTTTTGATCAGCCCTTCGGTGTAAGGGATCCCCGACTGGCGAGCATAGCCAATGGCCGCCGGCGTGCCGGAATCGGGAACGGAGATCACCCAGTCGGCCTCTGCCGGAGCCTCCTTGGCCAGTTGTTCTCCCAGCCGCACCCGGTAGGAGTAGAGGCTTTCCCCGTGCATCCAACTGTCTGGGCGGGCGAAGTAGATCATCTCGAAGATGCACAACTTGGGGGTGGCCTCCGCCCAGCGCACCGATTGCAGCCCCTGACGGCTGATCCACACCAACTCTCCCGGCTCCACCTGCCGCAGAGGGTCGGCCCCAATGATATCCAAAGCACAGGTTTCTGAAGCCAACACGTAATGCAGCGGCTCGGCCTCGGGGTGGCTGAGGGTGCCGTCGCTGCAGATGATCTCCAGCATCTCTGACTGCAGCAGCTCATCCAGAGCGGGGTTGCTGCTCAAAAGCCCCAACACCAGCGGACGCACCCCATAGGGATCCCGTGCCCCGATCAGGCCCTCTGGCGTGCCGATCACCAGACTAAAAGCCCCCTGACAGCGGCGCAAAGCTTGGCAAGTGGCCGCGATCCAATCTTGACCTTGGTTCACCGCCTGGGCAATGGCGTGGGCAATACACTCGGAGTCGGTGCTGCTGGTTAGGTGCCGGTCGGCGGCCTCCAGTTCCTTCCGCAGCTCTTCCGCATTGACCAAATTGCCGTTGTGGGCCAGAGCCAGCGGCCCCAGGCGAGTCTCCACGATCACCGGCTGAGCATTGGCCACGCGGCTGGATCCAGTGGTGGAGTAGCGGGTGTGACCAACCGCCAGATCCCCGGTCAGTTGGGCCAAGTTCACTTCATCGAAGACCTGGGAGACCAAGCCCATCGCCTTGTGAACCCGGCAAAAGGATCCCTCAAAAGTGGCGATCCCTGCCGATTCTTGGCCGCGATGCTGCAAGGCAAATAGGCCAAAGTAGGCCAGCTTGGCCACCTCCTCTCCTGGAGCCAGGATGCCAAAGACCCCGCAAGCCTCTTGCAGCTCTTCCCGGGCATACCCCGCCCCGCTGATGTTTTCTGAGGGGTACAGGGCATCAACGCCAACGGCAGTCTGCCCCTCTGCTTCTCCACAGCCAGAAGATGGTTCTGCTCCCGCCCTTGCTGCCATGGATCCTCGTCTTGCTGTCACGCTTACCAGTCTAACTCGGCCCAGGTCATTCCCCTCTATCTGGCTTCACCCCCAAAGGGGGAGTCCACAGGTGGGGTTTGCAAAAAGCTAAGACTCTATCTATAGTGTTAGCAGCGTGTAAGCGCTGCTGTGGCTGAGAAGCAGCCTGGCCGAGTTTTTGAGTTGGACACCACCAAGGCTCGGCTCTCCCAGAACCGGCAGGATCCCAAAGCTTTGTGTTGTGAGGAGTCAAACCCCATGAGACAGCAGCCCCATAGGTTCCGTCAGAGCTGGACGTTAGCAGCCTCCTCTGTAATAAGGGCCAGTGTAGCCGCTCTTCTGTCGTTGTCACTTGTGGCTTGCCAAGAAGATGCCGGCGAACAGCCTGCGGTTACCATCACGCCGATAGCGGTGGTGGCTCCAACGCCCACTCCTTTCCTCATCCCCAGTCCTGTCCCTACGCCGCCGCCCACCCCTCTGCCTACCCCGACCCCCACTCCCCTCTTGAATCCTTTCCCCACTCCCAGCCCCTCTCCCACTGCTTCCTTTGCAGCAGAGCCGCCTTCGATTGCCGTGGTGGCCCTGACGGACGCGCGACAGACGGTACCCTTCAACGTGCTGGTGGCCGTGACGACTCCTGCAGGTTTGGGGGCCGGCATCAGCTTCCGGGTGGAAATCCGACAAAGCCCCCTCACCCTCACCTTTGATTTCACTGCCGCTGCCGTCGGCTGTCAGCCCAACAGCAGAGCCTGCATTGGCACCATCCCCATCACCATTCCCACTTCTGCTCCCACCGGGGATTATGAGGTGACGGCAATGGTGGCGGATACCCAGGGCCGAATTGCTTCGGCCAAAGCTCCTTTACGGGTGTTGCCTGCGCCCAGTCCCTCCCCCTCGCCAACGCCGACCGGCACCCCCAATCCCTTTCCCTCGGTATCCCCTTCGCCCAGACCCAGTCCCTCTCCCAGTCCTTCGCCGACGCCCAGCCCCAGAAGCTTCTAACTCCCTCAGGCAGTCTCTCTTGTCGATTCAGGACTAAGGTAGCTCTTGAAGAACTCGCTTCAGGGTGGCGATCAGGTGTTCAATATGGGCTTCCTCGATGATCAAAGGCGGGGAAAGGGCAATGGTATCACCTGTAGTGCGAATCAATACCCCACGTTCGTAGCAGCGCAAAAAAGCTTCAAAAGCCCGCGCTGTCGGTCGGCCAGGGATCCCTTCCAATTCAATTGCCCCCACCAAGCCGAGGTTGCGCACATCGATGACATGAGGCAAGCCCCGTAGGGAATGGAGAGCCTCCTCCCAGAGGGGAGCGAGGTTGGCAGCCCGCTCGAACAAGCCTTCTTCTCGATACAGGTTCAGGGTAGCCAAGCCGGCGGCACTGGCAACTGGGTGGCCGGAGTAGGTGTAGCCGTGGAAAAACTCGATGGGGCTCCAGGACAGCGTCCTGCTGTTGTCCCCTGGACGGTGCAGGTCATCAGCGGAACCAGCAGCCTCCATGAAGGCGCTGTAGATCTCTTGCTTGACGATCACTGCGCCCATCGGGATGGTGCCATTGGTGAGGCCCTTGGCACAGCAAATCAGATCCGGCACCACCCCAAAGTAATTGGCCGCAAAAGGGGATCCCAGACGCCCAAAGCCGGTGATCACCTCATCGAAGATGAGCAGAATGCCGTATTTGTCGCAAATGGCCCGCAGCTTTTCCAAATAGCCCACCGGCGGCAGCAACACCCCCGTTGAACCGGCAACCGGCTCTACGATCACCGCTGCAATCGTGGTGGCATCGTGGAGAGCGACGATCCGCTCCAAGTCTTCTGCCAAGTGGGATCCCCAGCGAGGCAGGCCGCGGCTAAAGGCGTTTTGCTCCAGGTTGTGGGTGTGGGGCAGGTGATCCACTCCGGGAATGAGGCTGCCGAAAAACTTGCGGTTGTTGGAGATGCCCCCGACCGAGATGCCCCCAAAGCCAACGCCGTGGTAGCCCCGTTCTCGGCCAATCAGCCGCTGCCGGGATCCCTGTCCGCGTAAGCGATGGTAGGCGATGGCCATTTTCAGGGCCGTATCCACCGCCTCAGAGCCAGAGTTGGTGAAAAAAACGTGATCCAGTCCGGCAGGAGTGAGCTGGATGAGCTGCTCTGCCAGTTGAAAGGCTTTGGGATGGCCCATTTGAAAAGCTGGGGCGTAGTCCAGTTGGGCCACCTGCTGTTGGATTGCTTCCACAATCGGGGGACGACAGTGGCCAGCATTCACACACCACAGCCCGGCAGTCCCATCTAGGATTTGGCGTCCATCGTGGCTGGTGTAGTACATGTCTCGGGCGGCAACCAACAGGCGCGGGTTGGCTTTAAATTGCCGATTGGCCGTAAAGGGCATCCAAAAAGGCTCCAGATTCAGCTCCGCTTGCAGGGCGACGGCTGCTTTCTCCAGGGTTTCTTGCATGGCTGGCCCTCCGGCAGTAGACGAGATTTCAAGCTGGCGAAGATAGAATCCCTAGATATTGGATAATTTTGAAAGGGGCTCCATCCTGCTAACGGGAACGATAGAGCAATCCTAATCGGCCTGGGAGGCCTCTGGAAAGTTAGTATTTTCGCTCCTGAGGGGGAAACCGGGTGATCACCACGGGGCGATAGCTGATCTGAGGGGATCCCTCGCGAAAGGCAGCCAAGGTGTGTTGTAAAAACCGTTGATCGTCCCGTTGGGGGTAATCTTCCCGCGCGTGGGAGCCACGGCTTTCCCGCCGTTCCAGGGCGCTGGCGAGGATCAAAGCCCCCACCGTCATGAGGTTGTCCAGCTCCAGCGCTTCGATCAGCTCGGTGTTCCACACCTTGCCCCGATCGTCCAAGCGCAAATCCTGCTCGTAACGCTGGCGGATCTGCTGCCATTTTTGGATCCCCTCTTGGAGAACCGATTCGGTGCGGTAGACCCCACAATGCTCGGTCATGCAATCTTGAAATTGCCGCCGCACCTGATCAATGCGGCTCTTCCCTGATCGTTCCAGGAGCCCGGCAATCCGGCTGGCGGCCTGTTTGAGTAGGGATCCCTCGTCCACTTTCGGCAAGGCTCGACCTCTGACGGCCTCTACCATGGCTGCCCCTGTGCGCCGCCCGAAAACAACGCACTCCAGGAGAGAGTTGCTGCCCAGCCGGTTAGCCCCATGCACCGAAACACAGGCCGTTTCACCGGCAGCGAACAGCCCTTCCACACGGGTTTGGGCATCCCGCAGTACCTGCCCCTCCACCGTCACCGGGATCCCGCCCATGCAGTAGTGCACCGTCGGTCGCACTGGAATGGGATCGACAACCGCATCGATGCCCAAGTGGCGATGGGCCTCCTCCCAACAGAAGGGCAGCCGAGTGTGGATCTTTTCTGCCCCCAGATGCCGCAGGTCTAAGTAGACAAAATCTTTGCCGTCAATACCGCGCCCGGCCCGCACCTCCGTAACAATCGCCCGCGAGGTGATGTCCCGTGGAGCCAATTCCATCTGGCTGGGGGCATAGGCGGCCATGAAGCGCTCCCCCTTCCCATTGATCAGATAGGCCCCCTCTCCGCGCACTGCCTCTGAGATCAACACCCCCACCGGATACAGGCCCGTGGGATGAAACTGCACAAACTCCATATCCTGCAGAGGCAGGCCGGCCCGCGCCACCATTGCCATGCCATCGCCGGTGGAAGCAAAGTCGTTGGAAGTGGAGTTGTAGATGCGCCCATAGCCGCCTGTAGCCAACATAACCGCCTTGGCCCGCAGCACTTCCAGCCGTCCGCTGGCCTGCTCCAACATCACCACGCCCTGGACTTGGTTTTCTGCCAGGATCAGATCCAGCACATACCATTCGCTGTAGAGTTTGACCCCAAAGCGCTTGAGGTTGCTCACCAACTCGTGTAAAATGGCTTGCCCAGTTTTGTCGGCGGCATAGCAGGTGCGCGGGTGGCTGTGTCCCCCAAAGGCCCGCTGGGCAATGCGGCCATCCGGCAGGCGGGAGAACAAGACCCCCAGGTGTTCCAGGTCAATGATCACCTCAGGGGCTTCCCGGGCTAGAATCTCCACCGCATCTTGATCCGCTAGGTAGTCGGATCCCTTGACGGTATCGAAGGCATGAGCCTCCCAGGAATCTTGCGGATCAACATTTTGTAAGGCGGCGGCAATGCCCCCTTGGGCTGCTACCGAGTGGCTGCGAATGGGATGGGTTTTGGACACCAAGGCCAGGTCGAGGCTGGGATCCCGTCGCATAACCACCAAAGCCGCTCGGCAACCGGCCAGCCCTCCCCCGATGATGACAATGTCGTGTTCCAGCATGGATGCAGGCAAGCTCTCGCAAAGGATTCCGCCACAGCCAGGATGGCGTTTTCCCATTATGGCCGGCCCCAGCAGCCTCTCCAGCAGCAGCTGACGAACAGCTTTAAGTTGCATCGCTTCCTAACTTCCCTCTTCCCCTGGGAGTGGTCGCGGAAGCAGCGCGGAACGCTTGGGGAGTGTCTCAATCCAGTTTGGAATGGCTATGGCTTGCATGGCGAAGCCATACACTGTTGCCCAGGGCTGCAGCGATTGCATCCTGCTCGTTGCCAAACAGAATGGCAGTATCCCGCAAAGCTCTGATCTGTAAACTACCCGACTCCGACCGCTAAAGCGGTACGGAGCGGGCTTTCAGTAGCCCTGAGCCTGCTCTGCTCCACCAGAGAACAAAACAGGCCCGAACCTCTAGGCTGGTTTACGACAGCCCCCAAAAGCGCAATCACCTTCGCACCGTTAAAATCCGCATCCCCTTCCCAACCGCAGTGCCCGCATTTGAACTGCTTACCCTTGCGATAGGATTGAGCGGAGTCGGGATGAATATGCAGGCACTTGTGGCAGATCTGCAAGGTATAGGCCGCAGGGACAGCTACCACTTTGACACCCGCCCTCACAGCCTTGTATTCGATAAACCGCCGCAGCTGGTAGAACGCCCAGCTATTGCTACGCCGCCGCTCCTCACGACTGCGGGGGTGTTGATTGGTGCGTTCTCGAATGCCGCTTAAGTCCTCAATTGCAATGCAGGCAGAAAGAGATTGAGCTGTTTTAACGATGCTCTTAGAGATGTTGTGGTTCACCCAAGCTTGAAAGCGTCTCTCTTTGCCAGACAGCCGTTGCAGCAGTTGACGGCATCGCCGCCTGCAACTGCGGGTGCCCTTACTGGCCTTGCGCTGAAGAGACGCTCTTAACCGACAGTAGTGATCTCGGACTTTGTTCAGCTGCTGTCCATTCCAGTTGTCTCCTTCGGAGGTATGTGCAATGTCTCGCCGTCCCAGGTCAACACCAATCACCTTGTCGGTGTTCTGTTGCTTGGGGGGCTCTGCCTCGACACAAATCTGGATGGAGTAGGAGCCGTCCTTCCGCTGGACTAGGGTGGCCGATTTGGGGTTAGAGCCAGCCAGCATTCCCCTCTGGTAGTTGCCAATGGCTAGCTCAAAGCGTTCTCTTCCATCAACCGTGGCAAGCGACACTGTCCAGTCTTTCTCGCGAAACGAGAAGATACGTGCATCGTAGGTAACGAACCTACGCTTGAACTCTTTAACTGGACGGTTGCGCTGTCTCGCCACTTTGCGAGCGCCTGCCACCCGTCTGCAGACCTGCTGGGCCAGATTACTGGACAAGCCAAACCGAGCGCGAATCTGGTAATAGCAAAGGGATTGGAGTTTGACTGCGTTGACTACTTTTTCTGGTGTGTTTTGGTTGACCCAGTTCAACGCCTGCACAAAGGCATCCATTGTCGCGTCCAATTTGGCGGCTTGCGACTGGGACGCCTTGAGCTTGCAGGAGACGGTCAGGACTTGGGTCATGGTTCTATCATAACTTCCGCATTCCTCCCGACACTGACCCTACGGGTACAGTGCGGGGCTCCTGCGATTTCTAGCTGACGCTGCGAAACTTCGGGTCTTTGCTCTCTCGAAAGGCCAACCCTGCCTCTTGAATGGCGTTCCGCTTGAGGTGGCAGGGATCCTCTTTCACCCACTGCGGCAGGTCAGTGCAGGATGATGTCCCCCAGCTTTCTGGCTGTTTTTGGAGCCCCCTGCTATCGCGAACGGCACAGCCGGTCTTTGTGGGCAACCACAAACGTATGCAAGCAGACACCAAAGTAATGGCCGGATTAGAGTCAGGCTCCTCTAGCGGGCCAGGTACCGTTCCAAGCGTCCCTGGAAAAATGACAAGATTAACGTCAGCAGCCAGTACCACAGCGCTGCCACCACCAAAGCCTCAAAAAAATGTTGGCGCGGCAAACCTGCCTGTCGAGCCCGGCCCATCAACTCCTGCAAAGCAATGGCGCTGGCCAGGGCAGTGTCTTTCTGCATGGCGATGAATTGATTGCCAATGTCGGGTAGGACAATTCGGAAAGCTTGCGGCAAAATGATGCACCACAGGGTTTGCCAGGGCTTAAGCCCCAGGGCATAGGCAGCTTCCCGCTGCCCGACGGGAATGGCTTGGATCCCGGCCCGGAAGATCTCGCTCATGTAGGCGCCATAGTTCAGGCTCAAGGCCAGCACCGCCGAAGTAAACGAGCCGAACACCAGACCCAGTTGCGGCAAAGCCTGGTAGATAAACAAAAACTGTAGGAATAGAGGTGTGCCCCGCATCAGCGAGACATAGAGAGCAGAGAGGCTGCTCAGAGGGGCAATCTGGGAGAGGCCCGCCAGTGCCGACAAAAAGGCCAACGTGGTAGCGCAGAGGATGGAGACCAAGGACAGTTGAAAAGTAGTGCCCACCCCTTGCGAGATGAACCACCACCACTCGCGCACAAAGTTGCCGTTGAGACGCAAGGTACGGATGGAGATCCCGGCCAACTCCAACTGTACCCCGCTGAAGGTGAACACCAACAACAGCAGCCACAAAACCAACCACAACCCCTGGGCCACCGGGAACGGGATCCCTTTTCGAATCCGGGGCGGTGGGTAAATGGGCTGCTCCAGTGGGATAGAGTCTTTGCTCACTCAGCTTTTTTCGTCAGATCAATGCCGTAATACCGCTTCGAGAGGGCTGTTAGCGTGCCGTCCGCATGCATGGATTCTAAGATTTCGTTAATTTTGGCTTGCAAGCTCTCGGAAGGGGCAGGGCTGGAGCGATCCAAGGCCACAGCCAAGGCTTCATAGTAGACCGGATCCCCCAGAGTTTTCAGGGGCAGTCCTTCCCGAATGGCGTTTTCAGCCGTCGGCAAAGCTGTCAAGACTGCATCCAGGCGGGTGCCATCCCCCAGTGCCAAATCCTGCAGAGCCAGGCTATCGGTGTCGTAGATGCGAATGTCCACCCGCGGGGCCGGAACTTGGATGGTCTCTCCTTCCAGAGTGAGGTTGCCCTCCAGGTAGGCTTGATAGGTGGTGGCGGTGCCCACCCCAACTCGCTTTCCTTCCAAAGCGGCGATATCTGTCAAGGTCGAGGCTTGGTGGACCACGAAGCTGGCGGGGGTGTAGTAGTAGGGAATGGTAAACAGCAGAGCTTTCTGGCGTTCGGCAGTTACGGTCATGGAGCCGACATTGACATCCCAGCGGCCATTCCAAGATCCGGCGGTGATGACATCGAAGTTGATATCCAAAAACTCAGCCTTTACCCCCAAGCGCTTGGCGATCTCGCGCGCCACATCCACATCAAATCCTTCCCAAGTGCCGTCAGGGTTGCGGTAGCTCTGAGGACGGTAATTGGAGTCGGTGGAAACCCGGAGTACCCCGCGCTCTTGAATTTGAGCCAACAGGTCTCTGCTTTGGGCCAGCAGGGATCCCTGGTGTGCACTTAAAGCCCAGCATCCGGCCAGGGTCAAGAAAAGGGCTTGTAGGGATCGGCGTCGAGAAACAGACATCGGCGAAACCTCAGATGAAGGTGAAGCGCAAACCCATTGGAATCCATCCAAGCTATCCAAGGCTGTCACAATTCCCGTTGCAAGGTAGTATCACCTGACACTGCCGCTTTGGGTGGCTATTCCCGACTGGGGCGAGCGGGTCGCAATTCTCCAAACATGCTCTAAAAAAGGCAAATCAACTGTCTCAGGATTGAGCTTATGAATCCCAATTGAGATTGAAATATCTCCTCCAGAAAGGCATCCCCTGAGACTTGCGATCAAGACTCGTGCTGTGTTGCCCGGGGGGGCAATCCGTATCCCTCTGTGGGCAACGGAGAATCGACGTTCTGGGTAGCAGAAAACATTTGGCTCGACCCAATGGATCCCCCCTAGCAACTGGGCGGAGAGGATGTCAATATCTTTGGAAGAGAACGGGGCTGAGGGTGGTTATGCAAGCGGTGATCTTGGCGGGTGGGAAAGGAACTCGCTTACGGCCCTTTACCTTTTTGCAACCCAAGCCTTTGTTGCCCCTCCTGGATGTGCCCTTTTTGGAATGGCTGATCGGGCGCTGCCGCCGAGCCGGCCTGACAGATATTTTGCTCAGCGTGGGTTATCTGGGCCAACAAATTGAGGCTGCTCTGGGAGATGGCGCTGCTTTGGGGGTGAAGCTCCGCTACATTCCCGAAGAGACGCCTTTGGATACGGCAGGAGCTTTGGTGCTGGCTCAGCCCTATTTCACCGGGGATCCCTTGGTGGTTTTCAATGCCGACATCCTCACGGATCTGGATTTGCAGGCGTTGATGCAATGTCATGTGCAGAGCAAGGCCATTGCCACCCTCACCCTCGCCCGCGTGGAAGATATCACCGCCTATGGCCTGGTGGAAGTTGGGGAAGGGGGCCAGATCCAATCTTTTCGGGAAAAACCCACCCCTGCAGAAGCCCTCACCCTCATCACCGACACGATCAACGCCGGCACCTATGTCTTGGATCCGGCCATTTTTAAAGACTACCCCAGTGGGGATCCCCTCAGCTTCGAGCGGCGTGTCTTCCCCGATTTGCTCAGGCAAGGGCACCGGCTGCAAGCTTATCTCCACACAGGCTACTGGCGGGATCTGGGCACGCCAGCCAGCTATTACCACGGCCAACTGGACATTCTCCTGGGTCGAATGACGGATTTTCCCCTGGAAGATGTGCAGCAACAGGCGCCGGGGATATGGGTGCACAAAACGGCTGAGATCCATCCCAGCGCTCAACTGCACGCCCCCTGCTACATTGGCGCCCACACCCGGCTGGGATCCCAAGCTCAGATTCCAGCAGGCACCATCCTCGGCAGCCACAGCTGGGTAAATGGATCCCTGCAGCCGGGAGCCTACGGGCCGAGAGTCCTGGTAGTGTAGGTTAAGTGCAAGTTAAGTCCACAACCATCCACGACAAAGCCATCAACAGATGGAGTTACCACAAACTGGGGAACGCTGGGATCCCTACCTTGCCTCTGTGGCTGCTCGCTTCAATCGGGAGCTGGAAATTCAACTGGGTCGGCCAGGTTGGCAACTTCCCCCAGACCTGGAGCAACTGCCTTTTTGGCAAGCCCAGCAGCGGGATCACCTGCAAGAGCGCCTCGGGATCCCCTTTTGGCAACTGCGTGCCCCCAAAAAACGGGAAGCCTGTTTGGATTTGGGCTGTGGGGTAAGCTTCCTGACCTATCCCTGGAACGATTGGCAAGCCTACTTTTACGGCCATGAGCTGAGCGGTGAGATTGTGCGCTTTATTCGCTCGCGGGCACCCCAGCTTAACTCCAAGCTGTTCAAGTCAATGCAACAGGGATCCGCCCACCATTTGGAAAACTACGAGTCGGAGCAATTTGATCTGGCCATTGCCACCGGATTTTTGTACTACTACCCGATTGAGTACTTCGACGCGGTTTGGGCAGAGTTGATGCGAGTGTTGCGACCGGCTGCACCTGTGATTATTGAAGTGGTCAATCCCGACTCGGTGTGGGCGGAACAATGGGGCCTCATCGAGCTATTCAAAGGCACCGAACCGATTTTCACCCCCCTAACGGAGTGGGAGCGGCGCATCGCAGCCTTGGGGGGCAAAATTCAGAAACAGGCCAGTGGCGAACTGTTCACCACCTATTGGATTCAGCGCAGACCGTGATCTGCTCACAACCGGGAAAGTATCGGAGCATTCGGAGTAGTGGGGTAACCTTTAAGGCTGGGTACTAAGATTAAAAATAAGATAAAGATTAAGATTAAGAAGTGTGATCCCGGACAAGGGATCCACCGCCATCCATGCAAGCCTCCTCTCCCACTTTCCTCTTGGTTGATGGCTACAACATCATCGGAGCTTGGCCCACCCTGAGCCAGTTAGCGCGTCGCTCCCTGATGGAATTGGCCCGTCTGCGCTTGGTGGAATCTTTGGCCAACTATGTGGCCTTCCGGGGCTACCAGGCGACCGTGGTGTACGATGCCTACGCCCAACCCACTCCAGCCCGGCAAGAGCGCTCCCCTTCGGGTATCGAGATCCTGTATACCTCCTATGGCGAGACCGCCGACAGTTGTATTGAACGGCTGTGTGCCCAGTTGCAGAGGGATGGGTGTCGGGTACGGGTGGCTACCTCCGATCGTGTCCAGCAGTTGGTGATTGGCGGCTACAACGCCGAATGGGTCTCGGCAGAACAACTGTGGGATGAAGTGCAGCAGGCCCAGCAGCAGATCCGGCGCGTCCAACCAAAACGGCTATCGAGCAAGCGGGGCATTGATGCCTACTTGGATGCAGAAACCCTCTCACGCCTAAATCGCTGGCGGTTGTCCGGCCAAGATCCCATGCGCTAAATGCCATCGTAGGGAACGGTGGGAGCTCCATACCAAAGATGCTCCTCATCTGGCGAGGCAGTAGGCAACTGCTCCTGTGAAGGATCCGCTACCTCTGCTGGAGCCAGCTCCTGCTCATCTACCAACACCAGCACCCGCACAACTCGATTTTTGGGCAATTGTTCCTGCGCCTTCATGGGCAAGATCAGTTGACCTTGGCTGTCGGTACGGGCCCAGAACTCATGCGCTTCCATGCTGTTTCCCTGAGATGGCTAGGAATATACCAGCTTGCCCCAAGCTCTGCCTTCGGCGCAGTCAAAAAAAGACTCCGTCCTGCCGACGGGAACAGATGAGATCCCATCATTGAGACCGGGATCCCTGGGCCAAGCCGTGTTCTCGAAACCAAGCCTGCAACCGTTCCCAAGCGTCACCAGCCGCTTCTGGGCGATAGGTGGGGCGATAATCGGCAAAAAAGGCGTGGGGAGCATCCGGGTAGATGATCAACTGCGATGGATCTCCGCAAGCTTCCAGAGCTGACTTCATTTGCTCCACCGTTTCCAAGGGAATGCTGGTATCTGCACCACCATACAAACCCAACACAGGTGCCTTCAGGCTGGCTGCCACATCCAGCGGATGCCTTGGGGTTAA
This sequence comes from Synechococcus sp. W60.1, assembly GCF_047461575.1. Taxonomy (NCBI): domain Bacteria; kingdom Bacillati; phylum Cyanobacteriota; class Cyanophyceae; order Synechococcales; family Synechococcaceae; genus Synechococcus; species Synechococcus sp. W60.1. The sequence continues at coordinate 150,597 of NZ_JANSHL010000005.1, read as the reverse complement.
GAGTGTGGACTCTCCCACCAAACGACCGTACCAGGCAACACCCGCCTTCAAGCCGGGTCGGTGAGCCGCGTACAACCAAGTGATTCGACCACCCCAGCAAAAGCCAGTAATGCCCACCCGCTCTGGATCCGCACCTGAGTTGCCAATTGCCCAATCCACCGCCGCATCCAAATCCGACATCACCTGAGCATCGGGCACCTGGGAGACGATGGCGCGAATCTCCTCAAGGCTCTGCAGCTGAGAAACATCCCCCTGCCGGAAAAACAGCTCGGGAGCCACTGCCACATAGCCCAACTTCCCCAAGCGGCGACAAATGTCTTGAATGTGCTCGTGTACACCAAAGATCTCTTGCACCACCAAAACCAGTGGAAAAGGGCCAGAGCCGGTCGGCTTGGCACGATAGCCAGGGATCTCGCCATCTGGGGTGGGAATGGTGACGGGGCCGGCTTCCAATCCTTCGCTATCGGTGATGATGGTTTGGGCAAAGATCGGCTGTACTGCCGAGGCAAACCCAGCAGCGACGTTGGCCAGCTTCAACTGACGGCGCTTCCAGCTGCTGGAGGATCCCCCCTTGGGTTGCTCCGCATACATAGGCCCAATCCTCAAAAACACAAACCCCTCTTCTCAGGATAAACAATATTTTGTCTGTAAAGATTCTTTCTACTGACAGTCTCGATGCAAATCTTGCCTATCCTGTCTGAGATCTGCATCGTAGAGCTGTTAAGATCGGCTCGGCACAGCGATGCTGATCAACAGAAATGCAACTCAAGAGACAGTTAAAAATCAGTTAAAAACCGGAAATCTTTGGGTTAAGCATTTCAAGAAGCATCGATGCCATCTCGCACTTTGGAGCTTATTTGGCAGTTGCCGAAATTGTTGGATGATGGCAGCATTGGGCAGAGCCAAAAAGACAAACTGAGCGTTTGGCAATAGCGGCAAAACGGCAATTGTACTGGTGCAGATGGCCTTGACAAGTGAGATAAGTTTGCTTCAACAAATCTCAAAAGCCGCTGGCAGGTAATCAACCAAAGCGTAGCTTACCCCTTCCCTGGAGGCCCGACGTTCTATCAGCGCAACATCAAAACGGCAGGACAACTCGGAGAGGTGGGGATGCTGGCTCAAGAAGGCTTGGGCAGCCCGGATCAAGCGTCGCTGCTTGGGGATCCCAACCGCCAAAAGCCCGCCTCGATCCCAGCTACCGGGGCTACGGGTTTTCACCTCTACGAAAATCAGCACATCAGCTTTGTGGGCAACCAGATCCAGCTCGCCCCAAGGGCAGCGCCACCGCTGGGCCAGGATCTGCCAGCCCTGCTGACAGAGATATTGCCGCACCCAGCCCTCGCCGACGTTGCCTGTATTCTGGAGGGAAGCCCTTCTGGGCAAGGGATCCATAAAAAAATCACCAGCGCCCGGCTCTAATGAGCAGAGCCATTGCCGTGATACTTGTCGGTGTCGTAAAAGCCGTTGCGGGTGCCGAAGTAGAAACTTGCCAGAGAGAGGACAAGAGCAACCCCCACCAAGACTAACTTTGCATCCACGTGGTTTTCCCCTGATTTTCTCCTCAACCGTGATCATAATAGCCTGCCGCTCCTTCACAATCCTCTGGTAAGCGATGCGCGGCACTGATATCGGCCAAGGCACAGCAAGTCTTGGGGGATCCCATCGGAAATGAACTACTCCCACTGGGAGCTCAGCATGCTACCATTCAGACGGAAAGGGAGTAGTCAGGCGGCTTACCGCCCTCTGCATCGACATACTGGCTAAAAACAGCCCGGTGCAAGAGACAAAGCAAGCCCGGCAGGCTGCTTTGGTGACGAGACTTTCACTGAGTTCACGCAGAGGTGAGCTTGGTGAGTCCGTCTGACTTTCCCAGCCTTCACCTCTAGGTGTGAACCGATTCCACACACAAGAGAGGTTGGAGGCTAAACGATGTGGGCTGGTTTTGCGTCAAGTTTGCTGTTGGTTACGGTAGCGGAGTTTGGGGATAAAACCTTTTTTACCCCCCTGATTCTGGCTATGCGACACCCGCGCCGCTGGGTTTTCTTGGGAACGTGGCTGGCTTTGGCCGTGATGACCTTGCTGGCGGTGGTGGCCGGGAAGGTGCTTTTCAAGCTGCTGCCACCCCTGGGCGTGAGAGTGTTATCGGCTGGGGTTTTTGCGGCTTTTGGGCTAAGAATGTTCTGGCAAGCTTACAAGATGACTCCCCAGCAGGAAAAAGAAGAAGAGGAAGAAGCCCTCAGGCTGGTGGAGCAGGCAGAAGAAAAAGGGGCTGGCCGCAGTGGTGCTTGGGCTGTGGTGTGGGAAGCCTTTAGCTTGACAGCCTTGGCCGAGTTGGGGGATAAAACCCAGATTGCCACCGTCTCCTTGGCGGCTACCCACCCGGGATTGAGCGTCTGGGCAGGGGCTACCCTTGGCCATGGACTGATGGTGGGGCTGGCGGTGGTGGGAGGTCGTTTTTTAGCAGCTCACATCTCTGAACGCGCCGTGCATTGGGTGGGGGGCGGCTTATTTCTGGTGTTTGCGTTGCTGACCGGTTGGGAGTTGGCAGGATGAGGGATCAGCCAAATTCCTGTTCTGATGATCCGCCATCGGGCAGTGATCACGCCTGGCTCTAGGCTGAGGCGGCTGACGACAAGTTCCAGGGCTTGGTCGTCGCGGGTCTGGGTGACCAGCTCTGCTTCGACTTTGACCAGATCAGGCTTGTCCTCCAGGTCTTCGCTGTAGAGGGCACGCAGTTTGAGATGGGTGGGAGCTATACCCTGCAGGAGCAAGGCGCGGATGTGGGCCTCTGCTTGGCTTTTGCAGACAAATGAACACTCATAGACCAGTTCCAGTTCTGTGCCCTTTAGGGGCTGCTGGTTGATGCGGTAGCCCAGCGGACGCAGCACAACGTTGGAGATCAACACAGCTGCGGCCCCAATGGCAGCTTGGGGAATGTACCCCGATCCGGCAAAGGCTCCCACCGCGGCTGCACACCAGATGGTGGCGGCAGTGTTCAGGCCACGGACGCTGGCTCCTTCCTCAAGGAATCACGCCCCCGGCCAAAAAGCCAATCCCCGATACCACCCTTCCTGTCCAGCTCATCCGGTGAAAAATTGGTGGGGCAGCTGGAGGGGTAAGATCGGGGTGAGCAGCAATAGCCCCCTTGTGGTTCCTCTCGTCTCGACATTGCCCTCAGCCTGACTCAGCAGAGTCTACATCTCGGTGGCTTGCGACCTTGAGCAACCCACGCCCTTCGCCGCCTCTGTTTTGTTAGTGGTTTTTGTTAGTGGTTTGTTGGTGGCCTTGCTTCAATGAGCTGCGCTTCCCATCTCCTACAGGTGCCGATGTCCTTGAGCTTATGGCCTCTCTTCCCCTCGTTGCCGTGATCTTGGGCACACGGCCCGAAGCCATTAAGCTGGCCCCGGTGATCCAAGCTCTGCGTGCCAGTCCCCATCTGCGCACCGAGCTGATCTTGACCGGACAACACCGGGAAATGGTGGATCAGGTGATGCGGCTATTCGGTCTGCAAGCGGATCGGGATCTGGCGATCATGCGCCCCCGCCAAAGCTTGACGGACATCACCGAAGCCACCTTGCGGGGCCTAGAACTCTACTTTCAAGAGCAACATCCTCAACTGGTTTTGGTGCAGGGAGATACCACCACCGCCTTTGCGGCTGCCTTGGCAGCTTTTTACCACCGGATCCCGGTTGGGCATGTGGAAGCCGGACTGCGCACCGATGATCTCTACAATCCTTTCCCCGAAGAGGCCAATCGCCGCCTGATCTCTCAGTTGGCCAGCCTGCACTTTGCCCCTACCCCCCAAGCCGTTGACAACCTGAAGCGAAGCCACGTGGTGGGATCCATCCATTGCACCGGCAACACTGTCATCGACGCCCTACTGCAAGTGGCCTCCCAAGGGATCCCCTGCCCCATTCCCGGGCTGGACTGGCAGCGCTACCGTGTCCTGTTGGTTACCGTGCACCGGCGGGAAAATTGGGGGGATCCCCTAACCGCCATCGGCAAGGCTCTGCTGCAGATCTTGGCCGAGTTTCCCGATACCGCCCTTCTTTTGCCCCTCCATCCCAACCCCTTGGTGCGGGATCCCCTGCAAGCCCTGTTGGGATCCCATGAGCGGGCTTTTCTCACTGAGCCTCTGGACTATCCCCTCTGGGTGAGCGCCATGCAGCGCTGTACCCTCATCCTCAGCGACTCCGGCGGCATTCAAGAAGAGGCCCCTGCCCTGGGCAAACCGGTGCTGGTGCTGCGGCAGACCACCGAACGTCCTGAAGCGATTGCTGCCGGCACCGCCCGCCTGGTAGGCACACACCCCGAAAAGATCCTGAAGGCAGCCCGAGAATTGCTCACAGACCCACAAGCCTATGCCCGCATGGCCCAAGCCCAAAACCCCTTTGGCGATGGCACTGCCGCCCGGCAAATTCGCCACATCATCGAGCGGTGGTTTAACCCGCAAAGCCCTCGAGAAGAACAAAGTTAAGAATTAAAAGTTAAGAATTAAATAAGAATCAAAGATGTATAGACCGTTACCGGGAAAACCGTTTCTTTACCTATTGCTCTCAGTAAGACAATTAAGATAGAAAGCCTGACTCCAATCCAATTGACCCCAGTCCAATCAAGAGCGAGGATGCAAACCATGAGCACGACTGCAACTGCCACCACCGTTGTCCGGGTGCCGATTGTGGATGCCACCCCAGAAAATGTGCAACCCTTCGGCCAACTTATAGGGGACGATGTGGCCAATCCTGGGCTGGGGATCCCCTTTTATCAGGGGCGTGTCCTGGAAGGACAGAACATCGACTTTCAATACACCGGCAGAGCCGTTATCCGTACGGCTAAGATCCTGCCCGGATATCCACCTGTGCTCTGGCTGGAGCGCCACATGCGTATGACCCAGTTGTTTGTCGGCCTGGGGCAAGAGCCGTTCATCATGGTGATGGCTCCTCCCAACCATCCCAAAGCAGCTCCCGATCTCGACAAAGTACAAGCCCTGCGATTCCCTGCCGGGCATGGGCTGCTGCTGCACCTCGGCACGTGGCACGATTTCCCCATTGCCTGCGAGCGCCCCGTTGTGGTGCTAACCGCCAACTCCGAAGAAGTGGTGGAAGCCCTGGCCAGCATGGAAGATGCCCACGAAATGAATCAGGGAGATGTATTCAAAATTTCCCTCCCCCAACGGCTAAAAGCGGAGATCCACCTAGAGCTGGTGTAAACTACCCGACATCAACCGCTAGGCGGTACGGAGCGGGCTTTTAGTAGCCCTGCAGTTGGCAAGCCAACCACGAGCCTCTGGGGTGGTTTACAGCACCCCCAATCGACCGTTACCAGTGCCTTAAACAACCGTTTCTGGTGTCCGCAGCATTATTATAGCATTCCTCCCGACATCGACCCTACGGGTACAGTGCGGGGCTCCTGCAATTTCTAGCTGAATGCAAGTCCGGATCCCTGAATCTCTACAGGATGCCAAAGCCTCAGTTCTACAAAGTGGCGCTCTATCAGCCTTTGGCTGGATAGGGGACTCTTCGCCTTAACTGGGCCTTAACTAGGGCCAGACTCTTGTGCCGAAACCTCCCTTTGGACCCTTCTTCCCCTGCAAGGGTCTAAGTATTCGAGAACACCTATTCTTACACACAAAAGCTTCGAGACAAGTTCAGAGAGAAATGCCTCTAGGCAAGAAAGGCTACCTGAGATTCTGCCGACAGGCGTCTTTAGGAGGGCCGTATTCAGCGGGAAGATTCACAAACGTCGGCAGCGTTGGCATCTGGAGGGAGTTGCTCTATATTAAATCAGCTAGCATATTCGATATTTGCCAGAATTTAAGTTATTGTGAGAGCTGACATGCCATCCAATTGGTCAGACATCCATCCTCCCAATCCTGGGCAAGGGTTGGGTTCAGCCCAGTCTGCGCCTTCCCATTGGAATGAGCGCCACAGGGGAGAAGGCTCTCATGCCGAGTATGAGAGGAACGGATCTCAGACCAGAGCGGCGGATCGTCCAGAGGAGATCATGCCGAGCAATGCCGCAAAGATTAAGGTAGTAGGCGTGGGGGGTGGGGGTGGCAACGCGGTCAGTCGGATGGCGGCCAGCAACCTTGTGGGCGTCGAGTTTTGGAGCGTCAACACCGATGCGCAGGCCCTTGCCCAGTCCTCGGCAGTGAACCGCTTGCAAATTGGGCAGAAGCTGACTCGAGGCTTGGGTGCAGGTGGTAACCCGGCCATTGGCCAGAAAGCTGCAGAGGAATCCAGCGAAGAAATATCGGCAGCCATCAAAGGGGCAGATCTGGTCTTCATTGCCGCCGGCATGGGGGGAGGCACGGGCACGGGTGGAGCACCCGTCATCGCCCAAATTGCCAAAGCCAGTGGTGCCCTGACGGTGGGAGTGGTGACACGGCCTTTTTCCTTTGAGGGCAAACGCCGCAGCAAGCAGGCCGAGGAAGGGATCCAAGCGCTGCGGGAGGCAGTTGATACCCTGATTGTAATTCCCAATGACAAGTTGCTTTCGGTGATCTCCGAGCAAACCCCTGTCCAAGAGGCTTTTCGCGTTGCGGATGACGTGCTGCGGCAGGGGGTGCAGGGCATCTCGGATATCATTCTCATTCCCGGCATGATCAATGTGGATTTTGCCGATGTGCGCAGCGTGATGGCCGATGCCGGCTCTGCCTTGATGGGAATTGGCATGGGATCCGGCAAGTCCCGCGCCCGCGAAGCCGCCATTACCGCTGTATCTTCGCCGCTTTTGGAAACCTCCATCGAAGGGGCTAAAGGTGTCCTCTTCAACATTACCGGTGGGCCGGATTTGTCCTTGCATGAGGTCACGGTGGCTGCCGAGATCATCGCCGAGGCAGTGGATCCCGAGGCCAACATCATCTTCGGCACCGTCCAAGACGAGCGCATGCAGGGGGAAGTGCGCATCACGGTCATCGCCACCGGTTTCCAAGAGAAAGCCCGTCCAGCCGCCATCCCTGCTGCAACCAAAGTTTCTGCCTCCAACAAGTCGGGGGTTCCTAAGCCCACTCCCACGGGCTCTGGGCTGCCGCCTCGACAGCCTCCGGAGCCTGAGCCGCCGATGTCTGGAGGCTTAGATATTCCCGAGTTCTTGCGCCGCCGACGGCCCCCTTCGTAGGGTAGGGTGAAGGTATGCTGGTATCTTGGTGCCGGTTGTTGAGGGTGGGGAGTGCTTTGGGGTTAGGCCATGAACATTGTTGTCTTGGCGGGGGGGCGTTCGGCAGAACGTCAAGTCTCTTGGGTAACGGGTAAAGCCTGCAAACGGGCTTTGGAGGACCTGGGCCATCGGGTCAAGGTAATCGACCCAGATGAGGATCTGCCTCTGCGCCTTTGGCAGGAACGGCAAGCCGGCTGCGACTTCGTTTGGATTGCCTTGCATGGCCCTGGTGGCGAGGATGGGGTGGTACAGGGAATGCTGGACTGGCTGGGCCTGCCCTACCAGGGATCCGGGCCGCTGGCCAGTGCTCTGGCCATGGATAAGCTGGTCTCCAAGCAGATCTTTCGCGCCGCGGGGATCCCTACCCCCGATTGGCAGGTTTGGGACGACCAAAGCCCCCTCACTTGGGCTGACTGTGCGGCAGAGTTGGGATCCCCACTGGTGATTAAGCCCAGCAACAACGGCTCGACGGTGGGCATCAGCATTGTCCGGGATGAGAGGTCATTTGCTCAGGGGCTGGAGTTGGCCCGCTCAGTCTCGTCGCGGATTTTTCTGGAGCGCTATGTTCCCGGAAAGGAGATCACCCTCTCGATCTTGTCCGGCCAAGTTCTTCCGGCCATTGAGATCATCCCCGCCCAAGGCGACTTCTACGACTACGAAGCCAAGTACGCACCCGGTGGCTCGCGGCATTTGATCCCCTGTTCCCTCAGCCCGGCAGGGTTGGCCCGCTGTGAGGCAGCAGGTCTAGGGGCCTATCGGGTGTTGGGGTGCGAAGGCTTGGCGCGGGTGGATCTGCGGGTGGATCCCGAGGAAAATCCTTGGGTGTTGGAGGTGAATACACTGCCCGGCATGACCCCCACTTCCCTCTGTCCCGATGCGGCGGCAGCTCTGGGGTGGACGTTCACCGAGTTGGTGGAGCGAATGCTGCAGGATGCCTTGCAAAAAGCCCAATTGACCGGATCCCGGCGTTCTCAAAGTCCATCGGCGACCCTCGGCAACGCTCCCTGAGGCTTTTCCTAAGACAAGAGCCTCTACCCCAGGTTTTTGCTCTCTCAGAGAAGGGCAACCAGCAAAAGAACTACCCCAGCTCCGACAATCAGTACAGCTCCCCCCAGCCACACCCAGGAGATGCGGGATCCGCGGCCTTTGTCGGTTTTCCCGACAGGATTCTCTGGCGCGGGTTCAGGCTTTGAGTTGACCGAATCTGGGGCAACAACTGTTAGATCCTGCAACAAGAAGTCGCCTTTTTTTTCCAACAGAACTGTGGTTTCTTCTGAGGCCAGCAGCGGGTTCAACAAGGGGGCCGTTTGCTCCCACTCGTATTCAGAATGTCCCGACTCACGCCCGTACACCGTGACCTGCTCTAAGCCGGGCAAGCCCAACACTCTGAGCTCCGCCTGCACCCGTTCCATGAGATGGGGGTAGTCCACTCGGGCCGAGGAGGATCGATTCAGAAGAACATGCAGATGACCTTGGCGGCGTTTGACCGCGATTTTGACCGGGGCAGCCAACCGAGCCTGCAACGCTCGGGCAATCTCAGCTTCGGTCATGGTGCAGCATCCAAGGTGTGCAGGCTAATTCTAATACAATCCTAGAGCAACCGTGCAGAGGGCTACGGGGGCTCGGGGTAGAATGAGATGCGCATGGGCGAAGAAATGCCGGGTCTCGACAGAGCAGGGCGTTCCTCTTTTCTCTCGCCGGATCCCTAGCTGGAAGTTCTATGCAAGAGAAAACCATTGTCCGCGATTACTTCAACTCCGTTGGCTTCGAGCGCTGGCGGCGCATTTATGGTGAAGAAGAAGTCAATTTCGTCCAAAAAGACATCCGCCTTGGCCATGCCCGCACGGTAGAGACGGTGTTGCAGTGGTTGGGGGATCCCTCCGGTTTACGCATTTGTGATGCCGGATGCGGGGTGGGCAGCCTCAGCTTGCCCTTGGCCGCCAGGGGGGCACAGGTGTTCGCCAGCGACATCTCGGAACAAATGGTGAACGAAGCACGCCGCCGCCAGCAAATGGAGTTGGGATCCACAGACAACCCACACTTTTGGGTCTCGGATCTGGAGGAATTGACGGGGGAATACGATGTCGTCATCTGCCTCGATGTGATGATCCACTACCCTGAAGCCGAGGCCCTGCGCATGCTAAAGCACCTGACCCGCCTGGCTCGGTCCCGCCTGATCTTCAGTTTTGCCCCCAAAACCCCCTGGCTGACGCTGCTGAAGAAAGTGGGAGAGTTCTTCCCCGGCCCCAGCAAAACCACCCGCGCCTATCAACACCGAGAGGCGACCTTGGTGAGCCAATTAACCGAATGGGGCTGGAAAGTGCAGCAGCGACAAACCATTCGCAGCCGCTTCTACTTTGCTTGGCTCCTCGATCTGGTTCGGTGACACTCGATCTGGTTCGTTAAACGGGAATGAAACATTTTCGTCTAGCTCCCCTCTCCCTCTGGCAGCGAGGCTGGGAGTAGGGGCAGCAGCGTGGAATGCTTGGGGAGTGTCTCAATCTAGTTTAAAAATGACTATAACGATCAGCTGAGGTTATCCAGTTGCTCCAGCAAATCGGGATCCGCCAACTTTTGTAGGGCAAGCCGCGCGTCATCCCGCACCCCCCAATCGGGATCGCGACTGGCGCTGGTCAGCAATTGCCTTGTTAGCATCGTGTAAACAATGGGATCCTCGAGAGCCAGTTTCACCTGTTGCCCCAGGATCCCTAAGCTCCAGGCACAGTTGCCGCGTACCGCTGCGATTGGATCTTGAGCCAAGCCCCGGCAGAGAGCTGCGACCACCTCATGCAATGCCGGGCCGGGCAACGCCTGCGCCTGAGCCAATTGTCCGAGGGCACTGGCAGCCCACAATCGCACTGCCGCGATATCCCCGGCCAACACTTCCAGCAACACCGGGTACGCCCGCGGATCCTTGGCATTGCCCAACGCCCACACCAAGCCTTTGCGCACATAGCCGTTCCAATCCCAGCGCAAGCCCTCGATCAGCACCTCCACCTCAGCGGGATCCGGATTCCGACCTAGGGCATAGGCCGCTCCCACCCGCACCAACGGGCAGGGATCCCGGACTAGGGCCAGCAGGGGTTTAACGGCGCGGGGTTCTTCGATCTCACAGAAGGCGCGGGCCGCCTGCATCCGCAAATAAGGATCCGGATCCTGCAACTGCTGCAGCATCAGCTCCACATCCACCTCCGGCGGTGAGTGAGGTGGCAGCTCGTCTAGGGGCTCAAGGGGGGAAAAAGCGTCTTCTTGCATGAAAGGGTGCCCAGGTGTTGGCGGAGGGGACGAGGGCAAAACTTGCCCTTCCTCAAGGCAAAAGCCAGAGCCACAACAACCAAACCAGCAGCAGAGTTGCTGCCCATCATAAACTGCCGGGATCCTCCATCTGATCTGCTCTTTCCGGTTGGGATCCCGGCACCCTAAGCAAGTCCGCTCCTTCCAACACCCGCGCCGAGCGGATCACATCTCCCACCTGGATGCGCTCCACCCACTCCATCCCCTCGGTGACGTAGCCGAACACGGCATAGCGCCCGTCCAAAATCGGCAGAGCAGAGAGGGTGATGTAAAACTGGGAAGAGGCTGAGTCAAGTGGGCTAGAACGGGCCATGGCCACCGCCCCCAAACGATGGGGCAAGAGCAACTTACTCAGAGCAGCGGGATCCTGGATCAAGGTGTTGTAGCGGGGGTAGGGTTCCCCACGCAGCTGAATTTCCAGGGGGATGGTGCGCAGGCGGTTGCTCCCCGGCTCTGTTGCACCCCCTGTGCCGTCACCACGGGGATCCCCACCCTGCACCACAAAAGGCTGCGGATCCTTTTCCACCCGATGGAAGGTGAGGCCATTGTAAAAGCCCCGCTGAACCAAATCCACGAACTGGCCGCCGGTCAGGGGTGCCGCTTCCCCGTGGATCGCCAAGATCACCTTGCCTACCCCCTCAGCAGTTTGCACCTCCATCTCCACCACTGCCTTCCCTTGCAGTTGCGGGCGGCTAGCATAGGCCGCCGGGATCCCAGAGGGGGATTCTGAGAGGGGGGGTGTACTGCGACAAGCCAACAGCCCGAGACAGAGGTATCCCAGAACTAAGCCCACTCCCACTCTGCAGCGGCTCATTCGCCCCAGCTTGGCGAATTTCATCTGCCCCTTCTCCTTCAATCCAATCTCCCACCCTCCAGGCGCTGCTCAACCCAGCAGGGATCCCTATCCAGGTGATTCAGATCCGCTGCGACAGCCCCAACTGCAAGGTGACGCTTTGAGCGCCATTGCTCACCCTCACACCGTAGGGGCTGATGGAGGTAACCCGCCACTCTGCTTTCACCGCATGGCCAACAGCCACCTGACGTACTACGTTGTCGATCAAAATCAGAGCCTTGGGGGCACCTGGATCGTGGATCAATCCCACCAGCTTCATCTGCGGCAGAGGCTGGGGTGGGATCCGCGCTGGCACCGGAGGCGCAGGTACCCTGGGGGGAGAGGGAAGACCAGCCCCTCTTGAAGCAAGAGGAGCGGCAACAGTCGGCGGTTTTGCCGGTTCGACCAAGACAGCCTTTGCAGAATCCTCAGGTGGAGCTTTGGGGTTTTCATCCACATCAGCAGCAGTGGGAAGCAAGGGCTCCTGGTGAGCATCGGAATGGGAAGAATTGGGTGCCTCAGCCAAGGGATCCCGAGTGGCCTGCGAAAAAACCACCGCCCGCGGGCGCAGGGTCATCCAAAAAGCCAGCCCTGCCACCAAGGTAGCGGCCAAAGCCATACCCAGCAGTAATCCTCCGGCAGCAGAGAAGCGCCGGGAAGGCAGTGGGGGCCGTGTGCCGAGGTAAGGATATTCGCCGGCTTCTGACAGCCCCTCTTCCAAGCTGTTCTCCAAATCCTCGAACAGCTCATCCAACAGAGAATCTGCCTGCTTGACTTGGCCAGACCATGCCCAAGGCGAACGACGGCCTCTGCCCGCTGAAGCATCTAACCCGGACATACAACCTCCCTAGCCTGAGCGGCGGGGATCCCGAGGAGTTGAGACACTCAGCCAACAGTTGCCGTCTATCGCCCAAAGGCTCTCAAAGGAGCCGCATTTCCGGGTACTCGGTCAACAGCGCCTCTGCCGACAGGGTGTCTCCCTCCAACTGCGGCGTCCACAGCACTTCGATGGCCACAATCCGATCTGCCGGAATCGAAGCCAGCTGCAACAGGCACTGCCGCAGATCCGCCATGGAGTTAACTACAGGTAGTGTACCCAAGTTACCACGATACGCAACCAGTAGAGTTACCAGCAGGTACTCGCCAACATCTGGGATCCCAGCAGCAGATCGCTGCAGCGCCGCTTGGGAGACTTGTTGGATCTGGTTGTTGCGGTTGCTGAGGCTTTCGACGCTGAACTTGCTCCGTTCTTGTAAAGAGGCTTGATAGAACAGGGATTCGGCGCGGGAGAGGGGCAGCTTCTCCGCTTGGGCATGGCCATAGGCCCAGTAGTCGCTGTAGCGCATCAAGCCAAGGGTGACCTCTTGCAACAGTTGGCTCAGCCCTTCTGGCGACTGAGTATCCGCCTCCAGAGCCAGGGCGTTCATGTCTTTCTGCAGTTGCCGGGCGCTGGCCAGCAGTCCCACTTTTACCTGCGCAACAGTTACCTGGGGATCGCGAACCCCAATGCTATCGTCCCCTTCTTCGGATCTGATCCCCGAGCGCAGCGTCTGCACCAAAAAGCTACCTGCCCCAACCAAGAGCAGCAGCGTCAGCAGGCCGCCACCCCCCCCTCCCCAGAAAAAGGGCACCAGCAGCGGAAAACCAAAGCCGCCTCCATAGCTGGGGTAGACAGGAGCTGAGTAGTGCGGGCCAATCGAGCGGGGGGCAGAGAACGTCGGAGACCGGAAAGATCCGCCGCCAATGCGACCGCCACTGCGTGCCCAAACAGCGCCTATGGGAGCCAGGGCCAAGGTCAAGGCCAGGGCAATGGCCAGCAGAGGCCGGCAGACGCGACCGATTCGTTTCAGCATGATCACAATGTTTTCGTCCATCACGGGGCTAGTCTTTCTTAATTCTACGCTTTCTCGTTGGCGGGAATAGGGGCGGAAACCGATCCCCCACCCGGCCATCTCACTTGTTCAATTCTTCTGTGTTGATTCTTTGTGTACTGAGCCGGCCAATGACCGTCAACCAATCGAGGCAGAGCCATGCTACGGTCTGGAAGGTTGCCAGGAGGAGGGCAAACAACAGCAATGCAAACTCAGGCTAACGTCCAAGCCGAGGAAAGAGAGCGGGCATCTTCTCCACCCCGTGCCCAGATTCGGCTGTTGGTGGTGGATATCGATGGCACGATTGCCGGGCCTTCCAACCAGGTTTCAGAGCCGGTTCGGGAGGCCATTCAGAAGGCCAAAGCAGCAGGGGTGCGAGTAGCCATCGCTACGGGTCGCATGCATCGTTCTGCCGAGCGGTTCCACTACGCGATTGGGGCCGATATGCCCCTATGCAGCTACCAGGGGGCTTTAATTCGGGATCCCGATAGCCAAAAGACCCTAAAGCACTGGAGCCTGGACTGGCCGCTGGCCGAGGAGTTGTTGCAAGCGTTGCAGGATCAGCCGGTGGGGGTTCACCTCTACATCGATGACCAGCTCTACTTACGGGAGCTGAGCCCTCTCAGTCAGGCCTATGCTGAGCGCTCTCAGGTGCCGTTCCAGATGTTCTCTTCCGCCCAATACGGACGAAGCCCCACCAAGATCCTGGCTGTTTCTGAGGATACCGAGTTCCTGCAGGAATTGCAGGGATCCCTGCGGCGGCGGTATTCCCCTGACCAGCTCTACCTCACCCGTTCAGAGCCGATTTTTCTCGAGGCTACCCATCCGGCGGTGAACAAGGGCAATGCCGTTCGTTTTTTGGCCGAGGAAATGCTGGGGTTGTCGGCGGAGCAGGTGATGGCCATTGGCGATGGCGACAACGACATTGAGATGCTGCGGTATGCGGGGATCGGGGTGGCGATGGGAAATGCCTCGCCAGCTCTCTTGCCCCATGCCGATTGGATTGCCCCTCCTGTGGCAGAAGACGGGGTGGCGGCAGCCATCGAGACCTTCATCCTCAGCTAGGCAGGGATCCCATGCTGGGTCTGGCTTCTTCTCCCTTTCCTGAGGTCACCCTGCGTCCGGCGCAGCAACAGGCGTTGGCCTACCAATCGGGGCCGCTGGGGATCGCCGCCGTTCCGGGGAGCGGCAAGACCTTTATTCTGGAGCTGTTGATCGCCGATTTAATTCTCAATCGGGGGATCCCACCGGAGCGCATCGGGGTGTTCACCTACATGCGTTCGGCGCGGGGCAACTTGATCAGCCGCATCAATCAACGTTTGCAACGGGCGGGGTATCCGGATCGCTTTACCCAGGCCTTTACCCTGCATTCTTTGTCGTTGCGGGTGTTGCGGGAGGCCCCCAGCCGTTGGGAGGAGCTGTCTATTTTGGAGGGATACGAACAGGAGCGGTTGCTCAGCCGCCTGTGCCGCGCTTGGCTCGTCCGCCATACTCAGCTTTGGGAGCCGCTGATCCCCGGCGACAACAACCCGCAAAAGATCGCCCAAAACCGAGCCCAGTTCCGGCGCAGTTTCCAGCAGATGGTGCAGGTGGTCATCAGCAGGGCCAAGAATCTGCGCCTGGGGCCAGAAGTGATCCCCAGCGAGGGCTATCTGGGCTGGGCTGCTCCCATCTACGCCGGTTATCAAGCGGAATTGCGTCGCCTGGGCAAGTTAGACTACGACGACCTGGGCTGGCAAGCAGTGGATTTGATCGAGGGCAGTCCAGAGCTGCGGGAGCAGGTGCAGAACTGGTACGACTACCTGTTCGAGGATGAGGCCCAAGACAGTTCCCCCCTGCAGGAAGAGCTGCTGCGGCTGCTCAGCCAACGCACCGGCAACCTGGTGCGGGTGGGGGATCCCAACCAGAGCATCATGGGCACCTTTACCAGCGCCGAGCCGCGGCTGTTTCGCGCCTTTTGCCAGGCCAGTCCTCAGGTGGTGCTCTTGGATGAATCCAGCCGCAGCGCCCCCCAGATCATCGCTTTGGCCAACCACCTGGTGGAGTGGGTGAATCAGCAGCACCCCATCCCGGCTTTGCGCACCGCTCTGGCCCCCCAGCCCATTCAACTGGCCACCGCCGGTGGCCAAAACCCCCCGGCCAGCGAGGGTGGTGTGGACTTTCTGCGGGTTGTCGGATCCCCGGAGGAGGAGCTGCAACAGGTAGCGCGGCAGGCCATTGCAGCCACCCAAGCTTTTCCCGGCCAAACGGTGGCCATTCTGGTCACCACCAACGAAATGGGGGGCAAGGCCCTCAGCTATCTCCAGGAAATGGGAGCGGAGCGGGTGATCGACCTGCTGCGGGGCAGTCCCAGTCAGCGGCGGGTGTTGTTGCAGCTCAAGGGAATCATCGACTGGTTTGCCCAGCCCACTGCCCCCACTCGCTTGGCTGCTGCTGTGGATTGCTTGGCGGATTGGGCGGGGATTCCACGTGCTGAACTGGGACCGATGTTGAGCTGGATCCGCGCCTCTCTGCCGGAGCGGCTGCTATTTCCCAACTTTGGTGAGGCTCCCGCTCTGCCCGATGGCCCGCCTTGGCAGAACTTGGGCAGGCTGCTGCGCACCCTTGCCGGTTGGCTCCGGGCCGGGCGCTCCCCTTGGCCGGAGGTGCTGAATGTGATCGTTCAAAGCCTCTACCGCAAGCCGGAAGAGCTGTTTGTGGGTCGCTATGTAATCGATCAGCTGGAGCAGGTGCTGGGATCCCTGGCCGAAACCGATTGGCAGGAGATCGCCCAAGAATTTCAAGTGATTCTGGATCACCGCCTCAACAACTTGCCTTCGGAGATCTTCGCCTTCGACCCCGAGCCGGGCAGCATCACTGTCACGACTCTGCATCGCGCCAAGGGGCTGGAATGGGATCAGGTCTTCATCCCCCAAGTGTCGGCCTACGAGTTTCCCACCCAGTACGGGGAGCGAACTCTGGGGCTGAAGTTTTTGGATGAAGTGGATATGCAGGCAGAGGCCCTGGCTCAGTTGCGACAGCTCAGCCCCAAAAGCTGTTGGGATCTGCAGGCCGACTCGGCCACCAAGCAAGCCTTTTTGGACTTGGCAGCGGAGCGGCTGCGGCTGCTGTATGTGGGCATCACCCGCAGCAAACGACGGCTCACCCTCTCGGTATCCAGCCAATCTCGCTTTGGCACAGAGCAGAGTTCATCTTTGGTGTTTCGGGTGTTAAGTCGCAGTTTTAGGGCCGGTTGACCGGGTGAGTCTCTCGTTCTTCATGGATTGGCAACCTGCTAGCATGGCTAAGCCCGATAGCGCTTGCGCGCCGCCTTGCGGCAATGGGGCAGTCTTTCAGAAGCTATGGATATTCTGCAATGCAACCTCGGCGTATTGCCCGCGAACTGGCCCTGCTGGGGGTCAATCAACTGCCAGCCACGGCGGCCAAACTGAGCGAAAAACAACTGGAGGACTTGCTGCTGGCAGCCATCCGCGCCCTGAGTGAAGAGACCCATGAAACCCTCTCCACAGCGGCGGCGGAAATCCAGCGCAGCGACCGTTTGTTGCACGAGAGCGATCCTCTATTGTTGGCCGATTCGGATCCCAAGGAAGAGGGTGGATCCCGCTCCGTCACCCTCCGCCTTCAGCAGGCCCAACGACACCTGCAGCGCCTGGAAATCACTCTGAAGGAGGCGGACGTTCCTGACCCCAATGCCTTACGGGGGGAATTGCTGGAGCTAATCCAGCAGGTGCAAGTGGCCCTCGGCAACGCCGGCCAAGCCTTAGAACACCTGGAACAGCGGCTGCACAGCGTCCGCCACATCTTGGATGAGGTTGTCCAGTTGTCCCAAAGAGCAGTCAACCGGGTGGGCGTTGCCCTGTCCATGCCGGAACTGTTGTACATTGCCCAATCCCAAGAAGTGCGCGCCTACGCTTTGCAACTGTTAACTGCCCTGCGAACCCACAAGGAGGCGATTGATGCTCGTTTGCAAAAGGCTTTGGTGGGTTGGCAATTGCAGCGGGTTGGTCGGATCGAACGAGATATCCTGCGCCTGGCGGTGGTGGAGATGGAAATACTGGCCAGCAGCCCCGTGAAGGTTGCCATCAACGAAGCTGTAGAATTGGCCAAAAAATACGGGGATCCTGAGGCCGCCGCTTTCGTCAACGGAGTGCTGCGACGGGTAGTGGACAGCCAGGTGGAGACCCACCGGGGTCGGGATCCCTCCCTCCCTGGTTCTGGTTCCGGGGGCTGAGCAGATCACTGGGGATCTTCCTTGCCAGGATAAAAGTCGGGATCCATCACCTGCTCAAATGTGTAGGGACACTGGGCAGGCAGATCTGCTTCAGACAATGGTGTTTCTCTCACCACCAACAGGATCCCGTCCTGGTGAGCCTCTTGCAGGGCTGCCGAAAGATCGGGCTTGAGGCTGGGACTGTCTTTGAGCAATCGCTGGATCTGGCGGCGTTGTTCAGTAATCGTTGCCCGCCAACTTTTGCCTCGCAGGTGGGGTTGCAATTGCCACTTCAGCAAATGCCCTACCAGGATCCCCAGCCGGTGCAGCAATTCCCGGCGTTCTTGCCTGCCCAAAGCCTCGATTTCCTCCACCAAGTTGGTGATATCCAGTTGATCCCACTGCCCCGATTTCAGCAGTGCGGCTTGCTTTTGCGTCCAGGCATAGAAGTCGTACTCGTAAAGTTGCATGCTTCATTGCCTAACTGGGCACTGGCCAAGGAGATCTTACTGACCCCGAACTACCCCTTTTTACCTTGAGCTCATTGATTTCCCGGACTAGGCCAAGCCCGGGAATGCTTGCGGAAAGCGGGTTTTGCCGGTTGGTTGGGGAAAGCGGGCGATGAGACTCGAACTCACGACATCCAGCTTGGGAAGCTAGCGTTCTACCACTGAACTACGCCCGCGTAAATCAATCTCAAGTTTAGCAAGCTGAAACCCTTGCTGAATCTAACCTATCACGTTCCCGACCCCTTGAGTAGGTGGGGAGTCGGGGGGCATATTTTGCCCGCAATTTGACCAGCAGGGAATGACGTCGAGAGACAAAGCTATCGTGCATGCTGGGGCAGGGCGAGAGTGGGTTAATCATCTTTCACGTGGGATCCCTGGTACAACTGAGGCAGTATTCTGTCTGCGGCCTATGTCCAGCATCCTCCTGCTCTCCGGTAGTCCCAGCACTCCTTCTCGCTCAGGAGCCGTTTTACATCACGCTGCCGGGATCCTGTCCGATCTGGGATTGACCACTCAGTTTGTTTCGGTGCGGGATTTGCCCCCAGAGGATCTGGCACTGGCCAAGTTCGATAGCCCTCAACTCAAGGCAATTCAGCAAAAGGTGGCCCAAGCTACCGGGATCGTCATCTCTGCTCCCGTTTACAAAGCCTCCTATCCAGGTGTGTTGAAGGCACTGCTGGATTTGCTGGATCAAGACGCCTTTACCGGTAAAGTGATTCTCCCCATTGCCACCGGGGGAACCCTGGCCCATCTGCTGTCCATCGACTTTGCGATGAAACCTGTGCTGGCGGTGATGGGGGCAACCCACATCCTGAGAGGGGTTTATATCCTGAGTTCTCAAATTCAGTTGGACGCTGCCGGAACACTACAGCTAGAGGCCGACATCGAGGAACGTCTGCGAGCAGGGCTGCAGGCACTTGCGCAGGCGGTGAAATAGAAGAAATCAGAATTTTGCGGAGACTGGCCGAATACGGGATTGGTGCCCTGGGCCCGGAACCGGTTGCGGCAATCTATTCCGAAAAGTGCATAGGTGATTGCCCAGTCAGGCCCGAGAAGCCGCGGAAGAGCCGACGGCAAGGGATCCCTTTTGCGGGTATGGCCGGATTAAATTTCTATAAATCCCCCAAAAAACCTGCAAAACCGTAAGTTATGATACAGACATAGGATAAATCGTTCACCTCTGCAGTTGGCTCACCAGTGGCTTGGAGCTGTGCAGAGACGGAAGTAGGGGTCTTCCCGAAGGAACGCGCCTCAACTGAATCGCGCCACTCTTTCCGTGGCGTAGGGCCCAACGACAACAAACTCAACCCTTCGTTGATGGAGGCGATATATGAAACTCTCTTTCCGTGGCAACACCTTTGACTACGTTCCTGCGCATACTCAGCTCAGCGATGAGGAGTTGCAGGCTCAGTATCGCGGTCAAACCTTCTGGGCGCATCACACCAGCAAGAAAGCGATGCCTCACCCTCATCAGCCCCTGACCTACCGGGGCGTAAGCTACTGAGGTGAATACTGTTTGCCCTTGTAGGTGAGGTGGGGATCCTCTGGAAATCTCCATAGGGGCTGGATAAAGACTGGGCGGCCCCGTTTGGGGTCGCCTTTTGGGGCAAAACAACTGGAGCAAAACAACACCTCCAGAAGAGATAGCTTAGCCCAGCCAGTTCAGATTCTCAAGCAAGATCGATATCCATCGATATCTTCTCGATATCTTCGTCCGCCAGCTTCTCTCCCCGTCTAGTGACCTGAAGGATTGCGTCGAGGCTGCCTGGGGACAGGTTCTATGTCTTCTGGAGTGGGTTTGCTGGAAGGGTGAGGTGGACCTTGCCAAGGTTGACCTCAAAGGGAGGAGCCAAATCGGTCGCAAGTGCTGGGGGACAGTCAGCAACAGCTGGGCTGTCGGGGGGCCTCAGTGCCCTGAATGCCGGTACCGGGTGCATCGGGACCCAGCCTCAGCCTTGGGAACTGTGCTGGGTGGATTAGAGGTTGTTTTGCGAGCTGGCAGTAGCCAGGGAGGCTGGGGAAGGGAAGCCACCTGTCCAATCGTTTTGTCGGGGGTTGTAGACCCAGGCAAGTGGCAGGGGGCAGGAATGCCCAGCCGCGAGGTAAGGACTCCGTCCTGCTGACGGGAAGGGAAGCCTGTGCTCTGTCCGCAGGACGAGCGCCGGGAGGATGCCACAGAAGATGGGTGGGTCTGCACCTGCCAACTTGATTCTGAAATGGGAGCGATGCCGAGACAGGGTGCGCTAAGATGCGGTTCCAAGCGATAATGGCCTTAGCAACTTGCCCTACAGGGATCCGCTGCGATGGAAGTGTTTTTCGAGTTTCTCTGGTCGGCTTCGGCCATCTTGCTGGTGATCTTGGTGCTGCTGCACAGCCCTAAGGGGGATGGGTTGGCGGGCATTGGCGGGCAGGCCCAGCTGTTCTCCAGCTCCAAGAGTGCTGAGCAAAACCTCAACCGCATCACCTGGACGGTAGCGACCCTTTTCCTCTCCATCAGCGTGGTGTTGGGGGCGGGCTGGCTCTCGGCAGCCACAGGGCCATAGGGATCCCTTTCCGTGTTGGCGATTTACCTGCATGGATTCGGCTCTGGGCCGCAGTCGGCCAAGGCAACTTTCTTTCGGCAGCGGCTGCAGCAGGTGGGGATCCCTGTTCAGGTGCCTGATCTGAACCAGGACAATTTTGCCCAGCTCACCTTGACCCGCCAGATCCAGCAGGTTTCCAGCCAGCTTGCCGAGATGAACTACCCCCCTGTCACCCTCATCGGCTCTAGCTTGGGGGGCCTGGTGGCTGCTTGGGTTGCCGAACGACAACCTTGCGTGCAGCGCTTGGTGCTCTTGGCGCCGGCTTTTGGCTTTTTAGGCCATTGGCTGCCGCGGCTGGGGGCAGAGGCGGTGGAGACTTGGCAGCGAACCGGACAACTCATGGTGTTTCACTACGGAGAAGGCCGCCCTCTCCCTTTGGAGTACGGCTTTGTCGCCGATGCCCAGCGCTACCCGGATGGGGGGTTACGACGGCCTGTGCCCACCCTAATTGTGCACGGGATCCAAGACGACACCATCCCCATTCAAGCCAGTCGAGACTATGTGGCCCGTCGCCCCTGGGCCCAACTGGTGGCGGTGGAGAGTGACCACGCCCTGACGGATGTGTTGGATCCCATCTGGCAGATCACCAGCCGCTTCTGCGGGTGGGGGATGGAGACGGGGCAGTAGGGTTGTTAAGAGGATCCCTGTCCCGTGCTTGCCCATTCGCGAAAGCGTCGCGTAGCGATAATGTCTATGCAATCCAAAGTGCTGTGCCTACAACAGGGGAAGGCTGACGTGACTGCCGGCTTGCTCTTCGATATGGACGGGGTGATTGTGGATTCGGAACCAATCCATGCCCGCGCCGGGGCCATTGCCCTGCAACGCTGCCACCTATCCCTGGACTTGGCCCCCATCTCCCTGCAGTTCAAGGGGCGCACCGACCGCGACATGTTCGAGTACCTTGTCCAACACCAGACGGACACCCCACCTGCAGAACGGCCCCTGCTGGTGCAGCGCTTGATCGAGGAAAAGGCCAAGGCTTTTGGCGAGCTGCTGGCAGAGGTACCCCTGGTGCCGGGGGTGCTGGAGTTTTTGGCGGCCAGCCGCCAGCGCTTTTCTGCCCTGGCCGTCACCACTTCGGCCATCCGCCGGGATCAAGCGCAGATTTTCCAGCGCTTCGACCTGCACCGCTGGTTTGACGCGGTGATTACCGCCGAAGACATTCAGCGGGCCAAGCCCGACCCAGAGCCTTACCTGAAAACGGCTGCCGCTGTGGGGTTGGATCCGGCGTTGTGTTGGGTGATTGAAGATTCTACCCATGGGATCCGCGCCGCTAAGGGGGCTGGCTGTTTTGCGGTGGGCCTCACCACGGCTTTCACCGCCGAGGAACTGCGCCACGCCGGGGCAGATGTGGTGGTGGACAGCTTTGCGGAGTTGGCCGCACTCCTGTTCGCGAGAGCGTCGCGTAGCGATAACCTGCCTGTGTAGGGAGCCCAGCCCATTCGCGAGAGCGTCGCGTAGCGATATGCCAGCACCCACTTTTTTGCGGCAGGCCCTGGATCGCTATCCGTTTGCTTCGCGGCGACGGGTGGTGATGGGCAGACAGGGATCCGTGGCCACCAGCCAACCTTTGGCGGCAATGGCGGGCATGGAGATGTTCTGGGTGGGCGGCAATGCTGTGGATGCAGCCGTGGCAATGGCGGTGGCTTTGACGGTGGTGGAGCCAACCTCCAATGGCATTGGCGGCGATGCCTTTGCTCTGGTGTGGGAGGGGGGGGAGGAGGGTCAGCTGTACGGGTTGAATGCTTCCGGTCGCAGCCCAGCCGCCCTGACGCCGGAGCGGTACCGGGACCATGGGTGGATCCCCCCCTACGATTGGTTAGCGGTGACGGTGCCGGGGGCAGTTTCCGCTTGGCAGACCTTGCACCGGCGCTGGGGAAAGCTGCCGTTCGAGCGTCTGTTTGTGCCTGCCCTTCGTCTGGCGCAAGAGGGATTTCCGGTCTCTCCCCGGGTGGCCCAACTGTGGCAGGCGGCGGAGTCCATCTATTTGCCCCTGCCAGATCCCCGCCACGAGGCCTTCAAGGCCGTTTTCTTTCCCCAAGGGCGTGCCCCACGGGCTGGGGAGCGCTGGAGCAGCCCCCTGCATGCCCAAACCCTGAAGGCCATTGCCCACAGCGGGGGTGAGAGTTTTTACCGGGGGGAGCTGGCGGAGAAGTTGCTGGCTTTCTCGGAGGCCACGGGCGGCTTCCTGTCCCCCGCCGACTTGGCCCAGCACCAGGCCGATTGGGTGGAACCCATCCATACGGATTACCGGGGCTACACCGTCTGGGAGATCCCCCCCAACGGGCAGGGCATTGCCGCTTTGATGGCGCTCAACCTTTTGGAGGGTTTTGAGCTGGGTCGGATCTCCTACGATGCCGGCGAGCGCTATCACCTGCAGATTGAGGCAATGAAGCTGGCCTTTGCCGATGTGAGCCGACAGGTGGCGGATCCGGAGTATGTGCGGGTCAGTCCTGCCCAGATGCTGGATAAGGCTTATGCACAGCGGCGGCGGCAGTTGATCGGGAGGGAGGCGATCCCCCTGGCCCAGCCAGGGCTGCCGGAGGGGGGAACGGTTTACCTGGCTGCAGCTGATGGTGAGTTGATGGTGTCTTTGATTCAGTCGAATTTCGATGGCTTCGGCAGTGGTCTGCTGGTTCCGGGCACGGGCATTGCTCTCCACAACCGCGGCACGGGTTTCACCCTGGAGCCCGGCCATCCCAACCAGGTGGGCCCCCGCAAGCGCCCCTACCACACGATCATCCCCGCTTTTCTATCCAGAGAAGGGATCCCCCTCGGCCCTTTTGGTGTCATGGGGGGGGCAATGCAGCCCCAAGGCCATGTGCAGGTGGTGGTGAATTTGGTGGATTACGGCCTGAACCCCCAGGCGGCTCTGGATGCGCCCCGCTGGCGAGTGCTGTGGGATCAGGGGATCCCGCAGGTGGCGCTGGAGAGCACGGTGCCGCCCCAGGTGGTGCGCGAACTCTCCGCCCGCGGCCATGCAGTGCAGGTGGTGGACGCAGAAGAGGATTGCGGTCTTTTTGGCCGGGGACAGATCCTCTTGCGGGATGGGGATCACTTCATTGCGGCTTCCGAACCCCGTGCCGATGGCCTAGCCCTGGCGTGGTAGAGTGCCTAGCTCATCACCATGCCACCATCGATGGCAAAAACCTGTCCCGTGATGTAGGCCGCCGCCGGATCTGCCGCCAAAAAACGCACCAGCCCCGCCACTTCTGCCGGGGATCCCAGTCGCCCCAGGGGGATCTGCGCCAAAATCGGGCCAGGATCCAGTTTTTCGGTCATTTGGGTGGTGATGAACCCCGGTGCCACGGCGTTGACGGTGATGTTGCGGCTGGCCAGCTCGCGAGCTGCTGTCTTGGTGAGGCCCACCACCCCTGCTTTGGCGGCGCTGTAGTTGGCCTGGCCGGCATTGCCCACCAAGCCCACCACCGAGGTGATGTTGATGATGCGCCCCTGGCGCTGCTTCACCATGATCTTGGCGGCTGCCTTCAGGCAGAGAAAGACCCCCGTCAGGTTGAGATCCAGCACCGCCTGCCAATCTTCTGGCTTCATGCGCAGCAGCAGGGTGTCGCGGGCCATGCCGGCATTGTTCACCAGCACATCCACCCGACCCCACCGCTCCATCACCTGGGCAAACAGGCTCTCCACCGCCTCTGGGCAAGACACATCGGCGGCCACAGGGATCCCTTCTCCCCCCAGGGCCGCGATCTCCTCCACCAGGGACTCGGCTTCGGCAGCGGAGCGGGCGTAGTTGATCGCCACTTTTGCTCCAATGGCCCCCAGGTGCAGGGCAATCGCCCGGCCAATGCCCCGGCTGGCTCCGGTGACCACAGCCACCCGGTCTTGGAGGGAAGGCAAAGGGAGAAGCTCAGACATAAGCGGCAGGTTCCTCGTGATTCGGACAGCGTGATTAGGACAGCCGCAACAGTATAGGATGCTTTGGGGCCGTCTGGCTGCCACGGACTTCCCGGCAACCGCCTGCGCCATGTCCGTCCTAACCGCCGATGGCCTCGGCAGGAGGGATCCCGTGGTTCCAAGCGGCCACCCTGACGGCAAGATTTGTTGCTGGAGGGATTCGCATGGCACAAAAGTGCAGGAGCTTTGGGCGTTGCACCAATGGGTGAGCAGAGCCAGATTAAGATCAGAAGCTGGGCCCCATCGCGTCAGCGGGCCGTAGGCCTTGCAGAGGAACTGTCCATGCAAGTGGAGTTTCGCGAGTGCGATCCGGGAAATCTGTGGATCTGGTTTGAGTTTGCCGAGCCGCCGGTCGAAGCTGAGCTGGAGTACCTCAACGAGGTGCTGGAGTCGTGGTACGTGTTGGGCAAGCTGGGCGGATTTAACGCCGAGCGTCTGGTGGCCCAAGAGGCCGAGGTGGATCTGAGCTATCTGGAGTATCCCAACGAATCGGAGCCCTTGCCTTCCCTAATGCACAACATGGGATCCCTGGAAGAGAAGGACAACTGGGCCCGCTGCTGGTTTGATCTGGGCACCGCCGATGCGATGGCGCTGGATGTGTTGATCAACGCCCTGCGCACCCTCAGCCTGGAATACATTGGCCTCAGCCGCGTGATTATCGGCGGGCAAAATGAGGATTGGCCAACGGCGGATCCGGAGGAGATGGATGACATGGATGACTACGATCTAAACGGCTATGTGCGGGATCACAGGGAGGAGGAAGGAGGGCTGGAATAGCGGGATCCCTGCCTACTCCAAGTAGCCCAGCTCTTGCATCTGCCGCACCAAGTCGGCATCGCTTTCCACATTCACCTTGCGAGGAGCCGTGCTAGGCCGCCGGGACTCTGCCCAGCTCACCCACGTTCTCAGCCCCTGCTGCAGGCGAGCCAGCCAAGCCTGGGGGGAAAGGGATCCCCAGCCGGCTTCCCCCGCCGATCCGTCGTGACAGCGTTGCGGATCAGCATCAGGGAGAGAGGAGACAGGATCCCCGTCGCCGACCCAGAGCAGATCCCGCAGCTCCGCCGGATCCTGCTCCAAGTTGTAGAGGCTGGGACGATCCCCCGTTTGGATGAGCTTGGTCATCCCCTCATAGAAGGCACGGCGGATGTCGTAACAGGCACGCGCCCGCAGCAGGCTGTCGTTACGGCTTTCCATAGCCCGAATGAGGAGGTGGGGCGGGAAGGCTTCGCTGAGCACTGTTCCCTGCTCGGGATCTTCCCCTGCCAAGGTGCGGGCCAAGCTGAGGCGGGCGACCTCGCGGCGGAGCTTGAGGCTGACACAGGGGGCACCGTTGGGGGAAAGGTTGGGGCTAAAGCCGGCAGCTTCCAGGAGGGTATGGAAGAGGCGGCGGGTGGAAACGGGGGTGGCAATGCGTTTTCCTGCCGGGAAGTGGCCGGGATAGCGCAGGATGAGGGGCACGCGGATCAGCTCTTCGTAGACCACAAAGGCGTGGCCGACGAAGTCGTGTTCTCCCAGGCCTTCGCCGTGATCGGCGACGATGGCCACCAGCGTATTCTGCTCCAGGCCGGTGTGGCGCAGGGTGTCGAAGACGGATCCCAGCAGATGATCTTGGTAGGCCACCTCTGCATCGTAGATATCCCGAAGCACCTGCGCTTGCAGCGGGGAGAGGGGTTCCGGCAGGGGCGCCATCCAGCGGTAGGGTTGGGCGTTGTATTGGCGCAGAAAGTCGCGGGCCTCGCGATTGCTTTTGAAATAGGGGGCAAATGTCTGCACAAAGGGCTCCGGCGGCCAGTAGGGCAGGTGGGGCTCCATCAGGTTGACAAAGCAAAAGAAGGGCCGTGCTCCGGGATCCGACCGGCGGCGGGCCATCTGGTGCAAGTAGCGATTTAAGTCCGCAATCGAGGCGGCGGTGTTGCCCTTGAAGTTCACCAAGCGGGTCCAGAGGGAGGCAAACCAGGGGTGCAGCGCCAGCTGGAAGAGGGCGTCGGAGCGGGCAAAGGCGTTTTGCACCGGATAGGAGAGCCGCCGCCAAAATTGGGTGTAGGCGGCCAGCCAGCGGTTTAGGGGGGCAGGCAAGGGGTTGCCCTCGGGGGGGCGGGTGGGCAGAGCGCCGCCGTAGTTGTAAAAGGTTTCGAAGCCGCGCCGCAGGCCGTTTTTCAGGATCCCTACCAGAGGGTTGTTGCAAAAGCCCACAGTGGTATAGCCGCTCAGCTGCAACAGCTCTGCCAGGGTGGGCAGGGCGGGGCTCAGCTCCAGATCTGCTTGGACAGTCTGGTGGGTGCTGGGATATTCCCCCGTAAAGAGGGAAGCGTGGGAGGGGATGGTCCATTGGGCAGGGGCGATGGCCCGCTCGAAGAGGGTGGATTCGGCAGCCAGCCGATCCAGGTTGGGGCTGGTGGGCAGTTGGCGGGCACGCTCCGCTTCCGACCAGTAGCAGGAGAGACGATCTGCCCGCTGGGTATCCAGCACGATCAGCAGGATGTTGGGGCGTTCTGCAGCAGCGCCAGCCCTAGCGGGGAAACATCCTGTTTGCGTCAGCGAGACGGAGTCCTTAAAACTCACCACAACCCACCTGATACGTTTCTTAAAGTATCCCTATCCTGCCATGCTCTCGGCCAGCTTTCTGCTTCCCCCCAGCCCCCCTTAGGGCAAAGTGAGCTGGGTTTGGCTGTTGCCCTGGATCCGAGCGGTGTTGGCCTGCCAATCCAGGATCCCTTGGTTGCCCCTAACGGTCAGAGCCTGGCCGGGCTGGCGGTAGCGCACGTTGCCTCGGGCTTGCAACTGGGTGGAGCCGATGCGCCAGCGAATCTCTTGGGCTTCCAGCTCTTGCCCTGTCTGCTCGGCTTTGGCCTTCACATTGTCCAGCAAGCGCAGCTCGGCAAAGGGCAGGGGAGCACGCAACTGACCACCGCTGAGGCGCAAGGCTTGTAGGGGGGCATACACCTCTACAGCCCCTACTGCCTGCACTTCCCCGACGCCAAATTGCCACAGAAAACGGCTGGCGGCCAGCTCCAGATCCGGATCCCGGTACTCTGCCCGCACAGGCTGAGTGGGATCCAGGTTCTCCAACTGCATCTGGGCTTGGCCAAAATCAACGAGCAGCCGATCCCCCCACAGGGATCCCTGGCCCTCCAACAGCTCCACTTTCACCTGGCCCTCAGCTTGGAGGAGGCGCTGTTCCGGCAGCCATTCCACCCGCTGGGCCTGCAGACGCAGATTATCCCGCTCCGATTCCACCTCGACTTGACCCCTCAATTCCAGACGTCGTTCGCCGGGGTAGGCAGAGCCTTGCTCGGCGCGGGTGCGGATGGCGCGGTTGTCTTCGTCGAAAAATTCTCCCTCAACGGCCTGCAAATGGGCGGATCCCAACTGCACAGGAGTGGCGCTGCCTTCGGAGGGGGGCTCGTATTCGGCCAGGCGAGCCTGTAAGCGCCAAAGAATGCCGCCGTCGGGCCTGGCTTGGGTGAGGGTGATGTCTTCGTAGATCAACTGGGGGGTGGAGATGGGCTCGGAAGGCGCATCGGGATCCCACTCCGGCCCGCCACAGCCCGCGCTCAGCAGGGCCAAAACGGCCAGGAAACGGAGGACAGACAAAGACCTGGACTGCATGGATCTTCTTCCTTGTGGGCGCTCTCCCCTACCCTAGCTTTCTTAGGACTCCGTCCCGCTGGCGCGATCAGCCGTATCCTTCCGCTGCGCTGAGCCGGATCCCGCTCTCGGCAAACCCGTGGCATTATCAGGGCAAGGGGTTTTCGGGGGCAAGCGTGACCCAACTGTTGCAACTTTTCATTTACGGCCTCGTCTTGGGCAGCATCTACGCCCTGGGAGCAATTGGGGTGTCGCTGACCTTTGGCATTTTGCGCTTTGCCAACTTTGCCCACGGGGATCTGATGACCCTGGGGGCCTACTTCGGCCTGACATTTGTTGGGTTGGGTTGGCCAGTTGGGGTCAGCCTGCTCCCGGCAGCCTTGGCCACGGTACTTTGTGCAGTTGGGATCGACCAGCTCATCTATCGCCGCCTGCGCCGGGAGGCCCCGGTGATCTTGCTCATTTCTTCTTTTGGCACCGCCCTGATTCTGCGCAGCCTGGTGCAGATCATCTGGGGGCCCAACAATCAGGTGTACCGCAGCGGGATCCAGTTGCCGTGGCGGCTTGGAGAGCTGCGCATCAAGCCCGATTGGGCAGTGATCCTGGTGGGAACAGCCCTGTTGGTGGTGACCCTGCATCTCTTCTTACAACGCACGCGGGTGGGCAAAGCGATGCGGGCCATGGCCGACAATTTTGAGCTGGCCAAGGTTACCGGCATTGATACGGAGCGAATCGTTCTCTGGACTTGGGCCATCGGCGCAGCTTTGGCCTGTGCAGCAGGTGTGTTCCTGGGTATGGATACCCGGCTGCACCCCACCATGGGCTGGCGGCTATTGTTGCCCATTTTTGCAGCGGCCATTCTCGGCGGCATCGGTCGCCCTTACGGGGCTATTGCCGGAGGAGTGGTGATCGGCCTGGCGGAAGAATTCTCGACCTTGGTGATCAACCCTGCCTATAAAACCGGGGTGGCCTTCGCCATTTTGGTACTGCTGCTGATCTTCCGACCCACGGGATTGCTGGGATCCCCGGGTGGGGGGGATGTCTGATGTTGAGCTACGGCATTTTCTTTTTGATTTTGGTGGGGATCTACGGCGTGCTGGTGCTGGGCCTCAATATCCAGTGGGGCTACGCCGGCATGTTCAACATCGGGGTGGGGGCTTTTTTTGCCGTGGGAGCCTATGCCAGCGCCATTGTAACCACACCCCCAAGCGCCGAGCATTTGGGCGGCTTCAATCTGCCCTTTTGGGTGGGTTTTGCCATAGCTGTGGCTGTCGCCGGGGCGATTGCCTTTTTGATCGGGTTGATTACCCTGAAGCTGCGTTCCGACTACTTGGCCATCGCCACCATCGGCATTGCTGAGATCATCAGCCAAATCCTGAGAAATGAGGGCTGGCTGACCAATGGCGTACGGGGAATTACCCGCATTCCACGACCCTTTCGCGGCTGGATCCCAGGTCAGGATACTCTTCTCTACTTGGGCTTGGTGCTGTTGATCTTGGCGGCGGTCTACTGGGCCACGGAGCGGGCCTATCGCTCCCCTTGGGGGCGGGTGTTGCGGGCCATTCGCGAGGATGAACCGGCAACCCTGGCTGCCGGCAAAGATGTGCTCCAGTTTCGCCTGCAAGCGTTTGTGCTGGGATCCATGCTCATGGGGTTGGCGGGGGCCCTCTACGCCCATTTTGTCAATTTCATCAGCCCAGAAGCCTTTCAACCGGAGTTTGCCACCTTTATCGTTTGGGTAATGCTGATCGCGGGGGGCAGTGGCAACAATCGCGGCGCCTTGCTGGGAGCGCTGGTAATTTGGGGGGTGTGGTCGGGCAGCGAGTGGCTCACCAACCGTTTGCCGCCCCAGTGGGCCACCCGGGCTGGCCCTTTGCGCATTTTGTTGATCGGGATCCTGCTCCAGGTCATTCTTCTGACGCGCTCTCAAGGATTGTTGCCTGAACGTCCGCCCAAGCCCGTCTTGGGCACTTCTCCTTCGCCCAAGCAGAACCCCGCAGGATAGGATTGGGTCGGCTCCAGCTGTTGTTGACGTGTTTGAGATAACCCAGCCCTCTGTCGTCATGACTCCGCGTCCCAAGGAAACTGACCCTTCCTGGCCACCCTGCAACCCCGACACGACGGGCTGCCCCCCTGATGCCGGACAACCAGGGATCCGGACTACACCCATCCAAGAGGGCTATGCTCTGCCGGAGCAGTATTTCAACCGGGAGCTGAGCTGGATTGAATTCAATGCCCGGGTTTTGCACGAGGCCCTGGATGAGCGCACACCTCTGCTGGAGCGGCTGAAGTTTCTGGCCATCTTTGAGAGCAACCTGGACGAATTTTTCATGGTGCGGGTGGCGGTGATCCGTCGTCAGTTGGAAACGGGCGTGTTGGTGCTAACCCCGGATGGCCTTACACCGCAGCAGCAGTTGCAGCAGATCTCGAGCCACCTGCGCCCCCTGATTCGAAAATTGCACACTTGCTTCCGGCAGGAACTGGTGCCCAAGCTGGCGGAACAGGGCATTCACATCCGCGATTTTTCCGAGCTGGCCGAGTCGGAACGACAGGAGCTGCGGGACTACTTTGAGAGGCGTTTGTTTCCAGTGCTCACCCCCTTGGCGGTGGATCCAGGCCATCCTTTTCCCTACATCTCCAACCTCAGCCTCAGCTTGGCGGTGGTGGTGCGGGATCCAGAGACTGGCAAGGAACACTTTGCCCGCGTGAAGGTGCCCAATACCTTGCCCCGCTTTGTGCCGCTGCGGGATGGGGTGAGCTTTGTGCCGCTGGATCAGGTGATTGCCCACCATCTGGAAGCGCTGTTTGTCGGCATGCAGGTGCTGGAGTACTACCCCTTCCGCATCACCCGGGATGCCGATCTGGAAATCCAAGAGGACGAGGCCGACGATCTGCTGGCTGCCATTCAAGAAGAGCTGCGCAAGCGCCGCTTCGGCTCAGTGGTGCGCATGGAGATTGCCAGCCAAACTCCGGCAGCCATCCGACAACGGCTCAGCGAAGAGATGCGCCTCAGCAGTGACTCGGTGTACGAAGTGGATGGCCTCTTGAGTATGGGGGGGGGGATGGCGTTTCTCAGCCTGAATCGGCCCGATTTGAAGGATCCCCCTTGGGGGCCGGTCACCCCGCCCCGCCTGCGCACTGCCTCGGTCAGCGATGAGCCGGTGGATATCTTTGCCGTCATCCGGGAAGGGGATCTGTTGGTGCATCACCCCTACGATTCTTTTGCCGCCAGCGTGGAACGGTTTTTGGAGGAGGCCGCCAACGATCCCCAAGTGCTCACCATTAAGCAAACCCTCTACCGCACCTCCGGCGACTCGACGGTGGTGAAATCCCTCATTCATGCCGCCGAAAACGGCAAGCAGGTGGCCGCTCTGGTGGAGCTCAAAGCCCGTTTCGACGAAGAAAACAACATCCTCTGGGCCAAAAAGCTGGAGAAAGCCGGGGTCCACGTGGCCTACGGCCTGCCGGGGCTGAAAATCCACTGCAAACTGGCTTTGGTGGTGCGGGAAGAGGAGGGATCCCTGCGCCGCTACGTCCACATCGGTACCGGCAACTACAACCCCAAAACCGCCCGTATCTATACCGACCTAGGGCTGTTCACTTGCGATGAGACCCTCTGCAACGATGTTACGGAATTGTTCAACCTACTGACGGGCTACTCACGGCAACGGCAATTCCGCAAGCTCTTGGTGGCCCCCAGAACCCTACGCCAAGGCATGGAAGCCCTGATCCGCCGCGAGATGCGCCATGCCCAAGCGGGGGGCCAGGGGCGTATCATCGTCAAGATCAACTCTCTCACCGACCCGGAAATGATCCGGCTGCTCTACGAGGCCAGCCAAGCCGGGGTGGAGATCGACCTCATTGTGCGCGGCATGTGCTGCCTCAAGCCGGGGATCCCCGGCCTAAGCGAACGCATCCGCGTCATCAGCATCATCGGGCGCTTTCTCGAACACTCGCGCATCTTTTACTTCTATAACAACGGCCAGGAAGAGTACTTCATCGGCAGTGCCGACTACATGACCCGCAACCTGGATCGGCGCGTTGAGGTGGTTACCCCTGTGGAGGATCCCGCGTTGCAGCGGGAGCTCAAGGCGATCTTGGACATCTGCCTGACGGACAACCGTCAAGCCTGGGAGTTGCGCCCTGATGGCACCTACGTGCAGCGGCAACCCAAGCCAGGAGAGCCTGTGCGCTCCACCCACCAACGCCTGATGGAGCGGGCCGCCAGCCGCATTTAGCAGGATGACTCTCACTGCTAACCTCTCTCTCAGAGGGAGAGAGGAGCAGCCTCGCCGCTATCGGGAATGGCCACCAAAGCTCAGGATCCGGTGGTCTTGGCGGCCTCGGCCTCTTCCTCGCCCAGCGCAATTACCCGTTCCGTGGCCTGCAGCGAAGACTGCAAGCTCTCCAACTTTTCCCGGCTGGCGCGGTTCAGCCACGACTCGATTGCATTCACCAAGAGCTGATCCACAGAGAACCAGCCCCCCCCATTCACCGCAAAGGCCAGGAAGATCGCTGCGTAGATGGCGGATAGCTCCAGATAGGGAACGCTAAAGCCGGCCACCTTAATGTGATGGAACATGGCCACTGCCATCGTGGCGAACAAACCCAACGCTGCCCCGCGGGTCAACAAACCCAGCGCCACCATGGGGGCTGCAATCAGCTCGGTATAGGCGGCTACATAAGCAAAAAAGATCGGGAAGGGCAACCCGATCACTTCTACATAAGCCGTCGCAAATCCTTCGATATCTGCCAGTTTGTCAAGGCCGTTGTGAATCATGAATAGCCCTGCCACCACCCGCAAAACGGTCCACGCCACCTGAGACCAGCGCGGGGCCACGCTGTCGTGACGCAAAGCCGAGGCAAGCAGCACGGGAAACTGCTGAGTGAGTGCCATAGGATAAAACCTGCAATGCAAAGATGAGCAAAGATTCTAACTTATTGTAACGATTCTAAATTTCTGTAACAAGGGTGGGACTCAGATCCCCAGTGGTCAAGGGATCCCATCCAGAAACAAGGTCTCCGGCCCGCTTTCGCGAAAGGCCTCCGGCCCGCTTTCGCGACCGGTCGGGTGGGTTTCCGGCGAGCTTTCACCCTCGCACACCACCTCTGCTCTTGGCCTGGAACCTTTCCTGCCTTGCTGAGACCTGTCAACCTCTGTAAATGGATCCCTCATAATGGGTTCATTGGCTGACCCTGTCGCTATGATTGCCGAATCTGTCCTCGCCTCTGATGTCAGCTCCGCCAAATCCCAAGCCGGGAGAGAGGAGGGATCCCCACCTGCCATTCGTTTGCGGAGGGTCAGCCGCAACTTTTCCGGGATCCAAGCGGTGGACGGGGTGGATTTGGAGGTGCAGCAGGGGGAGTTTTTTACGTTGTTGGGGCCGTCGGGTTCGGGCAAAACCACCTGTTTGCGGATGATCGCGGGCTTTGAGCGTCCGGATGAGGGGCAGATCGAATTGAACGGCCAGAATGTTTTGGGTCTGCCGCCCTACCGACGGTCTGTGAACACGGTGTTTCAGGACTATGCTCTCTTCCCCCACATGACGGTGGCGGAGAACGTTGGCTACAGCTTGATGATCTGCGGCATACCGCCGAAGGAGCGCCAAAAGCGAGTGCAAGAGGCGCTAGAGCTGGTACAACTGCCCGATCTGGGATCCCGTAAACCCAGCCAACTTTCAGGGGGACAACGGCAACGGGTGGCCTTGGTGCGGGCTTTGGTTGGCCGACCGCAGGTGCTCTTGCTGGATGAACCTTTGGGGGCGCTGGATTTGAAGTTGCGCCAACAGATGCAGTTTGAACTCAAGGCCCTACAACACCGCCTTGGTCTCACCTTTTTGTACGTCACCCACGACCAAGAAGAGGCCCTGACCATGAGCGATCGTATTGCCGTGTTCAATCGCGGGCGCATCGAACAGGTGGGATCCCCGGCAGAGCTCTACGAGCGACCTGCCACCCGGTTTGTAGCCGGTTTTATCGGCCAAACCAACTTGATCGAGGGATCCCTGGCGGAACGATGCGTGGGAGAAGCGGCCCTGTTTGCTTTGCGCCCGGAGCACATTCGGATTGACTTATGTAAACTACCCGACTCCGACCGCTAAAGCGGTACGGAGCGGGCTTTCAGTAGCCCTGAGCCTGCTCTGCTCTACCAGAGAACAAAACAGGCCCGAACCTCTAGGCTGGTTTACGGCAGCCCCCAAAAGCGCAATCACATTCGCACCATTCAAATCCGCATCCCCTTCCCATCCACAGTGTCCACACTTAAACTTCTTTCCACTGCGGTAGGATTGCGCAGGATCGGGATGGATGTGTAAACACTTGTGGCAGGCCTGCGACGTGTAGGCGGGCGGCACAAGAATCAGAGAAACCCCTGCAACCCTCGCCTTGTACTCCAAAAATTGACGGAGTTGATAAAACGCCCAACTGTTGGCCCTGCGCCGTTCGGCTTTGCTGCGGGGTTGTTGATTGACTCTTTCCCGGATCCCTGTCAGGTCTTCCAGGGCGATAGCGCTGTTGGTAGCTTTTGCCCTAGAGACAATGGCTTTGGAGATGCGATGATTGACCCACACTTGAAAGCGCCTCTCCTTGCCAGACAGCCGTTGCAGCAGTTGACGGCATCTGCGCCGCGAACTGCGTGTGCCCTTACTGGCTTTACGTTGGAGTGCCGCCCTCAGCTTGGAGTAGTGGTCTCGGATTCGGTTCAACTGCTGTCCATTCCAGTTATCACCCTCTGACGTATGGGCAATATCTGTCCTTCCCAAGTCCACCCCCAGCACTCTACCCGTGCGTTGCGGTGGGGATGGCTCCGCTTCCACACAGATTTGAATGGAGTAGGAGCCGTCTTTACGCTTGACCAGAGTGGCAGATTTGGGATTGGAGCCCGCCAGCCGTTCTCTCTGGTAGCGGCCAATCGCCAGCTCAAAGCGCTCCCGACCCTCCACCGTGGTCAGCGACACCGACCAGTCTTTCTCGCGGAACGAAAAGATACGAGCGTCGTAGGTAGCGAAGCCCCCTTTGAACGCTTTGACGGGGCGGTTTTTCTGTTGAGCAACTTTACGGGCGCCGGCCAGCCGTCTGCAGACCTGCTGATCGCGTAAGCGGGACGTAGTCCTTGCCAAGTTACTGGACAAGTCGAACCGGGCGCGGATTTCGCGGTAGCACAGAGACTGGAGCTTAACGGCGTTGGCGACTTTCTCCGGCGTGTTCTGGTTGACCCAATTCAAGGCTTGGCCAAAAGCCTCCAAAGTCGCGTCCAATTTGGCGGCTTGCGACTGGGACACCTTGAGCTTGCAGGGGACGGTCAGGACTTGGGTCATGGTTCTATCATAACTTCCGCATTCCTCCCGGCACTGACCCTACGGGTACAGTGCGGGGCTCCTGCGATTTCTAGCTGAAGTCGAGGGATTCTTACGTAGCCCAGAAACGGGCTCGCAACGGCGTTGTCAAAGGGAGAAAAACGGGCCATGATGCGCATTTCCATCCAGCCGGAGAGTGGGATCCCTGGCTCCGTGCAGCTCTTTAATTTGCTCTGCTTCGCCATTGCCTGTGGGCAGTTTCCTCCCGGCTGCCGCCTGCCCAGCACCCGTCAATTGGCTATGCAAACAGGCCTGCACCGCAATACCATCCACAAGGTTTACCACCAACTCGAGGCTATGGGCCTGGTGGAAACCCGCGCTGGATCTGGCATTTACGTGAGCCGCTCCGCCCGCCAGGTGGTTAACTACTCTCGCGGCCTGGGGGAAAACCTGGATCGATCCCGACAGGTCCTGGAGCAGGTGCGCCAGGGCATCGACCAGCTGCTGCAGCAGGGGTTTTCTTTGGAGCAGGTGCGGGATCTGCTGCTAGCGGAGATCGATTGGCGATTGCGCTGCAGTGCCCAAGTGCTGGTGTGTGTGCCCAACCGGGATTTGGGTACAGGACAACTGATGGCCCAGCAAATCCAGCAGACTTTGGGCATCCGGGTCCAGTTGGTGCCCCTGGAGGAGCTGGCCACCGTTCTGGATCAGATCCATTCCGGCACTGTGGTGACGCTGCACTATTTTCTCAGCGCCGTCGAGGCCATTGCCCAGCCGCGAGGGGCCCGTGTTCTGACGGTGGAGGTGTCTGACTACGCCCGTGAAATTGCCCTGATCCGCCAGTTGCCTTCCCACGCCTGTCTGGGGCTGGTGAGCATCAGCACTGCCCTGCTGGAGGTTGCCGAGGTGATCGTCCACAGTTTGCGGGGAGACCTGCTGGTGCTGACGGCAGTGATTTTCGATGCTGAACGGGTGGGAGCTGTGATCCGCCGCGCCCATACCCTCATCTGCGATGAGGCCAGCTACCCTACCCTGCGCGCCTTGGTGCGCCAAGCCCGAGCCGACTTGATCCGTACACCCAACTTGGTCTGTGCCGCCCCTCACATCGGAGAAGCGGCTATGGCCGAGCTGAGACGGGAATTGGGTGGGATCCCTGGAGCCGGAGGGGATAGAGAGGCGGGCGGCAGCGGTTTGCAGAGTAAAGAAACGCATTAAGCCTTGTTGCAGGTGAGCCATTTTGCGGATGACAGGCTGCCCAAGATCGTGCTTAAGTGAAAATACGGTAAAAGCTCTCTCATTTTGATTCATCGCTGATCAGTCTTTACACGCATGGTGATCCTCGACTACGCCTCCGCCAATCACGACTATGTGGCGGTTACACGGGAAGGTTTCTGGGAGGCCATCCGCTTCCAAGACCATTTTTACGTCTTCAACCGGGGCTTTTCTCAGCTGCAAGAGGCCATCGCCAGTTGCCGCTACGACATGGATCACGGATCCCTGATCAGCCTGGTGGTGGTGCGCCCTCAGGGCTATGAAGTGTGGTCGCAGGTGGGATCCGACATTCCCGTCTTGCCGAAGCAACTGTTGAGCCCCACAGCCAGGGACTCCGTCTCGCCAGCGCGCCAGTGCTCCGCACCCCTGTCACCAGCGCGGAAGCGTCGCATAGCAATGACGGCTCCATCGGGGCCCGAACGTCCTTTCTGGTCTTTCTGGGGCTGGGGATCCAAGGCTTATGTGGTGGATGGCGAGCCGGCTGCACCCCAGTCTTTGTTCCACCATAGCCCTCGGCCCTACAACGCGCTACAGGCTTGAGCCGGAATCGGTTGCGCCAGCGTCGTGCAGCAACAGTTTCAGGGAACAGGACGGCTCCACATGCAAATTGAGATCCGGCTCTTCCACCAGCAGGGGCACGCGCTCGGCCACTTCCAGGCCAAATCCTTTCAAGCCGCTGATGTGGCGAGAGGTGTTGCTGATCAGGCGCATTTTGCGCACCCCTACATCCCGTAGGATCTGGGCGCCGATGCCGTAATCGCGCAAGTCCATCGCCACCGGTGGCGCGGTTTCAGAAAGTCCCAGATCTTGCCGGGCGTAGGACTTGATTTGCTCGATGAGACTCAGCTCCTGCTCTTGCCGGCGCAGGTACACCAGCACCCCCTTGCCCTGGTGGCCGATCATCTTCAGGGCCGCTGTCAATTGGCGGCGACAATCGCAGCGCAGGGATCCCAGCGCATCCCCTAGGGGACACTCCACATGGACGCGCACCAGGACGGGCTCAGCGGCAAATTGGGTCGGATCCCCTTTCACCAGGGCCAGGTGCTCGACTTGGTTGAGGCTATCGCGGTAGCCGTAAACCCGAAACTGGCCAAACTCCGTTGGCAGGGTGGCGGCAGCCTCTCGGTGAACCAGTTGTTCGGTGCGCAAGCGGTACTCGATGAGGTGGGCGATGGTGATGATCTTCAAATCGTGCTGACGGGCATATTCGATCAACTGGGGCAGGCGGGCCATGGAGCCATCCGGGTTTTGGATCTCGCAAATCACCCCTGCCGGATACAGCCCGGCCAACATCGCCAGATCCACCGCTGCTTCCGTATGGCCAGCCCGTTTGAGTACTCCGCCCTCCCGTGCCCGCAGCGGAAAGACATGCCCAGGCCGGCGCAGATCTTCCGGTCGCGTGTGCGGGTGAATGGCCGCCTGAATGGTGCGAGAGCGATCGGCAGCGGAAATGCCGGTGGAAACTCCAGCCTCTGGCCCAGCATCAATGCTGACGGTGAAGGCAGTTTGGTTGCTGTCGGTGTTCTGCCCCACCATCAGCGGGATCTTCAGCTCATCGAGGCGGGATCCCTGCATGGCCAGGCAGATAAGGCCCCGCCCGTAGGTGGCCATGAAGTTGATAGCTTGGGGCGTGGCAAACTGGGCAGCACAGACCAGATCCCCTTCGTTTTCTCGGTTTTCGTCATCGACCACGATGACCATGCGACCACACTTGAGGTCTTCGAGGGCTTCGGGGATGGAGTGGAAGATCGTTTCTGTCTCGGCCTGCGGGATGGCACTCATGGAAAAAGGGAGAATCTGGCGCAACCGGCCCTGCGCACCGGATCTACCGGATCTATGGTGACATACTCCCGCACTCATGCTACGCGAAGCAATCCGTGCCGCTAAAGCGAGAGGGTGCGGGCTTCAAGGACTCCGTCCCGCTGACGCGAACAGTGACTCCAGTTAAGGACATTTCCTGAGCTTAAGGACTCCGTCCCGCTGGCGCGAAAAGGACGGGATGCCCCACCGCTCTGTACTTGATGTTTATAGCGGCAGTGCATAAAACCCTGCCACCTTGATTACAGCACCAATGAGGACAAAACACCATGCTCCCGCCTCTCCTCCCGACCCTCACCCCGGCTAGTCACTAGCTACTAACCACTATCCACTAATAGAGGGCGGGGCTTCCCGGCGGTCTAGCTAAAGCAAACTGGGCAACAGCTAGGGATCCTGAGACAGGGTCAGTACTTGGGAATCGAGGGATCGTAAGCCTCTGCCCAGGCGAGGATCCCCCCGCGCAGGTTTTTTCCTTGGATCCCAGCAGCTTGTAGGATCTTCAGGGCTTTGGCCGAGCGTGCCCCACTCTTGCAGTGGACGATCAGCTCTGAGCCGTTAAGGAGGCGACGCACCTGCTCCACCCCGTCGCCGTTTTCAATTTGGGGCAGGGGGATCAGGTGAGCACCAGGGATCCGGCCTATCTCCCACTCATTTGGGTTGCGCACATCGACCAACACAAAGTCTTGGTGAGCATCCATCCGCGCTTTCAGCTCGGCCACAGTGATCTCGGGGATCTCTGTCTGGCCAGCTTGTTCTGTGGCTTGGGCTGGCGGGATCCCGCAGAACTGCTCATAGTCGATAAGCTGGGTGATGGGAGGAGTGGCGGGGTTTTTGCGCAGCTTCAGCTCCCGGAAGCTCATGTTCAGGGCATCGTAAAGCAGCAGCCGCCCACTTAGGGTTGTGCCCACGCCCAGCAGGATCTTCACGGTTTCGGTAGCTTGAATAACACCGATGATGCCGGGGAGGATCCCCAACACTCCCCCTTCGGCGCAGGAGGGCACCAGTCCTGGTGGGGGCGGCTCGGGGTAGAGATCCCGGTAGTTGGGCCCATCTTCGTAGTTGAAGACCGTCGCTTGTCCCTCGAAGCGGAAGATCGAGCCGTAGACATTGGGCTTGCCCGTCAACACACAGGCATCGTTCACCAGGTAACGGGTGGGGAAGTTATCGGTGCCATCCACAATCACGTCATAGTTGGCAAACAGCTCCAGTGCGTTGTGGGCCTTCAGGGCGGTGTTGTAAACATCCACTTGACAGTGGGGGTTGATCTCCAGGATGCGGTTCTTGGCCGATTCCACCTTCGGCTTGCCCACCCAGGAGGTGCCGTGGATCACCTGCCGCTGCAGGTTGGACACATCCACCACGTCAAAATCGACAATGCCGATCCGCCCCACGCCGGCTGCCGCCAAGTACAGCAACAGGGGCGAGCCAAGGCCGCCTGTGCCAATGCACAGCACCTTTCCGGCTTTCAGCCGCTTCTGTCCTTCTAGGCCCACCTCGGGCAGGATCAAATGCCGAGAAAACCGCTCCATCTCTTCGCGGGAGAGGCTGACTTGGCTGGTATCCAGGTTCAACATGCTCACAACCCTCCAGCAATAGCGGGAACGATGCTGATGACGGCTTGTTCTCCCACGGGGGTGTTGTTGCCTTGGGGCAATGTGCGCACATCCTCGTCGTTGAGGTAGACATTGACAAAATTGCGCAGCTTCCCATCCTCGGTGTAGAGGTGGCGCTTCAGCTCGCCATAGCGGGCGATGAGGTTGCCCATCACTTCGCCAACATTGCTGCCCTCGATCTCGACAGCTTCCAGGTTGTCGGTGTAGGGGCGCAGGGGAGAGGGGATCAGAACTTTGGTTGCCATGGGAGTTCGGGGAGAGATCTTGGGTATCTACTGGAGACTTTTGAGGATCCAGAGGATCTGGGCTGACCTATCCGTTTGTCGATCTTGCTGGGGCTGTCTACTGACTTTGAGGATTCAGCTATGTTACAGACAAGGTTCAGCACTAGACTACCGCTTTTTCCGGTGGTACCCATCCCAGCTTTCAAGGATCCCAACTGAACTTAGCCGTGAACTTCAGCCTCAAACAGCGGCAAAGCCCAAACGACTCTAGCTTGCCAAAGCTGGGAGCGGGGGGATGCGAATGTCTTCCAGCATCTGCATCGGCTCCCGTTGGGGCTGCTCCTGCTCATCCAAAACCCAGCTCACCACCTCTTCTGCCTTGCCCTCGCGCACACTGACGATCACACAGGAAAAGCCCCAAGGAAAAGCATGCTGCCGATCAAACTCGGAGGGAATGGCCGCATGGTTGGGATGGGAATGATAGGTGCCCAGGATCCCCAGCCCTTTGCGCACCGCATGGTCGTTGGCCCGCTTGAAATCCGCCGGATCGATCAAAAAGCGGCGGCGGCTGGATTCCCCGTCTGCCAGAGGGTTTTCCGCTTGATCCCAGGTGTTGGTCACCGACCAAAGCTCGTGGATGATCTTGTCGGATCCCCGGATTTCCCCAATTAAAATGCCGCAGCTCTCGTGGGGAAAGGCTTGTTCGCCGTGCTGGCGGATGCTGTGAAGGTGGTCTGCCGAGAGGTAGAGGGCCATGAATCTCGCCTTTGCCGATGGAATTACCGTCCTTTTATTCTGGCACAAATTGGCCGGGGATCCCTCAACTTAGCTACAGCGGATGCCATTGGGGCGCAACGGGCAGGCCGTTCCGCAGAGGCCGCCGCTGCTGAAAATGTTCGGCCACCAGTGTGGCGCGGTCAGACCCGTCCATCGAGTGAACCCAGAGGTGGCTCTGGCTTTGGAGGGGTGACGGGGGCATAGTGGGGGCAACCCTGGCACGGCCCTTGGGGATGGACGGCACAGCGCAACCAAGCCGAGTGGGCACTGAAAACACAAGAGGGATCCCCCAGGGGTGGGCCAAATTCGCCGGCCCGTTGACGGCGCAGCAGCACCACTTGCCGTCGCCAATCTTGCAAAAATCGGCTGTAGGCGCGTTCCCGCCAGCGACGCTTGGCCGCATTTTCGAGGACGTGGGCGGTGAGGTTATCCAACATGGAACGATACCCAGGGAAGAGGCCAACAGGCTGGGAGTTGCGTTGGATGGCTGAGAACCTCAGGATGGCACACACTGGCGAGAAGAACCCAAGAATTGCAAACTCTCCTTGAGTTCAGTTTAAGTTTGTGGAGTTTCTTCCGATGGCTCTGGCTGCTGGTGGCGGGCCTGGGCCCGTTGCAGGGCTTCTCGCACCACAGCAAAGCCCGTTCCCCCGGCGCTGAGCCGCGTGGCCACCACCTGGCGGGGCTCAATGGCCGTCAAAATGTCCGCCTCAAAGGCCGGGTGGAAGGTTTTCCAGCGCTCCAAGGGCAGATCTCGCAGCAGGATCCCCTCTGCCAAACAAATGCGCACAATCTGCCCCACCAAATCATGGGCTGTGCGAAAGGGGATCCCTTTGCGCACCAAGTAGTCGGCCACATCGGTGGCGTTGGAGAAATCTTCCTGCACAGCAGCCGCCATGCGCTCAGGTTGAAATTGGATCCCTTCCCGCAGCAGAAGGGTCATCGCCTCTAGGCAGGCTTTCAGGGTATCGACCGTGTCGAATAGTCCCTCTTTGTCTTCTTGGAGATCTTTGTTGTAGGCCAGCGGCAGCCCCTTCAAGGTGACCAACAAAGCCTGGAGATGGCCAAACACCCGCCCCGCCTTGCCGCGCACCAGCTCCGGCACATCGGGATTTTTCTTCTGGGGCATGAGGCTGGAGCCGGTGGCACAGGCATCGGTGAGGGTGACAAAGCCGAACTCCTGGGAAGCCCAGAGGATCATCTCTTCCGAGAGGCGGCTGAGATGCACCAAAATCAAGCTGGCGGCAGCGTGGAACTCCACCAGGTAGTCCCGGTCGCTGACGGCATCCAAGCTGTTGGCGCTGATCCGCTCAAATCCCAACAGATGGGCGGTGAGCTGCCGATCGATGGGCAGGGAAGTGCCGGCCAAAGCTCCGGATCCGAGAGGACAGACATTCGCCTCTTCCCGCACCCGCCCCAGCCGTTGCCAGTCTCGCCAGAGCATTTCTTCATAGGCCAAGAGGTGGTGGGCTAAGCTAATCGGCTGAGCCCGTTGCAGATGGGTGTAGCCGGGCAGGATTGTCTCCAGATGCCGCTCGGCCAAGTCCAACAAAACTCCGCGCAGCTCCCAGAGGGCTTGACGAAGGTGATCGATCTGATCTCGCAGATAGAGGCGCAGATTGGTGGCCACTTGGTCGTTGCGGGAGCGCCCGGTATGCAGTTTTTTTCCCACTTCCCCCACCAAAGCCACCAAACGACGCTCGACGGCGTAGTGGACATCCTCTGCCTCTGGATCGGGCCGGAAGGTGCCGGCAGCCGCTTCCTGTTGGATCTGCTCCAATCCCCACCGGATCTGGTCGGCCTCTTGCTGGGTCAGGATGCCACAAGCGGCCAACATCTGCACATGAGCCAGGGATCCGGCCACATCGTAGGGCAGCAGGCGGATGTCGAAGCCGATACTGGCGTTGAAGCGGGCAATGGCAGGGTGCAGGGATCCCTCGAAGCGTTGGCTCCAGGGGCGAGGGGTGGAAGTTACCGTCGGCTCAGACATCGGCTGGGAACTGGGAGAATGGGAAGAAAGACCCCGCTGCAGAAGAAAAAGCACAAAAACCAAATACCGACGGCCAAAACCCCGCCGGCTCAGGCCAACTGGATCCAGCTAGAGCAATGGCGACAAGGCTCTAGTGGGAGCTGGTGATGCTCTTGAGCATGTAGCCCGCCACGATCCCTATCAAAAGCGCCCAAATTTGGCCCGATTCCACAAAGCCATTCCAACCCTTGCGGATATCGCCCAGCACATCCTGTCGGAACACCTGCCCGACAATCATTTCCGTCTGGAAAGCCGTGGGGGCCGGCAAGTAAACCGAAGCGGTCTCAGACCCAGAAGAAGAGAAGTTCATGGTTACGCCTCAAGTGCAGATAATCGGGAAAGAGTGCAGCCAACCCTGTAGCTCCACTAGCTAGAGCTTACCCTGAGTTTAAGCCTTCTGTGGCTAGGCTGGCTCAGAGTCCGGCAACACCTTCAACACCACCAGCGTTGTATCGTCCACGGGCTCAGGCCGCAGGGAAATTTCATCCTGCAACAGGAGCTCTGGATCCGCAGGCAGCCACAGGGGAAGAGGATGGGATCCCCGGCGGCCTCGGAAGGCATCCATCTGCTCAAACAAGCTCTCCAAGATGTCTTCGGGGGAGTCGTAGCGACAGGCAGCATACTGGATGGCGTCCATCAGCCCAGAGGTTTCCAAGCGCTCGCCGCGGGTGTTGGCTGTCTCCGTGTAGCCATCGGTGTAGTACACCACCACATCCCCGGGTTGCAGTTGCACGCAGCTTTCCGAGTAGTGGCTGTTTTCTTCCAAGCCGATCAGCGCCCCCTCTGTGTCCAGGGGTTGAATTTCTCGGGTGCGGGCCTGCCACCACAGGGTGGGGTTGTGGGCCGCGTTGCTGAAGCAGAGGCGATGGGAGCGGGGATCGTACTCCGAATAAAACAGGCTGATGAAGCGATTGGAGTTTTCCAGGTCACTGTACATGGCCCGGTTCAGATGTTGCAGAACACGGGCCGGCGAATGGCAGTTGAGGGCCTCCGCCCGCACCATGGCGCGGGTCATGGTCATCAACAGGCCGGCGGGCACCCCTTTGCCCATCACATCCCCAATGACGATGGCCAAGCGAAAGCCTGCCGTTTCTTCAGATGAGTCGGATGTTTCCAGGCGTTCGCCGGGAATCTTGATGAAGTCATAGTAGTCGCCCCCCACTTTGCTGGCCACCCGGCAACGGGCTGCCAAGCGAATCCCCTTGACTTGAGGGCACTCCCGAGGTAGCAGTTGGGTCTGGATGTAAGAGCCAATCTCCATTTCTTTTTCCAGGGCCATCTTGCGGCGCAAGGCTGCCGTCAAGCGGTCATTTTCGATGGCCACCCCTGCCTGATCGGCGACCAAGCGCAACAGTTGTTGGCGACGTTCATCCCAGTGGTAGCCAGGCTGACGGCTGAAGACGTACAAGCGACCCTGGACAGAGTTGCGAATCAGCAGCGGCGTGCCGAAAAGGCGTACATCCGGCCCCAAGCTCTGGCGGAACCGTTCGTCCAAGAGGTGTTCAAGGGCAGGGATCTTAACAGACAGGGATCCCTCCGTTTTGAGAATGGGCTCTTGAGCCGAGAGGGTCTGGGTAATTTGCTCCA
The DNA here is from genome assembly GCF_047461575.1 of Synechococcus sp. W60.1. Lineage (NCBI taxonomy): Bacteria > Bacillati > Cyanobacteriota > Cyanophyceae > Synechococcales > Synechococcaceae > Synechococcus > Synechococcus sp. W60.1. The sequence continues at coordinate 106,023 of NZ_JANSHL010000005.1, read as the reverse complement.
TCTCAGCCCGAATCTGCTCGCGGTGATTGAGATCAGAGCAATGCAGTTGATCCAACTGGATGGTGCCGTTGGGATTGAACAAAACCAGGGCTCCGCCTTCGGCATCGGTCAGTTGGCTGGCCACAAAAGCCGTCAGCTCCAGGATCTGGTTCAAGTTGTTAAAAGAGCGCAGAGCAAAAGCCAGCCACGCCAGCAGATACTGCATCCGATGGTGTTCTCTCTCCAGTTCTGCCACCCGATCCGGCATTGCAGGGGCAGGCACAATGGCCGGCTTGACCTCCGGCAGCTCTCTATCATCGGACGCAACGGCACCTGAAGAGGTGGGATCCTCATCCTGGCCGGTCTGAGCTGAGCGCAAGTCCCCCGAATTGTCCGTGGGCGACAGCGACGGAGCATTGGGGGGGAGGGGATTTTTGCCCGAATCCTGGGCCAGCAAGGACTCTGACCACAAAGAATCTGACAGCCCGGCAGGGGGCTGCCCTAAAACGGCCTTTTGGGGGCTGTGATCATCCATCGGGAAGACTGGCGTTAATCCCTTGGAAACGTAACGAAACAGCTTAGCAAAAATATCACAAGCTTCATCACACTTATCCCTCACACCCAGCGATGCTGACGGGATCCCTGGCACAGCTCTCGGTAGAGCTGTTCCACCTGGCTGAGGTTGTGGCTGAGGGTATAGCGCTCCAGCACCCGCTGGCGGGCCTTCATCCCCAGCAGTTGGGTAAACTCCCGTTGATCCCGCAGCAAAGGCAACAGCGTTTGCAGCTCCGCCGTCACCCGTGTCGGATCCAGCAGGATCCCGGCTCCATCGGCCAAAACCTCGCCATCGGCACCCACATCGGTGGCCACTGCTGCCAGCCCACAGGCCATCGCCTCCAACAGGGACAAAGAGAGCCCCTCGATTAAAGAGGGCAAAATAAACACATCGGCTCCTCGCAAGATCTCGATGCGCTGCTGCTCGTCGGCAATATAGCCCAGCCAGTGGATCCCATGTTGAAGGGTGTAGAAGGGCTTGAGGGTGTTGAGCAGCGGCCCATCCCCCACGATCAGCAGACCACACTTCTCCCCCATTTGGGAGTGTTTCCAAGCCTTGAGCAGGGCCTCCAGGTTTTTCTCCGGCGAAACCCGCCCCTGATAGACGAAGATCCGCTCCAGTCCCAACCGCTGTTTGAGGGTGGAGGGCCCAGGCGCATACTTGTCCACATCCACACCATTGGGAATGACCACCACCTGTTGGGGGCGCACCCCCAGCTTGACCAAGATCTCCCGCTGCGTTTCCGAGAAGACGATGGTGCGGTGATAGTTGGCCAAACACGGTGCGTAGAGCTGGTAGGCCAAGTATTGGGTGCGAGAGGCGATGTTGCGCCGCCGTCGGTCGAAGGCAGGGTGGAAAGTAGCCACCAGCGGCTGGTTGAGCTCAGCGCAGATCTCCGGCAACACAAAGTCGATGGGAGAAATGGTCAAGGAGGCATGCACCAGATCCGGCTGCAATTCCTTGAGGGCCTGGGTGAGCAACCGCTTGGCGTTGGGGGCCGGGATCGTGTAAATCTGCGACTTGTACAGACAGGGGAGGGAAACGTCTCGACGATCCAGCTCCGCCCTCCAGCCTTCACCTCCAGGATCCAGGGCGGGCGGTTGGCCCTCGTTGGTGAAGTGAAAAAAGCTCACTTGATGCCCTCGATCCAAAAGGCCGTTGGTCATCTCGCGGCTATAGGTGACGTTGCCACAGAAAGGTGTCTTTTTGCCTATCCAGGCGATGTGCATGGGCGGATCCCCGCGGAGCTGAAACGCTGAGCTGCAAAGGGAGTCTCGATGCTCAAGCCTCTACAAGAGTAGCAGAGTTAGCTCCTGCCTTGGCCCGTCCCCTCGGAAGAGGATATCCAACCTCGCGCTGCGGCAGGATTTACGAGACCTCTCTGCCCAATAGGCTCCAGGTGTACAGCCCCGCCAGCCCCGCCAGAACAGACAGGGCCACAAACATCCAGGGAAGGCCAAGGCGGGCTTCTGCCAATCCCGTGAACACCAGCGGCAAACTGAGGGCAATGTTGGCGGCGTTGTTCTGGAGCCCAAAGATCTTGCCTCGCAGATGGTCAGGCGTTTCCTCTTGGATCAAGGTTTGCATCGGCACCGCCACCAAAGCCCCGCCACAGCCCAACAGGGCAATCCAGCCCAAGCTGGGCAGCAACCAGTGGGTCGTCCAGGAGAGGGCTGCCAGAGCCCCACAGAGCAGCAGGGATCCCAGGCCAACCCAGGCGCGGCGGCTCACCCGTCGGCCCGTATGGCCCACCCAAAAGGCGCCGATCCCCATGCCTAGGCCAGCAGCGGCCAACAACACCCCGAACTGATCCGGCTTCAGCTCTGCCATCACTTCGGCCATGCGCACCGCCAACACTGCCAGCGCCGCAAACAGCGAGTAGAGCACCACCACCTGCACCAAGGCAGCTCGGATCAGGGGCATCTGGCTGACATATTGCAGGCCCAAGCGGAGATCTTCCCAGAGGTGGGGGACTTTCCAACGCCGGGGCTCTAGCTTCTCATGGGGTTGTAGCAGCAACAGCAGGGATCCCGCCAAGAGGTAGGCTCCCCCCACCAACAGCTCCGGCCCCACTTCCCAGCCCGGCAACCAATAGCGTACCCAACGATCTGCCAGGGTTAACAGCGGCTCCCCCACGGCAAACCCGACGATCAGCGAAGCCATCATCGTGGTGGTGTACAGGGAGTTGGCCGCCAGCAGCTCTCGCTTCGGCAGGATCAGGGGCAAAGTCGCCTGCTCGGCAGGAGCAAAAAACTGGGTCAGAACCGAGACGGCAAAGCTCACCAGCAACAGCCCCGCAAACCCCAAGGGGATCCCCGGCCAAAGGTCGCGCCCGGCAGTGAGCCAGAGCAGCGGCGGCAACAGCAGCACTAGGATCCCACGCGCCAGGTTGGAGAGCACCAACACTCCTTTTTTTAGCCAGCGATCCACAAACACCCCCGCCAGGCTGCCCAGTAGCATCGCCGGCAGCGTAAAAGCCAGCATGATGGCCGAAACCTGACCGCTGATGGAAGCCCCTTCCGGCTGAAATTCGCGGGCAACCAACCCAATCAGCAGCACCAACAACACCTTGTCCGCCAACTGCGAACACACCTGCCCCATCCACAGCAGCAGGAAATTGCGCCGGCGCAGCACGGTTACAAAGTTGCTCAGGCCCGGCTCAGACAGACCTTGATCTTCCTTCTCTGCTTTTTGCCCCTTTTCGGGATCCTCAGGGGGTGGCTCTGGCAAGGGATCCCCGGAAGAAGGCTCCAGCAAGCTGAGGGTGGAGCTTGCTGTCGGCTCAGGCGAGAGAGCTTCTGACTTCAGTCCCCAACTTGGCGTTGATGCAGGTAGATCCCAGAGAGGGGAACTGGGGTGGCAGATCCCTGCCCCTCCTTGTGGCCAATCCCATCGTTGCTCCCAAGTCATGATGCTCCCCAGGTGACCTGCCCATTTCCCCGACGTCGATGCCCCAACGGACGTCAGCAGACGAAAGCAGAAACAAGGTGCCCCGATCTTATCTTGGCCTGTCCTCGAATCCACCCATTCAAATCTTGGGAATCGGCAGGCTTATCCTTCTGCGGCAGATAGAGAGCGCAAGGGATCCGGGATCGACTCGCTGGGAGCCACAAAGCTGCCCTTCTCTACAAAGGTTAAGCGCAGGCTCAGCCAACGAATAAAATCCGCGTTGGTGGATACCACTGCCCCCAGGGGCTCCTTCAACTTGTCCCGCAGGGGCTTTAACTCTGGAGCCTCCATGAAGGCCGGCTGCGGCACCCAGAAGAAATCGACAGGGTGATGGTGCTCCTCGCAGTATCGACGACGCTCCTCCAACACCTCTTCCAGGGGCTCAGAACGCAAGAAGGACAGGCTGGCAACGACAAAATGATAGGTGGCCAGTTCGGCTGCAGACATAAGACTAAGATCGCTAGGTCGCTGTGAAACTATCAAGCTGTGAAACTATGCAAGAGTAAAGGCCAGAGTCGGGCGTCCACGGCTTCCGCTGCGAGCTCTGGCTCTATCCTTTAGAGATGGGCAGATTTGAGCAGGTGCGGGGCCGGATCGCGGGAGCTACACAGGGGCTGACAGTCTTCCAACTGCTGGAGAACGGGCAGCCGCGCCATCACTTCCTCAGGGGGCATGGAGTGTTCTAAAGCCTGCTTGAGGGTCGGTAGAGCCTGAGCTGCCCATTCCCGAGCCCAAGGAGCGGACTCAGGAGTTTCCTTCTGCTCCAACAGCTCTTGGCAGAGGGCGGTTGACCGCTCCAAGTCGCCGCTGCCCTGATAAGCCATAATCAGAGCCACACGAGCCAAAACGCATTCTTCCGGATTTGCCCTCGAGCCATTGCGCTCGCTCAGGCGGTGCTCCTGTCTCTCTTGGATGGAACAGCAGTAGCAGAACGACTCGAGAAGGTTGATCGCCTCCAGGTAGCGCTCCTGCTTGAGAGCAGTAATGCCGGCGCGGAGGGATCCATGAGGGTGAGACATGAGCCTAAGCACAAGAAAAAGATCTTAGACGGACTTGCACCCAAGGGTTATCCAGTTAGTGACCCGTCTTCTTATCCAAGGTTTCGTGTCTAAAACTACTATACACCCTCTGGACAAGTGGCCGCCGACTTACTCCTTCTCTTAAGCTTGTGGAAGGGGCGCTCAACCTTTACGGGCTAGGGTGTAGGTGCTGACATAGTGAGTTTCTCGGCGCAACACCGCACAGCCTGCCTGCTGCAGGCGCGCCCCCAAATCGTCGTGGATATAGTCGCGGTAGTAGGGTTCGTGGAAGGTTTGCATAAAGGCTTCCATCGTCTCCTTCAGCTCTGGCGAATCCAGCAGTTGCACTGAGTCGCAGATGACCACCACGCCCCCTGGCTTCACCACCCGACTTATCTCGTGGATAACGTTCTGCCGAGCTGGGCCGGGCAGCTCGTGAAAGAGAAAAACGCTGATAACGGCATCGAAGGTGGCGTCGGCATAGGGCATGGCCTCGGCGTTGGCGCGGATAAGCTGGGGCAGTTCCCCCGGCAGCTCCTGCAAGAGTCGGTTGGCCTTGCGCAGATAGGCAGGAGAAAGATCCAGGCCATACAAAGCTGCTTTGGGCAGGGATCCCCGCAGTAGGCGCAGCATCCGCCCCGTGCCACAAGCTACATCGAGGATGTGGGGGCTGACCAAGGTGGGATCCAAGGCATCTTTGAGCAGGCGAATCACCCGACGGCGCATCGCGTCCGCTGTGCCCCCAAACAGCAGCTCCACCTGCAGGTCATAAAGCTCAGCCGAGCTGTCGCTCAGGTAGCCGTTGGTTTGGTAATGGAAATTTTGCAGGTAGTATTTCGGATAGCCCTCGGTGGAGATGTCTTGAGAAAACTCTTGGTAACGCTTGCTGTGAACCCGCCGAGTAATTTGCGGCAAATCCAACCACACCTGTGGGTAATAGCGGGCAAAGTCCAGCCAGGGGTTGTCGAACAGGAGCGCGTGAGGGTAGTACCCTGCCTCAGCATCTTGCCAGTCCGCTTGCAGGAGTTGTTCGTAACGGGCCCGCAACACCTGTAGCGTGTCAGCGCTCACCCGCACCTTGGCCCGCGGCGGCGGGGTCCTCCCGGAGGAGAAGCTTTGCAGATCCCTGAGCACGGAGAGCATCAGATCTGAAGCTTGGGTGGAGAGCGCTTTGTGGGCAAAGCCGAAGATGTTTTTGCCCCACTGAAAAGCGCGGTAGGCAGCTTCTCCGACTGGAGATGGGATCGGCAGCGACAGCTCAGGACTTAGTTGTAGGCTCATAACCCTGCAAGGTGCGAATGAAGAATGAAGGCTTAACGTTTGTTTACACTTAATTATAGCAAGGCGGCCACGCCGGGCCGGCAGCCGCTGGGCGCGGGGAAAACCTGGCGGAATTGGATCCCTGAGCACACCCCATCTGGCCAAGCAGGGGAGTACTCTAGTGGTGTCCTCAAAAGGATGTCCCCGATTGCCCTATGAGCTGGAGGAAGGGGCTGATCAGGTTGATTTGATAATGGGAAGAGGGAGCGCCTCAGCATGACAACCAAGACGGTGTTGGTCATTGACGATAGCATCATGATTCGCAAGATGGTGGCCAGCATCTTGGCCGATCAGTTCCAAGTGCTGGAGGCCAAAGACGGCTTGACAGGTTTGGAAGCGGCCAAAAAACATCACCCCGACCTGATCCTGCTGGATTTTGTCATGCCCAAGATGGATGGCTACGACACCTTGCAGGCCATCCGCCGCGAAGACAGTCTGAAAAATACTCCTATCATCATGATGTCGGGGCTGAAGGAACAGGTGACTGCCCGCATTCCTGAGCCCTTTGTCGATTTTGATTTCATCGAGAAACCGTTTGAGGCAGATGCCCTTTTGGCTCTTATCCAAAAGGTCCTCCAGGTTGCCCCTGCCGCTGCACCGGAGCCGGGATCCGAAACCAACACCCAACTGATTCTGAACCGGCTCACCGCCATCGAGACGCTGCTGATTCAAGGTACGGAAAACTTGATCCAGCGGGAGGTGGTGGCGCGGCTTTCTGGGATCAACCAATGCCTGGCGCGTCAGGAATCCCGCAGCAGCAATCTGGAGGCCCAGATCAGCAAGCTCGCCGGCGAAGTGGAGCGACATGCCCAGGGTTTGGCCTTGATCGTCAAGGAGCTGCGACAGATCCGTAAACTTCTAGGAGGATCCTGATGTCTGAGAGGGTTTTTGAGCGAGCTTATCGACACCTAGATGCGGTGACGGCTCTATTTGTGGCCGTGCTGCTGATTTCCAACATTGCCTCGACCAAGATCGTTCTTCTGGGGCCCTTTACCTTTGACGGGGGCACCATTCTCTTCCCCCTCAGCTATATCTTTGGCGACATCCTCACCGAAGTCTATGGCTATGCCCGCTCGCGACGGGTGATCTGGCTGGGATTTCTCTCGGCGGCCCTCATGTCGGTGACATTCATGATCGTGGGATCCCTGCCGGCCGCCCCCGACTGGCCCTATCAAGAAGCCTACGACCAGATTCTGGGCCTGACGCCCCGCCTTGTGCTGGCCAGCTTAATCGCCTATTGGGGAGGCAGCTTTGCCAACGCCTATGTACTGGCCCGCATGAAGGTGTGGACGCGGGGACGGTGGCTGTGGACACGCACCATCGGCTCTACCCTGGTGGGCCAAGCGGTGGATACTGGACTGTTTGTCACCTTGGCCTTCTGGGGGGTGTTCCCTGGCCTGGGCAGCTTAATACTCTCCAACTATGTGTTCAAGTGTGCCGTTGAGGCGGCGTTCACGCCCCTGACCTATGCCATTACCGGCTGGCTAAAGCAGCAAGAACAAGAAGACTACTTCGATGTGGCAACCGACTTTAACCCCTTCCGCCTCCAGCCTGTGTCTAGATGAATCCATCAGCCGCCTCAACGGATCTGGCCTTGGGAGGGATCCTATTTTGGTATAGTCAGAGCGTCATCCTATTTATCCTGCTGCCATCCGGTGTTACCGGGAGCTTTTATCCAAGACAAGACTTTTGTGAGGGATCCGCAAGATGATGCTCGTTTTCCAAATTGCTTTGTTGGTGTTGGTGCTTTACAGCTTGCTCTTGGTGGTGGCGGTGCCAGTGCTCTACAGCTCAGCCAGCGACTGGAGCCGGGCCAAGAATGTGATTTTGGTGGGATCCCTGCTCTGGGTGCTGATGGTGATCGGGGTGGGGGTGCTGAGTTTCCTCAAGTGAAGCCGTAGAAGGGCGAGGGCCAATCCACCGAAGGTCACCTTGTGGTCGCAATCAGCGTTGCGTGGGAGCTGCACCGTGGGTGTGGCGGCCCAAAGTTTTTGTCTGGGATCCTGGACGAACTACGCACTTCCGCACCTCGATAAGCCTTAAGCTCTCTCGGTAGAGGGGATCCCATCCTCTACAATGGACGGCGAGGCGTCGGCCTTGCTTGCCATCGGTCAGGCTGTCTACAGGCCGCGCTAGTGAGCTTTGAAGGTGCTGAGGTGTTTCAACCAGCGGAGGTTTGGGTGTTGAGAGCAGTGATGAGAGCAGGGAAATGTTCGCAGGAACTTGGCCTTGCCCGGCGAGGCATGAGGCTGGCCTTGGCGGTTCTGGTGATGGGGAGCCTGGGATCCCTGATGGTGCCCCATTCTGCAGAGGCGCAGTCGGGTTTGGTGATCACCGGCAGTGAGGGGGTGCCTGTTCTTAGCTACCGGCTCGATTTTGGCGGGGTTCGCAGTCGTTTGGATCGCTATCGCCTGACCATTCCCCCCCAGAATGTGGCGGTGGCAGAAGTGCAGATCAACGGGGACAGGAATTTCGATGGCCGCATCGATCCGGAAAGTGTCCGCCTGGAGGTAGAAGGCCGGCCTGTAGAGCTGGATCAAGTGTACTGGAACGAGGAGTTTCGCTCTCTAGAGGTGGTGGCCCGTCAACCCATTGCTGCCGGTCAGGAGATCCGTCTGGTGCTCTCCAACGTGCGCAACCCTTCATCTGCCGGTATCTACCGTGTGGAGGCGCGGGTACGGGGTACGGAACCCAACCCCCTCTTCCGGAATGTGGGCAACTGGCTGATTACCATTGAAGACCCAGAGCGGATTGGCTTCTGATCTATTGACCCGATGATCTGACCTACTGTTGATCTTTGCGGCGATCCTATAGGCACAGCCCTTTTGCGGGTCTGGGACAGCGACACCCAAGTTCCCGGCCAGTTGGGGTGGGATCCCTCTGCAAGTGTTTGTTCGCCGTGGTATGGGCTGCTGGAAAAAGCCGGAGTTCTGAGTTTTTCTAAGAATGGGGATTGTGCAAATCCGGCAAGTTTGGGTGGGGGAGTGTTTACCTTGTTGCTTGCTGACACTTGGTATCCCAATTGGTGGCAGGCTCTAATTTTGGGCATGGTGCAAGGGATCACCGAATTTCTGCCCATTAGCAGCACGGCCCATCTGCGGGTGTTTCCGGCTTTGGTGGGGTGGCCGGATGCGGGAGCTTCGTTTACGGCGGTGATCCAGTTGGGCAGTTTGGGGGCGGTGCTGATCTACTTTGCCTCTGACCTGCGCCAGTTGCTCCTGGGCTCCTGGAAAGCCTGGCGAGAACGAGATTTCCAGCAGGAGCCTTGGCGGCTGTCGGTCGGGATCTTGGTGGGAACGGTGCCGATTGTGGTAGTGGGGTGGGCCATCAAGGCCATTTGGGGATCCCCACCCCGCCAGTTGTGGGTGATCGCCACTGCAGCCATTGGCTTGGCTTTGTTGTTGGGCTGGGCAGAGCAAACGGGCAAACGCCAGCGAGACCTTCACAGCTTGGGCATTGGGGATGGGATCTGGGTGGGGCTGGCCCAAGCTTTGTCCCTGATCCCTGGGGTGTCGCGCTCCGGCTCGACGCTGACGGCAGGGCTGTTTCTCCATTTGCAACGCCCGGCTGCCGCTCGCTACTCCTTCTTGCTGGGGATCCCGGCGCTCTTTTTGGCGGGGGTAGAAGAGTTGATCTCTGAGTTCAGGGCAGAGGCGCTGCTGTCGCAGGGGTTGGGCACTCTTTCTGCTTTTGTCTTTTCCTATCTCTCTATCGATTGGCTGATTCAGTTTTTGCAGCGCAGCAGCACCTGGCTGTTCATCGTCTATCGGATTGGCTTTGGCCTGTTCATTTTCTTGGGGTTGGCCCTGGGGTTCCTGAAACCCTAGGCTGGGTTTTGCAGCTCCTTCCTTCACCCTTGCTCCCGCAGGCTCTGCAGCGCCTTGGGCAGGTGCTCCGCCAGGTGGGCCGGATCCACCCCTGTTAGACCGCGTTCCCGCGCCAGCTGGATAGCCGCTTGGGCATGCCACCACACCCCGGCACAGGCGCAACTGAGCAGCTCAGCAATCTCCAAGGGCCGACCCACTTGGGCCGTTCGGCGGGCCACCAGGCCACCAATCAGGCCAGTCAAGACATCGCCGCTGCCACCGCGGGCCAAAGCCGGTGTGCTCTCCGGGTTCACCCAGCATTCCCCAGTCGGAGAGGCGATCACCGTCCGCGCCCCTTTCAAAACCACCACTGCTCCACTCTGGGCTGCCGCCCTTTGGGCTGCCTCGATGCGATCCCCAAGCGGGATCCCTGGAAAGAGCCGCCGAAATTCCCCCAGGTGGGGGGTGAGAATGGCTTGGATCCCGTTTTCTGGCAGGCGCTCTACCCCCATCTCCGCCAGAGCATTGAGGCCATCGGCATCGATAACCCAGGGGATCCCGGCCCAATCCCGCAGCAGGAGTTCCAGCAGCGGTAAGCGGGTTTCTCCCAAGCCCGGCCCCACGGCCACCGCCTGAAAGGGTTTCTCGGCCACCTGGGGCAAAGCGGGGATCCCCTCCCAGGCATAGACCAAGACTTCCGGCAGGGCGCTGTGGATCACTCCTTTCAACTCCGCCGGCACCGCCATCGTCACCATACCCACCCCACTGGCGCGGGATCCCAGCCCCGCCAACAGGGCCGCCCCGGCATAGGCCGCCGAGCCTGCCACCCCTAGCAGGGATCCCTGGCGGTATTTGTGGGTATCCAAAGGGGGATCCGCGGGAAAGTGCTGCCAAGGCCGCAGCAACAACCGGGGAACCTCCACCTCTGGGTAGGCCCAAGGGGGGATCCCGAACTCGATGCGGCGCAGCCGTCCCACCCAAGGCAGAGCCGCTTCCTGCCACAACCCCCGTTTCCAAAGGCCAAGGGTATAGGTATGGCTGGCGCGAATGCAGCAGCCCCAGACTTCCCCGGTTTGGTCGTTGAGGCCAGACGGCAAATCCAGGCTGAGGATGGGGATCCCACTGCCATTGGCCCACCCCACCGCCCCCGCCCAAGGCTCCCCCAAAGGCCGGTTCAGACCGATCCCAAACAGGGCATCGATGAGCAAATCGCAATCGGCCAGCTCTTCAAGACTCTCCACAAACTCTGCCCCCAGCGCCTTGAGATAGCGGGCGTGGTCTGTCGTTAGGGGCTTGAGTTCTGGCTTGCCCAGCCACACCTTCACCGACTTTTGGGCCAGCCATAGCTCCCGCCCGACCACCAACCCATCGCCACCGTTGTGCCCTGTCCCGCAGAGGATGCCAATGCGCTGGGCTTGCGGAAAATCCTTCTGCAACTGAGCAACAACGGCCAGCCCCACCTTCTCCATCAGAGCGGCAACGGGCATGCCGGCAGAGAAGATCTGCCCCTCAAGGCGCTGCATCTGCGCGGAACTAACCAAGCTGATGGCCGGGTCGAACCGGCAACAGGGATCCCTATCGGTAGGCAGCGCGGTGGCAACGGGCGGTATTGCTGGGGGGAGAGGGCTCATGGCTAGGTTGGGCTAATGGAGCTGAGCTCTATCACATTCCCGTCGGGATCCCGGACGAACACTGCCGCTCGCCCGGAAGCGCTCGGTTGCACCTCATACCCTTCCTGCCGCAGGCGAGCCTTCACCGCTTCCAAGTCATCTACCCCCAGCGCCACATGGGGATTACGCCCCCACTTTGAGGATCCCGTTCCGCTTCGCTGCCGTGGATCCATCGGCTCCTCGGCCACGATTAAATGAATTTGGGAGGAACCCACTTGATACCAAGCGCCGGGAAAGTCAAACGGCAACCGTTCCACCTTGGGGATCCCAAGCACCGTTCCGTAAAAATGTTCGGCTCTGGCCAGATCGCTCACCCAAAGGGCGGTGTGCAGGTGATGATAGGTTGGCTTTTGGGGGGCAGTCATTGTCTTGTTGGGAAATCTTGACCGTGGGGCTTTGCAAGGCCGACGCGAACATCAATATTTTCTCCGAACGGCAAGCCAAACCCGTAAGCTAAGGTGGAGCTAGCGCACCCGCGACAACCGTATCTTTGTTTTCGCACAGGGGTTGGCCCATGGGATCCCGCACCAAGTTTTTTGGCACGGTCTTGGCCATGCTGGCCGTGAACAGCATCTACATGCAGTTGCAGCAGCTTTCCCTGAGGCTGGAGGAAAGGGATCCCGCCCCCTCTGAGCAGTCTTCTCCAGAGCCTCAAAGCAGCAAGGGCTCCGTCCCGCCAACGCGAACGGAACGGCTAGATCCCTGGCACCGTGTTGCCCAAGTCTTGCAGGGTCTGTGGCCCGGCGATGCGAGCTTGAAAGGACTCCGTTCCGCCAACGCGAACGGGATCCTGTCGCCAGAGTCCACGTCCCCCCTGGAGCCTTGAGTGCCAAGCTGAGAGGGGATATGACGCTTTGCAAAGGGGATCAAACCCCGTACCATAGAGGAGCAGGTTTCTCCGTTTCTCTGTTTTCAATCCCCAGGACTCACCATGGTGCAGCCGTCAGCGACCTCTGGGCAAAAGCCGATTGTGATCGCCCCTTCCATCCTTTCAGCCGATTTCAGCCGGTTGGGGGAGGAAGTACGGGCAGTGGATGAGGCGGGGGCCGACTGGATCCATGTGGATGTGATGGATGGCCGCTTTGTGCCCAACATCACCATCGGCCCGTTGGTGGTGGAAGCCCTGCGCCCGGTGACGGCCAAGCCCCTGGACGTCCACCTGATGATTGTAGAGCCGGAGAACTATGTGGCGGATTTTGCCAAGGCAGGGGCCGACATTATTTCCGTGCACGCAGAGTCCAGCTCCACCATTCACCTGCACCGCACCCTCAGCCAAATCAAGGATCTGGGCAAGCAAGCGGGCGTGGTGCTCAATCCGGCCAGCCCTTTGGAGCTGATCCAATACGTGCTGGATCTGGTGGATCTGGTGTTGATCATGAGTGTCAACCCCGGCTTTGGCGGCCAGAGCTTTATTCCAGCAGTGGTGCCCAAAATTCGCCAGTTACGGGCCATGTGTGATGAGCGCGGCCTGGATCCCTGGATCGAGGTGGATGGCGGCATCAAAGCCAGCAACGCTTGGCAGGTGATTGAAGCAGGAGCCAATGCCATTGTGGCCGGTTCGGCAGTGTTCAAGGCCAAAGACTATGCAGAAGCCATTCGCAGCATTCGCAACAGCCGCCGTCCCGAGCTGGTGACAGTTTAAGGTGACAGTTCATTTTGAAGGAAACTGCTCCCTTACTGAAATCCGGCTTGACCCCAGCGCTGCGCTGAGCCAACTCCTCACGTGCCTTTAGCGCAAAGCAGCAGCCTCTTTCTGGGCAGCGTAAGGCCCCGTCCCGCTGTTGACGGCAGTTGTGCCCAGGCAATGGGGAGGCCCATCGACGGAGGGTGGGATGATCGGCTGCGGCGAAGTGGGGCTGAGAAAAGTCTGACAAAAAGGCACGCGGTTGCGCCGAATATCGGCAAGGTAGGGGGGAGGAATGGTGCCCAGATAGGCGCCCAGCACCTGCTGCTCGGGATCCTCTGGCAACACTTGGTAATACAACATCAGGCGATTATCGGGAAACCAGGCGCGGATCACCCTTTGCAGGGCTGTCAAGTTGAAGCCCGGCTCTTCAGGGTTGCGAATCAGGTGCATCCCCGCCAGGCGCCCGCCGACAAAATAGGCTTGCACATAAAACCCACGGGCGTAGATGGGCGGCTCCGAGGAATTCTGGGACGGGGGAGAATCGGGCAGATAAAGAGCCTCCCCCCCAGGACGCAGTTGCCAGCGGCTCCAGCGGGGATCCTCCCGGTCGCTGGAAATGGTCTCCCAATTGTTGGCGCGGGCGTAGCTCAAGAAGCGCTCCTCGACCATGCCCAGATAGAGCATTTCCATTTGCAAGGGCAGCCGGGCCCGGGTTTGCAGCAGGGGCAGAGTGCGCACTTCTCCCTGCTTGAGCACCAAGGTTTCCCCCAGCGCCGGGCAAGGGACACCTATGAGCATAGCCATCAGCAACCCTGTTCCAATTGCCCGTCCAATCTGGCTGAGGCCGCGCCTTGCGAACAGCTCTAGCCGGAGAGGTAAAAACTGCGCCACTGGCTGCGGCTGTGGCCCATTGCCCCTCAAAACCGTCGAAGCAGGAATGTAGGATGAGATCAGCACAGCAAAAAAGCAGGGTAGTAAGTAGCCGATCCTAACCCAAAGAGACAAGGTTCTTCGAGAATCTTAATCTGGTCTCTGAGGAAAGTTGCTTGCCAGTCTGCCCTGCCGATGGTTTGGGTAGCGAATGCGCATTACCCTCGAGAATGGCATTCCCGCTGCAGCAGCTTCCGACCGGCCAGGATGGCCGGGAGTGATCGTCATTGCCGGCCCCACGGCCACCGGGAAATCTCGACAGGCACTGCTTTTGGCCCAACGGCTGGGATCCCCGTTGTTGAATGCGGACTCCCGCCAGGTCTACCGCGAGTTTGACATCGGCACGGCCAAGCCCACCCCTGCTGAGCGGGCTCTCTGGCCCCACGAGCTGATTGACTTTGTGGATCCCCGCCACACCTACACGGTGGCCGAGTTTCAGCAGGCGGCCCAAGCCCGCATCGCCGAGGCCCATCGGCAGGGACAGACTCCCATCTTGGTGGGGGGCACCGGTCTCTACATCCAGTCGGTAACCTCCGGCCTGGGGATCCCTGCGGTACCTCCGCAGCCCCAACTGAGAAGACAACTGGAAACTTGGCCCCCTGAGATCCGCTACGCCTGGCTGCAGCAGTTGGATCCCGTTGCCGCCCAGCACATTCATCCCCATGACGCGGTGCGCACGCTGAGGGCTTTGGAGATCGTTTACGCCACTGGGAAGCCGGCTTCCAGCCTAAGGCGGGCTCATCCCCCCCATTACCCCATCTTGATCCTGGGGCTGCGCTGCCCAATGCCCCGTTTGGAACAACGCATTGCCCGGCGCACGGCGGAGATGATGGAGCGGGGGTGGATCGAGGAGGTGAAAACCCTGCGGGAGCGCTACGGGCCAGACTTACCCCTCTTGCAGACCTTGGGCTATGCGGAGATCGGCGCTTACCTGGAGGGGCGGATCCCGGAAGCCGAGCTGCAGCCCCTGATTGTGCGGCGCACCCGCCAATTTGCCAAGCGGCAGATGACCTGGTTCCGGGCCCTGCCAGGGATCCAGTGGCTGGACTGCGAGGTCGAGGATCTGCCGGAGCAGATCTGGGATCGGGTTACCGCCTGGATGACCGCTCAGACCCCTGCTGAAACCACTGCCGCCGCCGCCGAGCATCGGCCTTGCGATCCGTAAGGATCTCCAACACCCGCACCCCTTGGGCAGGCAAGGGATCCAAAGCTTGGGCCAGCTCCTGCCAGCTTTCCACCCGCCGGTGGGGAATGCCGTGGGCTTGGCAGAGGAGGGCAAGATCCACCGACTGGGGAGTAGCAAAGTAGGGCTCAAAGGGCGGATCTGGCCCTTGACGGCCCACTTCAGCAATGGGCAGCAGCTCGAAAATCCCACCCCCCTGGTTGTTGATGAGGAGAATGGTCAGGGATCCCTGCAGGTGAGGGCCAAGCCGCAGGCCGCCGCAGTCGTGCAAAAAGGCCAGATCCCCGGTTAGCAACACCGTCGGGCGCTGCCGGTGGGCCACCCCGAAGGCGGTAGAGAGAAGGCCATCGATGCCGTTGGTGCCGCGATTGAAGTAGGGACGGATGCGGCGGTCGTTGGGGGGCCAAAACCACTCCACATCCCGCACCGGCGTGCTGTTGGCAATGAATAGCGGCGTCTCTGGCGGCAGGTGGCGGGCCAGCCACCAGGCTATCCTACCCTCAAACCACTCCGGCAGGTCAGCCATAGCCTGGTCTAAGGCGGTCCGGATTTGCGCTTCCGCTGTCAGCCAGCCCTGCAGAAAAGTTGTTTGCTTGGCCGGTGCTTCTGGGATCCCGGCGACCCACTCCTCTACGGCAAAAGGCAAATGGGTGGTGGGGTTGTGCAGGGGATCCCCATTGTCGGGACGGGGATCCAACCGCCAAACGCGGGGAGCAACCTTGGCCAGGGTTTGCCGCAGCGCTTTGCTGGTGGGCAGGGATCCCAGTTGGATGACTTGCTGCGGCCAAAGCTGGGGCCGATCCCGCTGCAGGATGAGGTCGTAGGTGGTGATGAGATAGGGGTTGAGGGAAGCGTAGTTGCGCAGGGGAGAAAGCCCCTCCGCCAGCACCGGCCAGCCCAAAGCTGTCGCCAAACGGGCCACTGCCTCCACATAACGCTGGGGATCCAGCGGTTGAGCCGGCCCCGCCAAGATCACCCCCCGCTCACAGCTGCGCCACTCCTGCCAAAAAGAAACCGTCTCCGTCTGAAAAGGGCTCCGCACCGCCTGCAAGGAAGAGCCGGTGCATGGAGGAGCAACCCCACGAAAAAAGGTCTTCTCGAACTCCGGATCTTCCTGTAGATGGAGCAGCGGCGCAGTGCTGCCATCGGCAATGGGAGCCAAGGGATCCCGGAAAGGCACATTTAAATGCACCGGGCCGGGAAAAGGGTAAAGGGTGCGCTCCCAGGCGTGAACCAGGGTCTGGCGCAGGTAGGCCAGGGCTTCTGGATCCGCGCTGGGCAGGGCCAACTCCGCCTGCCAGTTGGGGTAATGGCCGTAGAGCTTCACCTGGTCAATCGCTTGGCCGGCGCGGCAGTGGCGCAGCTCCGGGGGCCGATCCGCCGTCAAAACCAAAAGCGGCCAGCCACTTTCTGCCGCCTCGATGAGAGCTGGGAAAAAGTGAGCGCCAGCACTGCCAGAAGTACACACCAGGGGGATGGGCTGCCGGGTTTGCTGGGCCAACCCCAGAGCAAAAAAGGCTGCCGACCGCTCATCCAGCACGGGAATTGCCTCGATGTCGGGGTGCTGGGCCAGGGCGTAGGTAAGAGGGGCTGAGCGGGATCCCGGACACACCACCGCCAAACGGCAACCCAGCCGACTCAAGGTTTCGGCCAACAGGGATCCCCAGAGGGTGTTGAGGTTGCGCCAGTCCAGCCGCCTTGGCAGGACAAAGTTTTCAGCAGTCACATTTCAGCAGTCAGAGTGGAGACAAGGTGTTGAGATCGAATCGGGATCCCGGCGGCAAAAAGTGAATGCGGGCATTGTGCAGCCGAAAATACTCATCCGCCGCCGCCTCCTGAACGGTCGAGTACAGTTGCGTCCCGTCCACAATCGTCACCGTCCCCAAGCCGATCACCTCCATCACATCGTTGGCCTGGATCACCACCGCCGTATTCTCATCAATGCCGATACCCAAACATTGGGGATAGTGGGCCACCGCCGTGACCAGCCGCACCAGGCGATTGCGCTGATGGAAATGTTGATCGATGATGACGCGAGGCAAAAGGCCCAGGCCTGTCTTCACCGTTACAATTGCCGGCGTGGGCGGTTCTCCGCTGTAGCCGCGGGAGATCATCTGCTGCCCCAACGCAGAAGCTCCGGCGCTGGTTCCGGCAATTACCGTCTGCCCCCGCTGCCACTGCTGTCGAATGGCCTCCATCAGCTCGCTGTGGGCCAGCACCTCTGCCAGCCGCTCCTGATCCCCACCCGTGAAGTAGATGCCGGTGGAGAAGCGAATTTTCTCGACGTTATCGGGATCCCTCGCCTCCATCGGGCTGCGGATATCCAGAACTTGGAGGCTGGCTGCCCCCATCTGCTGAAAAATGTTGGCGTAGATCTCCCCCAGCACCGCCGGGATCCCAGAAGCCGCGGGCACGATGGTGATGTGGGCAGACTTTCCCCCCGCTCGGCGGAAGAATTCCCAAAGGATGTGGCGCTCATTTTCCTTGTCCTCTGCTCCCCCGACGGCGATGATGTCGGAACGGGCGGTGATGGGATCCTTCACAGTAGGGCGGCTTAGGGGTTGGGCGTCGTTTGTCGGCGTGGAAGGAACTCCGTTCCACTCCAGCTCACGGTGGGCGGCAGAAACATCAGGCAAATGGGGCATGGAGCGCGAGGAAGATTAAAATGGGCACATTTCACTTTCACTATGCTACGGCTTGGAATTCGGTTTGGCGCAGCTCAATTCCAGATTTCACGGAAGAGTCAGGGGTTGGTTAGGGGTCTCGAAAGGGGGAATAATGTTCGTAGGAATACCCTTCGGTTCACCCAGCAGGAGCATCCATGGCCAGAAAACCTGACGGATATCTTGTCCACATCATGCTGGAAGGTGGACAAACCATGCAGGTACGGGTCAAAGAAGCCAGAGAATACACCGAGCTGATCAACAACCTCATGGTGGGCGGCGAAGAGTTCATCACCTTGCCCAAGCAAATGGACAATGAGTACATGATCGTGCGTCCTCAACGGGTGTCCGCTGTATCGGTGGAGGCAATCTACGCTTCCAGCGTTGGCATCGACCTATGAAATTGGGGATCCCTTGCCCAAAGAACGGAATAGCTGGGGATCCCAATACAAAACCCCCGCCACCAGAGCAGGGGCTGCCAGAGGGCTAGACCCTGAAGGGCCTAGAATCCATGGCGTTGGTAGGTCACCCTTGTGGAGGCAAGATCACCTTGTCGATCACGTGGATGACACCGTTGGAAGCTTCAATGTCGGCTGTCACACATTAGCATCGTTGACCTTGACACCATCAGCCAAAGAGATTTCCACAGGAGATCCTTCGACCGTAACCACTTCCCCAGCTTCCAAAGAGGTAGAGAGAACTTTGCCGGGCACTGCATGGTAAGTGAGAAATCGAAAAAAGTCCCCGAAAAAGATGTTTCTACTGCCCCAAGATGCTTTCTTACAAAGGCTGCGGGGGTATCTTCCACTAAGGTTAGATTTGCAACAATCATCGCAGGGTGGTGGTGAGCAATCCAAAACAGGCTGAAAAAGGATCCCTTGAGGCTGAGGGATCAGTTACGTTTGTCTGCATCTATAGTCATTCTGATTCAAACTAAAACGCTGCACCCACACCTGAAGCGTTGAATGCGCGGGGCTGGAAGACTTTTCTTGGTAGCTCAGGCGTCTCACTCTAACCTGAAACGACTGTACTGTTTTGTTTGCTCGAGCTGTCTATCCAGCGGCAGCACAAAAAATAACACCCTCACGGTGCCGAGCAAAGGGATAAATGAGTTAACGAGCTCGTAATAATCCTGGCAGTTGTGCTTACTCTTCTTCCGGCTCGAAGTCTTCGTCGTAGTCGTCCCCGATCAAATCGTCGATATCGTCGATGTCTTCTTCCAAAATCATCTCAGGGACCTCAATGGGCTGCTCGATCAACCGGCCCTCTTTGCGCAACCAGTCAAGAATGGAGAGGCTGCTAGGAGAGGGCACCACCGTTGGCGGCTGATCGCGGGGCTCTTCGCGCAGAGAGGGATTGTGGTAGTACATGCCGTACGGAAAAAGGGCAGTTATCGACGAGGAATGAGCTCGGCTTGGATTGATCTCCTCTCAACCGAGGGACGCGGGCTTTCCATCGATATATCCCTCAGTTTAGCCTATGCCTGCCACTCCTGCAAAAAGCGGCGCAGCACCCGATCCAGCTCAACAGCTCGCGCTGCCTTGAACAGCAGCCGATCCCCGGCTTGTACCTGATGCAGCAAGACTTCCAGCAGTTCGGATACCTCCTCGCAGCGTTCTGCCTGGGCTGCCGGTTTTTGGTCGAGCAGCGGTTGCATCTCCCCTTCCGGATCCAAGAGCAAGATCCGATCCAGCCCCAGAGGGGCAGCCGCCCGACCCACCTCTGCATAGAGCTGAGGCGCATGCTCTCCCAACTCCCGCATCGGGCCGAGAATGGCCCAGCGCCGTTTCCCCGGGGTTTGAGCCAATAGGTGCAGAGCCGCGATCATCGCTTCCGGCGAGGCGTTGTAGGTTTCGTCCCAGATTTCCACATCTCCTGCCAGCTTGAGATGGCGGTTGCGCCCCTCCAGAGAGGTAGGCAAAGCAATGGGTTCTCGGAGCCGCTCCCAATCCAGCCCCAAGCTGCACAGAGCAGCCAGCACTCCCATCCAGTTGAGGGCATGGTGTCTTCCCGGCAAGGGCACCGGCAGCGTTAGGCCCTCCACAGTTACCGTTTGGGCTTGGGGATCCCATTCTCCCCGTAAGTCCCCCCGATCCAGACCATAGGTAAGGGTTTGTCCCGACCACAGGCTGGCGGCGGTAGACAACAGCAAGGGATCTTCTCCATTCAGCAGAGCCACCCCCTGCCCTAGCTCCTGCAGCAGCTCGCACTTGGCAGCAGCAATGGCCGCGCGGGATCCCAGTCTGCCGATGTGGGCGGTGCCGATATGGGTGATCAAGGCGTGGGTGGGCTGAGCCATCTGAGCCAGGCGGCGAATTTCTCCGGGGCCTCGCATGGCCATTTCCAGAACCACAAACTGATGCTCCGGTTGCATCTGGAGCAGTGTTTGAGCAACCCCGATGTCGTTGTTGTGGTTGGCTTCAGTTTTGAGAACTGTGCCGTAGCGGGATAGGGCAGCCGCCAACATTTCCTTGGTGGTGGTTTTGCCTGCTGAGCCCGTGATGGCCAGTATGGGGGGGGGAAACTGCTCCCGCCAGCCTCTGGCGATGCGCTGGTAGGCAGCTAGGGTATCTGAGACTTGAAAATGGGGCCCGGCCACCGGACGCTGGCTGATGACGGCAATGGCCCCTCCGGCCAAAGCTTGCGGAATGAAGTCGTGTCCATCAAACCGTTCCCCCCGCAGCGCCACGAAGACTGAGCCTGGCTGGAGTTGGCGGCTGTCGGTGCAAATGGCTTGGACGGGAAGACCCAACAAATGGGGATCCCCCTGCAGGGGAGTTTGCAGCAGGTCAGCCACAGTTCGTAAGGTCAGCATCGGGCAGAAACTCCAATTCGCCTACAGCCTCTTCGTCTATGGTCATTTCAGACCCGATTGAGACATTTCCCAAGCGCTCCCCCTCACCCCCAGCCCCTCTCCCAGGGGGAGAGGGGAGTTGGGGATAGCTGTACAGCTTTTTTCAGCGTTGTTTACCACAGCCAGTGTCAATCAATCTCTTGCGTGGGAAGGCTCCCGCTTGGCTACGGAACTCCCATGAAGTCGGAAAAAGCTGTAAACCCAGTTCCTGGGCAACGCCAATACACGACTGGGTATAGGAAGTTGTCAGCTGGGTTGCAGCGTTTCGATCCCAGTCGGGAGGGCGATGATTGCCTCTTTGGCCATACCGATGAACAGGCCATGCTCCACAACCCCCACCGTCCCCTTGAGTTGATCGGCAATCTTAGCGGGATCCGCCATAGGGCCGAATTGGCAATCGAGGATGTAGTGCTGCTCATCCGTCAGGTAGGGATCCCCGTTGGCATTCCGCCGTAAGGTGGCTGTGCACCCCAGAGCCTCTACCCGCGCCAAGGTGGTTTTCCAGCCAAAGCGCACCACCTCTACCGGCACCGGGAAGCGAATGCCCAACTGCGGGACTTTTTTAGAGGCATCGGCGATGATGATCAGCTCGGCAGCGCTGGCCTCCACCAATTTTTCCCGCAACAGGGCCCCTCCTGCCCCTTTGATCAGGTTCAGGGATCCCACTTCAATCTCGTCGGCCCCATCGATGGCCAGATCCAGGCGCGGCTGCTCTTCTAGGGTAGCCAGCGGGATCCCCAGGGAGCGGGCCTGTTCAGCCGTGCGCTCGGAGGTGGGCACACCGAGGATCTGCAGACCCTCGCTTTGCATCCGCTCTGCTAGGGCGCTGACAGCAAAGGCGGCTGTGGATCCCGTGCCCAGCCCCACCACCATTCCCGACTGCACCTTTTGAACTGCAGCCCGGGCTGCCGCCTGTTTCAGCTCATCTAAAGACTTGGTCCCGCTGCCGCCAAGGGTAGTCATTCCCAGCTCCTCTCCCGTGGATGAAGATCCTACCAAAGTGCTTTGCACCGCTACCGCCCGCTCCAGCTAAAACCCTCCGGCGCTGCCACCACCCGACCGAAGAGATCATAGGGCTCGGCGTGGGTGATCTGCACCGGCACCAGGGATCCCAGAGAGCCCTCCCCACGCACGTACACCACCCCGTCCACTTCGGGGGCAAAGCGAGGGGAGCGGCCAATCCACTCGCCGGTTCTGGGGTTTTCCTGCTCCAAAAGTACAGGTACCACTCGGCCCACCTGCTCGCGGTTGCGGCGGAAGGCAATGCCTTGCTGCAGTTGCATTAGACGGGCGCGGCGCTCTTGTTTGACAGCCTCTGGAACCTGATGGGGGAGGTGGTAGGCAGGGGTGCCCTCTTCGGGAGAAAAGGTAAACACCCCCACATGGTCAAACTGATGGCGCTGGACAAAGTCTAGTAGATGCTGGAAGTGCTCCTCCGTCTCCCCAGGAAAGCCGACGATAAAGCTGGTGCGCAGCACGGCATTGGGCAACGCCTGGCGCAGCCGCTCGATCACCCGGTCGTTGACCTGCCCTTGCCAGGGGCGATTCATGGCCTTGAGGATCTCAGGATGGCTGTGCTGTAGGGGCAAATCCAGGTAAGGCAAGAAATTGGGAGTTTCTTGGATGGCCTCCACCACTGCAGGCGTGATGCCGGTGGGGTAGGCGTAGAGCATGCGGATCCAGGGGATGGGGATCTTGCCCAGGGCGCGAATGAGATCTGCCAGCCGCGGCTCCCCGTAGAGATCGATCCCGTAGTGGGTGGTGATCTGGGAAATTAAAATCAGCTCCTGCACCCCCTCTTCGGCCAGTTGTTCTGCTTCCCGTAGGATCGACTCGATGGAGCGGGAGCGTTGGTTGCCCCGCAAGTGGGGAATGATGCAGAAGGAGCAGCGGTAGTTACAGCCCTCGGCTACCCGTAAGTAGGCCACAGGCGCATGGGTGGTGCGATAGCGAGGTACGGTCTCGTCGGCAATGTAATCCAAGCTGGAAGTAACGGCATTGACCCGCTCTCCCCGCTCCACCCGCTCGATCACCTGGACGATCTGGTGGTAGTCGCCGGTACCTACCAAGGCCACGGCCTCTGGGATCTCCTGCAGCAGCTCCTCTTGGAAGTGTTGCGCCAAGCAGCCGGCAATAACGATTTTCTTGCCCTGTACTGCCAACTCCATCAGGGTGCTGACCGACTCCCGTCGCGCTGCCTCGATGAAGCTACAGGTGTTGACAATCACATAGTTAGCGCTCTCTTCGTCCCCATCCACCCGGTAGCCCGCTTGGGCCAGCAGGCCCAGCATGTGCTCGGTGTCCACCCGGTTTTTCTCGCAGCCCAGGTGTAAAACGGCAACCGACGCCTTTGTACGCTGCACCGCTGAAACGGATGGGAAACTGGAGACGGTCGCTTCTAACCCATTCATGGACTGAGCATCAAAAAGGGGGCAGCTTGCCAGAGGCTTATCTATTCTAGTTGAGGGCCGCATCAGCGTTGCGGAGCAATAGAGCCGTAGCCACGGCCAACGCGGTGGCCGCCCAACTGTAGGGATCCCCGCCAGCCGCCGTCGGAAACAGAGGCGCTTGTCCATAGCCCCGCAGGCGCAAAGCCTGATAAACCCTCTGCGAGCGCTCGTAGCTGCGAACCAACAGGGTGCCCACCGAAGCGGCCAGAAAGGGCAGATCTTGTCTTAGAGACGGCCCAGGACGCCACAGGGATCCCCGCGGTCGCCAACCCCTCAACCGGGCTGCCCGTTGCATCTGCTCCCACTGAGCAGCCATCTCTTGCAGATAGCGCTGGGTGAGCCAGGCCAGTTCCAAAAGCAGATCTGGGATCCCCAGTTGCCGCAACGCTGCCAACAGTTCCGACGTGGGAGTGGTCTCCAGCAGCAGCATGGTGAGAGCGAACAGGGCCAGCCCCCTCCCCCCCATGCGGAGCGCCATCTCCAGCCCCTCCCAGCGCAAAGCCAGGGATCCCCAGCGCCACAGGATGGTTTCCCCCGCCCAGAAGGGTAGGATCCCCATCAACCCTGCCACCAACAGCCCTGGGGCTGCCAGCCGCCTCAGCCCGAGGCTCCAAGGCAATCCCGACAGGCTCCACAGTCCAGCCACCAGCGCCCAGATGAGCGGCAAGAGGGCCAGGCACCTCACCGAGGCGAAAGCCGCCATCAGCGCCATCAGGCCCAGCACCTTGGGCAGAGGTTGCCACCGGTGCAGCCAGGAAAGGGGTTTGGAGGGGTGAGGATGGGATTGTTGACCGCGCCAGCAGCAAGGGATCCCTGAGCCGGCTTCATCTCTTGCCATACTCTCCCAGCAGCGCCGGTTGTACCCGCTGCAAAAACAGCACCACCCAACTGGCGAACAACCCCTCCACCACCATCAGGGGGATGTGGGCCACCACCAAGCTCCCAAGAGCCAGGCGACCGGCTTCTGTGGAGAGGATCCCGCTGCCAGCGTCAACCACAGCAGCCATGACCACCCCGTAAAACAACAGCACTGCTAGACCCACCCCAACCGCTCCCGCCAAGAAGGCAGACACTCCGGCCCCCATCACCCGACGGCCTGCCCGAAAAATCCCACCGGCCAGGAGCGCCGGGATCCCCATAATGGCGGCGTTGATGCCCAATGTGGTCAGGCCCCCATGGCCAAAGGCCACCGCCTGAAAAAACAAGCCCACTACAATCGCCGGATAGGCCAAAGCCCCCAACATCAGACCCATCAACCCGTTCAGCACCAGATGCAGGCTGGCCGGGGGAAAGGGCAGGTGAATCGAAGAGGCCACAAAAAAGACAGCCGTGAGCAAAGCCGCTTTGGGCAACTGATGGCGGGGATCCCGTTCCCACCAAGGACATTGCTCGGCAACGCCGGCGCGACGGAGAAGCCGCAAGCTGTAGCTGGTGATCAGGACGGTGATGCCATAACCCCCTAGCCAAAGCGGTGCTGGCAAAATGCCATCGCTGATGTGCATGGTCAGCCCTACTCCAGAGCAGAGGAGCCAGCCTGGGAGCCTGAGATTCCTGACCCTGGAGATCCCGAAACCGGTGGGCTCTCCACCGCTGCGTAACCAGATTGACGGGGCCTGGAGAAGAACAGAGCTGTGCCCAGACAGCCCCAAATGACACAGGCGGCCATAACCCCCCGCTGCAAAGGCCCAAAGGGTGGGGAAGCGCTGGGGATCCCTTCTGTCTGAGGGAACTCCTCACCCACCGGCACGTTGACCAACACCCCATGCCCCGCCTGGCGAATCCGCACCTGCCAGAGGCCCGTCAGGTTGGGATCCGGCTGCAGCAGAAATCGTCCCCGCGCATCCGTCTGTCCCTCCTGCCAAGGGGTAGTGGGATCCGTTGGCGCAAATACCGTTACCTGCGCAGAACGCATCGGTTCGCCAGAATCGTAGCGGGCCTGGATCTCAAAAGCGGGAACTGCCCGCCAAGAGGCCTCCACCCCGTGGCCCCAAGCGGGAGCAGACAGGAGCAGGCCGAAAGCCAGCAAGCTCAACCGTGCTCCGCATCGCTGACGCGACGCCGCAATCAGGCTCAGTCGGCAGGAAGGGATCCAAAGTTTTGGCCAGACTCGGTTCATTGGTTAGCTGAGGACAGACGACAATCTCTACGCTCTGCAGGCGACCGGTCTTAGAAAAGCCAAGACTTCAGGGCGAAGACTCTGTCTGGGCAGGGCCAGAGGCAGCGCGGCAGTGGCCTTCCCCCACATGGCCCAAGTGGTGCAGGATCTCCAATACGGCCTTAGCCGCAGGGGATCCCTCCTGCAGATCCCCCCAGTCCACTTCCAGAAGGTCGGATCCCCCCCCAGTGCTCCGCGCCGCTGACGCGGCCAGCCGCTGCTCCAGGGAGACAGGATCCAACTTCACCAAAGGGGCAAACCCCAGAGCTGCTTGATTGAGGCTGTCGTTGGGGGGCAAGCTTCCATCTCCAAACAGGTGGTCGAAATGGAAGGTGACCTCCAGATCTGCCACCTGGCCGACGCGCACAAAGCCTTTGCGCTCCTCCCCCACATACTCTCCGCAGGTGAAGGCCACCTCAGGGCTGAACTTGAGCACAAACGGCATCTCCCCAGCCCCTTCCTTTGTCGGTCGGGCTTGGCCTTCGATCCAGAGGGAATAGCCCTTTGCCGGCCCCTCCAGTGCTGGCACCAGCCGCCACCCCAGGGCGTTGTAGTGGCCAGGGGGTGCCTCTAGGGATCCCAGTAAGGCCCGCTCCGCCGGGGGAGCCGTGATCAAATCAACCGTGATGGGGCCGGAGAGGCTGACCAATGCCCGTGCCAGCAAATCTGCATTTCCTTCCGGATCAAAGGGCGGATCGGTTTGGTAGGCGGTTATGTCCGCCAGCGTCACGTACACGTGCTCAAAGCTCAGTTCCCAGCCGTCTTTGGAGACAAACCCCTCCCGAATGAAGTCCTCGCCGTTGGCCCAAAACTCCAGAGTACCCATCTCTGCCTTTGCTTGGGCTAGGGGTGCTTCCTGCCTGACCTTTTCCGCTCCAGCGTTAGAAGCCGGTCGGCAGGCGCCTAGAGAGAAGGCCAACCCAAGGGCCAGAAAGGGTAAAGCTAACCCCTTGCCCCAGGGATCCCTTGTTGAAGCACCAAGCCGAAATGGAGTGTGTTTCACCAGTTCCCCTGCCAAGGACTCGGTCCCGATGACGCAAACGGCACTGCTCTAGCGAAACACAGGCTTCCCTGGTGTTACAATCCCCCACCAGGGCATCTGTAGGGCTATGCCTATGGCAAGGGCTACTCCTGCGCCAGATTCCCCGCCCGCACCCAACCTTCCTGCCCATTCTGACGGCGAATGCGCTGCCAACGACCATCTTCGCTGAGGCCCAGCACCGTCACCACCTCGTTCATGGGCACACCACCAATGTAGGTTCCCTCCCGCTCTGGAGTGGCCCGCAGCGCCAGGCCAATGGGCTCGATCACCCGTCCCCGCTCACCTGGGGAAACCACTGCTGCCGTGGGGGGTCGAGTCGGCAAAGGAGTTGATTCAGGGTTGGGTTCAACCGTGGGAGCTGGAGAAGTTGAGGCTGAAACACCATCCACAGGGCCCAAATTGCCGGCGCGCACCCAGCCCTCTTGTCCGTTCAGCTCCCGCCGCACCCGCTGCCAACGGCCATCGGCGCTGTACTCCAACACCGTCACCGTTTCCCCCACTACAATTCCCCCTTGGTAGGCTCCATCAACAGAGGGCTGGCTGCGGATGGCCAGGCCAATGGGCTCGATCACCCGCCCACGGCTGCCGGGGGGAAATCCCTCAGGGTCAACAGTGCCTGCAGCAGGGCCAGGCAAGGGAGAGGGAAAACTTGCCGGGCTGGGCAAGGGATCCAAGCGCACCGCCTGCGGAAATTGAGGCGGGGCAGGGGGGGCCAACATGGGGGCGACGAGCTGCCACAACTGCCAAGCCAAGGCGGCCAGAGCCCCAACCGAGACACTCACCACCACCAAGGTGCCCAAGGGAAAACCGCCAGAAGCAGGAGAAGAACGGCCTCGCATCGGGTAGTTAGCCATCCGAAATACCTTCCCGCAATGCTGCAGGCAAGAATCCGCAGAGAAGATGGGATCCCCGTCAAAACCGGGGATTTACGAAAGCCAGAGCACGACTGCTGCGCAACGCTGACGTGATTGCATCCCAATGTATCGTGTTCCGCAGCGCTCTTGCTAGGCCTGTGCAGAGGAACCGCAACGCTGACGGGGCGACGCGACCCCAGAGGGCAAGGGCGTCGGAGATTAGCTTCTACTTATTGGTGTTGGTGAACTTATTCTGCCAGTCGGTCGTCAAAATCTCTCGGCCAAATACCCATCCTGCCAGAAGGAGGGGCAATGCCAAGCCCAGAAAGCCAAAAAGACTGACCACCTGAGCCACTTGCCGCTGGGCTTGTTTTCTCCTGGGATCCGGGATGTTGTTGGCAGCCAGCACCACTTTAGAACAAAAAGCCACCACCACCGCCCCCACCGGCCCCAAAACCAAAGAGGGCCACAGCCAAGCCGCCACTTGCGAGAATGCGTAGGCTCCGGTGAATGGGATAATCACGAAACAAGCCAGCTCCAGGATCCCCCACGTGAAGAGGGCCAACCAGACATCTTTGCGGAAGACTTCATCGGGATTGGTGTACATAGGCCTCCAGGATAAACCGCCCACACTAAGGCCAGACCTCGAGACAGGAACGGAAGCGCCACGGCTTCCAGATTAACTCCAGGTGCAAGGATCTGCTTGACGGATTTCCTCTGCCATTCAGGCAACTCAGTAAGATAATGCCCAAGATTCTTGGATAAGCCTCCGTTGATTTACGCACAGGAGGGCGGCCTCGGCAAGGATAAACTCCCCGCGCGACCCCACACGTAAAGACTTGAAATAAGATTTAGGTGTTCAATAACTCATGAATCACCTGCGTTTGTTGCCCTTTCCAGCCGAGGTTGGGGTCAAGCCTGCCCTGTTGATAAGGCTCTTTTTCCCCTCCCACCTGGCGAGCTGAGGGCCTATTGCTTCTATGTGATGGTTGCCTATGGACTGCCGAAGGGATCCCCACACCCCAACGCCCTGCAACCTTGTCTCCTGCTGACTTCGAGAGTGCCAAGCTGCCATGTCACGCATCCTCATCATCGATGATGATCCCAGCATTTGTGCTCTACTGCAGCGGTACTTGCAGCGGCAGGGGTATTCGGTTGAGGTGGCGATGACGGGGGCCGAGGGCTTACAGCAGTTGCGCGCTTTTCAGCCGGCCTTGGTAATTTTGGATCTGAACTTGCCGGATGTGAGCGGCTACGATCTCTGCCAGCAAATGCAAAAAGAGACCGGCGTGTACGTGTTGATGTTGACCAGCCGCGTCAGCCCTGCTGATAAGTTGCACGGATTCCAGTTGGGGGCAGATGATTACCTGACCAAGCCCTTCAGCCTGCCGGAGTTACAGGCGCGAGTGCAAGCCATTCTGCGGCGGCAACGCATGAAGACCGAAGTTGCCAGCGCACCGGTCTTGACCTTTGCCTCTTTGGTAATCGACCCGGAAACCCGAGCAGTCATCCGCGAGCAGCGCCTGATCAACTTAACAGCACTGGAGTTCGATTTGCTCTATGCTATGGCTCGACATCCGGGGCGGGTTTGGCGACGGGCTGAGCTGATTCAAGAGGTGTGGGATTTTAACCACGAGGGAGATGAACGGGTGGTCGATGTCCACATTGGCCAAATTCGCAAGAAACTAGAGACTGATACCAGCCAACCGGAGTTGATCCGCACTGTGCGTGGAGTTGGCTACAAGTTTGAGCCCCCCGCTCCGAAGGAGGGATGGGGAGAGGAAAAACCTTAACCCCCAAATAACTCTCCCCTCTTCACGTTGGGAGAGGGGCCAGGGGTGAGGGCCCGTTAATCCAAGCGGCGGCCTGTCAAACGCACAAAAATGTCTTCTAAGTTGGCCGGGCGCACCATGAGGCCGGTTTTGTCAGGTTCAGCTTCCAACTGCCGCTGAGCTTCCGCCAAGCTGGGGAAAAAGGTGTACTCCACCTCCCGGCCAGGACAGGATCGCACCAGCAGGGCCTCTCCATACTTGGCCCGCAATTGCTCGGTGCTGCCCAACTCGATCAACCTTCCCCCATCCATGATGCCGATGCGGTCGCACAGCTCTTCTGCCTCCTCCATGTAGTGGGTGGTAATCAGCAAGGTCATGCCCTGCCGATTGAGATCCCGCAAGATCTCCCACAACAGCCGCCGCGCCTGGGGATCCAACCCGACGGTGGGCTCGTCCAAAAACAAAATCTGGGGGCGATGCAGTAACGCCCTGGCCACCTGCAAGCGTCGTTTCATTCCCCCTGAGAGGGTTTTCACTTTGTCTTGCCGGCGATCCGCCAGCCGCACATACTCCAGCCATTCATCGATGCGCCGTTGCCGCTCTGGGTTGGAAATGTGGTGCATGCGGGCATGAAACTCCAGGCTTTCCCAAACGGTCAGCTCTGCCTCTAGGGTGATGGGCTGCAACACTACCCCAATCTGCCGCCGCACCGACACGGGATCCCGCACCACATCGTAGCCCCCCACCTGGATGGATCCCTGGCTGGGTCGGGTAAGGCTAGTAAGCATGCGGATGGTGGTGGATTTGCCGGCGCCGTTGGGCCCCAACAGGGCAAACACTTCCCCCTGGGGGATCTGCAGGCTCAAATCTTGAACGGCAACCTGCTGCCCAAAGCGCTTCCACACCCCCTGCATTTCCACCGCCACCGTCTTGGTTTGGGGCAAGGTTGGGGCCGTCGAAAGAGCTGTCACAGTCCGCTCCGGTAAAGTGTAAAGAAATCTTTATTCTCCAGCATACGCCAGCCGTGTCAGCAAGCTGCAGGTCTTATCAGGGATCCCTGCCCTTGGCAGTAGTTTATGCTATCCCTTCAAGTCTTCCGTGGCTGTGATCTCGTTCCCTGTGGTTTTTCTCCAAGCTCTGCAAAATAGTATACATTGCACCTGAAGGGTGAGTTACGTCCGCAGGGCAGGGCATGATCGTAACAGCAGATAGGGGAAGTCGCACTAAATAGCTAGTGCTGTATCTGTACGTATGGGTAACAATAAAGACACAAGCTTGAGCGGGCTGACTGTTCGGCTTGGGGCTTTTTCTTGGTGAAGTGACTTCCCTTCAGCGCCTACCGATAACCTCTACTAACCAATGTAAGGAAAATGCAGAGCAAAGACCGGTTCGACCAAATTGACTTCCGGCTGGATCGCCTGGTTGGGGCTGTGTTGACCCTGGCCGAGACCGTCAGCTTCGTCAAGGATGACCTAACCCATTTGAAAGCTGTTGTTCAACAACAGGTGCTGATATCCCAGGAGCAGAGCACTTGGCTGGGAGAGTTAAAGGCAATATGTCAACAGCAAGCCGATACAGCTCGTCGCCAATCTGAGACGATTGAGCGCATTATTGCCCATCTCCTGCCCACTCAGGATCCCAAGTCTTGAAGGATCAGAGGGCAACCTGGGGGCGTGCCACAATGGCAGCAGAGCTGAGGTTTTCCACCGTTGGAGTGCCAGGTTGCAGCAGCAGGACAGGGTTCTGTTGAGGCTGAGGAGCTGCTTGCTTTTTTTCGCTGCCGACGCTTGCCTTACCTGGATCGCTTTGGCCCTCAAGAGGCCAAGCTGCCGCCGGACAACCTGCTGGAGCAATGGCGGCGGGATCGCCAAGCCCTGGCAGCCGCTGTGTTTGAGCAATTCCCCGGAGAACGGGTTGCGCCGGGCAATGAAGCTCTCTTGGCAGCCATGGCCGACGGGGCGGAGCGGATCTACGGCGGACGGATTGCCGCAGAGCTGTTTTGGCAACCGCAGGAAGATCTCAACTGTACTGCTGAGGCAGAGCTGTTGCAGCTTGCTTCTGAACCTGTCCCTCACTCCTCCTCTCCAAGGGATCCCATCCCTGCCCCAGAAGACTGCGAGATGGTGCCCGCTCTTGCGTTGCCGCCTGAAGCTGTTCCAGAGAGACGTTCAGTTTGGGTGAGCAGCTCCCTGGATCTGCTGATTCGGGATCCCGCTCTCGTTGGCAGAAGTCGCCACGCCGCCCGATCCTCTTACCTGCCGGTTCATATTCGTATCGGCAAACGCCCCAAACCGGAATACGAATTGTTGCTGGCTTTGCAGGCAGAGTTGCTCGGATCCCTGCAGGGAAACGTTCCCAAGCGGGGCATTTTGATCCTGAAAGATGGGAAGTGGCACCCCGTCCACCTGAGCCGCCGACGAGCACAGGTGCGGCAATTGCTGCAGGAGTATCTGCACTCCCTCAACCAGCCGGAACCACCGCAGGTGTTCATGGCCCGCAGCCGCTGTCATCTTTGCCACTGGCGGGAGCATTGTCGCCAGTTGAACGCCGCCGCTCAACCCCTCAGCCTGCTGCCGGGCGTAACGGGATCCCGCTATCCCCTTTTGCAAGAGGCGGGGATCCACTCGATTGAAGCCCTGGCCAACGCTCAGTTGGATAGGTTGCAAGCCATTCCCAAGTTGGGATCCGGCGTGGCCCTGCAACTGCAGCTGCAAGCCCGTGCCACCCTCAGCCGGCAGCCCCTCTGGATTCAATCCCCCCCGCAAACCCTGCCCACCACACCTGTAGAGCTGTACTTCGATATCGAGGCGGATCCCCGCCACAACGTCGCCTATCTGCTGGGCCTGCTGGTGGTGGAGCAAGCCGAGGGGAAAAAGGTTACAAGCTATCACAGTTGCCTGGCCGCCGACCCGCAGGAAGAAAGGCAAGCTTGGGAGCAATTCTTGCAACTGGCACAACGCTATCCTGACGCTCCCATCTACCACTTTCACGGCTTTGAAGTGCAGACCTGCCGACGGCTGGGGGAGCAGTACCGCACGGATCCCCGACAAGTGCGCCAGTTGTTGCAGCGCTTTGTGGATTTACAGGCCTGGGTGCAACGCTCGGTGGTGCTGCCGATCGAGAGCTATTCCCTGAAAAACATCGCCCGCTGGTTGGGGTTTCAGTGGCGTCTGCCGGATGCCAATGGCGCCCAGTCCATTTATTGGTATAGTCAATGGCTGGAAACTCGGGAGCGCAGATATTTGGAGCACTCGCTTATCTACAACGAGGATGACTGCCGGGCTACCCACCGCCTAAAAGACTGGCTGTCCCAAGGAGTCCTCCATGCCGAATGATGCGAATAAATTGACAAAGACGGCCTATCCCCAGCCGCAAATGCCGCAGCTTGCGCCGCCAGTCTTGTGGCCAGTTGCTGAGGTTTCGTTTAGAATCAGGCAGGACTGTTTAGTTTATCAGGGGAATCCCATGCTGTTGAAATCTCATGAATCTCCTCGCCATCAGGGCAGAAACCGTCGCGGTCGTGGGGGATCGGCACGCAAGCGCCAACTGGACAAACGGAACCGCGCCTTGATGCAACGATTACGACAACGAGAGCAAGCTCTCAACTCTCGATCTTCTCGGCAGGGGCAAGTTAACCCTGCCTTTTTTGTGCTTGCTTCTCCTTGGCCTGGCTACGAGGGATCCCGCTTGGCTGCCTGATCCGCCCATTTCTTTCATGGCATCGAAGAATCGAAGAGTTTGCTTCTTGCGCCTTCAAGACAAAGACTGCACCCCTGCCGATAGATGCGGGTTTTGGCTGCGGGGCTCTGGATAGGTGGGAAACTCTCGGTCAATAGCGTAAACGGCTCAATTCCCGTCGCAGTCAGGATCGGGATGACAGGATTTGAACCTGCGGCCCTCTGCTCCCAAAGCAGATGCGCTACCAAGCTGCGCTACATCCCGGCTTAGCTTTTGTGATTATGCCAGATCCCCGCCTCTGATGCACACCCAAGCAGGGATCCCTCCCTCAAGGCAACAAGGGAAACAAACATTTGTCCAGGTCAGGACTTGAGCATCTTGGCCGGCATGACAATGAGGGTATTCCCCTGTCGCTCCACCACGTAGAGCTCCTGCCCGGCTTGGATTTCCAGGTTGGGAATGCTGCACTTGGCGTTCCAGGTGGAACCCAGATAAGAAACCCGCCCCCGTTCGCCTGGGGGAATGGGGGTGATTGCCCGCGCCTCGCGAGATTCCTCTACCTGAACCGATCCATGGGGCACCAGACGGCGGCTGAGGATAATCAACACCACCGATGCCCCAATCCAGCTGGCAAATTGTACCCAGATCGGCAGCCCCAAATAAGCCAAAAGCCCCGCCAAGAGCGCCGCCAGCCCCACCGAGCCGGCAACCAATTCTGGCAAAAACAATTCGGCAGAAATTAGGACTAACCCGATGATGATCCAAGGCCAAACCATAGAATCCAGGGATCCCACCTAACTCAGTATGGCTCAAAACCCCTGGATCCTCAGCAGGGATCCCTTGTCCTTAGGGAGACTGGTTGGGGCTTACCCGCCCAAGCGGTAATTCTCCAAAAACTGCAGGGGATCCATCTCTTCCTGAGGGGAGCTTTTGGGTAGGTTCTTGGATTCGGCAATCCGCATCAAGGTCTCCCAGTCGGTGCTCATGACAAAGGCCACGGCTTGGCGAGCCGCCTCTCGGTGGGGGCAGTCCTCTCCCAAGACACAGCCATCTCGACAGAGGGTGGCGCAATCGTGCGCAGTGCTCCTGGGATCCGGGCCAGCCATGATGTCTTCCTCTCGGTGGGTTTCACGTTTTCTTTAGGATACCTGAAGAGAATCTTGCGCTTGCAGGAGATTTGGGTCAGGGCGGGTAGCTTGGATGAGGAGATGAGGCGACAAGACCTGTTCAAGCGCAGAGGAGCCTTATGGAGTTTTCGCAATTGCAAGCGCTGGTGGATCGAGCGCTGGAAGACAAAAAGCTCACCCGCACAGAGGTGGATCAAATCGTCAGCGCCATCCGGGCCGACGGCAAAATCTCCCCTGAGGAGATGGGCTTGCTGGAGTCCATTCGCGAAATGGTGCTCCGTCGGGAGATTCAGGTGGTGGAAACGGCAGATTGAGGGGCAGGGATCCCCTGTTGCAAGTAGAGGGTGACTTCGCTGCGATTGTGAAACAGGTGGCGGGCTCTCACCAGGGGGAAGGCACTACCCAAAATCTCCAGACTTTGCCGCAGCACCCGCAGGCGGTGTTGGTGGGGTAGCTTCAGGGTCATCACAGCTCTCCCCTGTGGCTCCAGATGGGGAGCAAAAGCCACCATCAGGTGGGCGGAAGCCGGGCCATCCATGCGCATGTCGTTGAGGATGAGGTGAAACCGGCCTGGGCCACGGGCCAGGTAGGCTTGGGCGCTGAGGCGATGGTGGCAGATCCCCGGATCTTGGCTGAGGCGCTCGTGCAAGTCCCCCGGATCCACTGCTGTGACCTGCTGGCCATATAGGCGCAAAATGCGCGACCATCCCCCCGGTGCTGCCCCCAGATCCAGAGCCTGTCCCCCTGGCACCAAGGGAATCTGAAACACCTGGATGGCCTCCAGCAGCTTAAACTCGGAGCGGCTGATTTGCTCTGGATCCCGCCGAAAGCGATGGATCCCACCGGCCCAGTTGGAGAGGTTCTGGGCAGCCAAGGATAGGCCCAGCCAAGCGCGAATGCCCATCGGTTGAGCCAGGATCACCACCGAGATCACCTGCTGTGGGTCTTTGACCTCCAGGGGGGATCCCACCGCTGCCATCACCTGTTCGGCCAAGGTTTCATTGACCTGGAAGGGCTTGAGAGCCGGCCCTCCAAACAGGCGCGTCTGAACCGAAAAGCTGAGGGTGGGGTCAATGGCTGCCAACATTTCCCCATCAAGGCGCAATTCAACTGGGGATCCCCCAGATAGCCGCCGTTCTTGGTGAATGGGGCAGATGTGGCGCAAAAAAATGGGCGGGTCAGCTTGCCAAGCCCCAGCCAGGTCGGCAAATGAGCGTTGGCTGCACACCCATACCAAGCCAGGTGCTTCCTTTAGCCGCTGCACGGCAGCCTCTGGATCCGCAGCTTCTATCTCCCGGATCGCCAAATCCAGAAAATCTGGGTCAGCACTGCCCAGCCATGTATGGGTATCAGGGGGGAGAGGATTGCTCAACGGGCTCGCTGCCAACGCACGTAGGGTAAAGAAGCGGCTACTTGCTGAATCTGGGCTTGGGCGGCCAGCAGTTGTCCTGTGGCGTCCCAGGTGCCCTGCACCAGCATTTGCCAGGCTCCCTGGGGGATCTCCACAGCAGCGGTATTTGCCTCCCAGCGCACCTGTTTGTTGGGCAGATCCAGCGTCAACTGGAGCTGGGGATTTTCCGCCACCGCCTTCTGCAGGGCTTGAATCACAGCCGGGGGTGCCGTAACACAAGGGATCCCTAGAGCCAAGCAGTTGCCGAAGAAGATCTCGGCAAAGCTTTCGCCAATGAGGGCGCGGATCCCCCATTTGGCCAGCGCTTGGGGGGCATGCTCCCGGCTGGAGCCACAGCCAAAATTGGCATTGACCACGAGGATCTGGGCTCCCTGGTACTGGGGTTGATCGAAGGGGTGTTGGCCGGGATCCTGGGCGCGGTCGTCGGCAAACACGTGCTGGCCCAAGCCGTCGAAGGTGACGCACTTCAAAAAGCGGGCCGGGATAATCCGATCGGTGTCGATGTCGTTGCCCAGCAGGGGGATCCCTCGGCCTGTGACGGTCAAAACTTCGCTTGACATGGGAACTTGATGAATTCTCCCAGAGAGGACTTCAGGGTATCGCAACGTTCGGCAAAACCCTGCCCAACGGCAAAGGAAAGCCGGCAAAAGGGGAAGGCTCAGCTCGGCTACCGACGGTAAACCTGATTTTCCAAATTGCGCACCTGCCGCTCCAGCCGATCCAGCCGCCCGCGCAGCTCGTCCATTTCCGATTGGCGGGGCACGCCCAGATCCTGCAGGACGTTGCGCACCTGCCGCTGAACGTAGGATTCAAAGTTACTCTGCTCGGCCTTCACCTGGTTGAGCAGGTTGTTGATGACATTGGATGCCTCTTCTGGGTTGAGCTGCCCCTTCTGCACCAAGTCGTCGGCAGCCTTTCTCAACTGTTCTGCCAGCAGAGTGGTTGTGCCCACGCCCATTAGCAAGAGCTGACGTAAGATACTGTTGTTGTCCAATGCTGCCCTCCAAAGGACGCTTCGCGAACGGTACGGGCCTCCATGACTACCCATTTTCCTCAGTTTGCCCTCAACTTCGCAACCGGCTCGGCCAGTTTCTCCCTTTCGCCTGAGGCGGCACAACAATGGCACAAGGCTCTGCAAATCCTCTTGGAGCGACTCAAGATCCGTTCCCGACAGCAGCCTCAGGAGCCGGTTGAGTTTCGTTACCCTACTGAAGATTTCAGCTTGGAGATGTTCTGCAACCCCAACATCTGGGCTGGCCCCCACGCAGCCAAGGTGCTGGTGACTCTGAAAACCAAGGTGCTGCGCCTTTCCACCGAAGTGGAGTTCTCTCGCCTTCAAGAAGACCTCAGCCAATATCTGGAGTCTCTGGCATGAGCGAAGATCCCCATGCTGCAGGAGAGGATCCCGCGGCCATTACGGTGACGCAACTGCTGGACGAGCCGCCAGAGGGGATCCCCGGCCACTTGGAAGTGGTTGCCCTCACTTGGCACGACCGCCAGCGATCCCGGCAACGGCTGGTGAGCGACTGGGGCACCGAGATCCAGCTGATGCTGCCCCGCGGCACCCATCTTCACGATGGGGATCTGCTCTATGCGGATGCGCAGCGACACATTCGGGTCAGAGCCCAACCCGAACCGGTGCTCTTGATTCAACCTGAAAACCCCATCCAGATGGGCCAAGTGATTCATCAACTGGGCAACTGGCACCGTCCGGCCCACGTTTCCCCCCAAGGGCAGATCCTGGCGCTGGCCGATGATCCGCTGCAGGACTGGCTGGCCCACATGGGGATCCCGTTTCGGTTGGAGATGGCTGTCTTCGAGCCCAACCTGTTGGCCCACAGCCATTAATTCGACCCATTGAGCAGTCATCATCAGGTGTCTAGGTTTTCGATCCGAACCGGCTCAAGAGGTTCTGCCAGCGGAAACCCCAACACCTGGGCATAAAAGTAAAGCTCTGCCTCCAAAGCCCGTTTGATGTTGGCCGCCTGGCGAAAGCCGTGTTGCTCTCCCTCGAAGGGCACATAGGCCACCGGGATCCCTTTGGCCCGTAGGGCTGCCACCATCCTCTCCGCCTGATTGGGGGGCACGATGGCGTCTTCCAACCCTTGGAAGAAGATAACCGGACAATTGAGGCCCTCCAGGTGATGAATGGGGGAACGCTCCCGGTAGAGATCCCGCCGCTCTGGGTAGGGGCCAATGAGGCTGTCCAAGTAGCGAGACTCGAACTTGTGGGTCTCCTGGGCCAGGGCTTCTAGATCGCTCACCCCGTAGTAGCTGGCACCTGCTCGGAAGACGGCGTGGAAGGTCAAGGCCGCCAACGTGGTATAGCCGCCAGCGCTGCCCCCTTGAATGAGCAGCCGTTCCCCATCCACCTTGCCCTGTTCTGCCAAAAATTGGGATCCGGCGATGCAATCTTCCACATCTACCAGGCCCCACCGGCCTTTGAGAGCATCCCGATAGGCACGTCCGTAGCCGCTGCTGCCCCGGTAGTTCACATCCAAAACGGCAATCCCCCGACTGGTCCAGTATTGGATCCCCAGGTTGAGCACGGCTGCCGTCGCCCCGGTGGGCCCGCCGTGGCTTTTCACCAGCAGGGGTGGCTTTTCGCCAGCAGGGGCAACAAAGTCTCGGTTTTTGGGGGGATAGAAGAAGGCGTAGGCCACTTCCTTGCCGCCACCGGTGGGAAAAACAATGGGCTCTGGGATCGACAGATAGTCGGGATCCACCGCCACGCTGCTGGAACGGGCCACCACCTCCACTTGGCTGGAGGGTAAGTCTAGGCAGACCAAGGCAGTGGCTTCCGTCGGGGATCCGGCCAGGAAAGCGGC
The DNA here is from genome assembly GCF_047461575.1 of Synechococcus sp. W60.1. NCBI lineage: Bacteria > Bacillati > Cyanobacteriota > Cyanophyceae > Synechococcales > Synechococcaceae > Synechococcus > Synechococcus sp. W60.1. The sequence continues at coordinate 68,150 of NZ_JANSHL010000005.1, read as the reverse complement.
TTTTTCCCCACTCACCTGCAAACCGCTGATCTGGGTGTAGGGCAAGGGGATCCCTGCCAACTGTCCTGAATGGAGATCCAGATAAGCCAGATGAGACAGCCCGTCTTGTTCATAACAGGCCAGGATGCGCCCATCGCCACAGAAGCCGTAGGTGCTCAGGCCAAACACCCACTGCGGCTCTCCAAACTCCGCTTCCATAGGGCAGAGGGGAATGGGGCCCTGGGGATCCCAGCGATAGAGGTTCCACCAGCCGCTGCAATCGGAAACAAAGTAGAGATCCCCCTCCGGTGACCACTGGGGCTGGAAGATCGACTCGGCAGGGCCACCGGCTAGCTTTTGAGGTTCTCCCAAGCTGCCGTCAGGGTTCACCTCAGACCGCCACAGCTCTGTGCCGTCCCAGGGCATTTGGGGGTGATCCCAGGTCAGCCATACCAAGGTCTGGCCGTCTGGACTGAGGCGCGGGCTGGCGTAGAAGTCGTGCCCAGAAGCCAAAATCTGCTGGGATCCACTTGCTAAGTCAATCGAGACAAGGCTGTTTTCCGGCTCTCCCTGGCGGCTGTGATCCTCCCGCACACAGAGGATGCGTCCACGCGCCCGATCCACCACCCCGTCGGCGTAGCGATAGGGGCCTGCTTCCGTCAGGGGCTGGGGATCTGAACCCGGCAGCAGGCGGTAGAGCCGTTGGTCAGCGAAGTTGCAAAAATACACTACCCCTGCCGACACCCAATAAGCTCCACCCCCATACTCATGCACCCGTGTCCGCACATTGAAAGGTGCCGGTGTCAGCTCCACCAGGATCCCGTCGGCAGAGCGCCGCATCAACACATTGCGCCCTTTTTCTTGCGGGCGGCCCTCCGTCCAGTAGAGATCCCCCTGATCCCAAACCATCTGTCCCAAGCGCAGGGATCCCGTCACCACTAGGTCAGCGGTAATCGGGGATCGCCAAGATCCATAGCCGGCCTGCTGCACCATAGGCTGTTAATTCTCCACCCCAGAACCCCTATTATGCCGGGAGCAAGGGATCCCTGCCTCTGCCTGCAGCCTGCGGGGAAAGGGCTCGGATTCTGGGAAAAGGTATCCCGCGATACAATTCTCTCCGGGCCGAATGGGTTTGATGGAACACGTTAAGGCAACAGGGACGCACGACGCTTTCTCGACTGCAGGATTATCCTTTTCCTCTGTTGATGTTGGGAAGGCATTCGGTGAAAGCCTCAGCCGACTGCAGTTGGGCAAATTTAACACATGGGCGAGGTGATGAGCTAAGTGCTTCCCTCTGTTGGCCGGGCTGCTGCAACTGTACTTCTTAACACCCTTTGCACTCACTTCGTTTCGGAGATCACCGATGGCTCAATTTAATCGTCGTCAAGTGCTGAAAATGGGCGCTCTGGCTGGAGCCGGGGCGGCCCTGGGGCCGCAGATCTGGGTGAAGCGGTCTGTGCCCGCCTACGCCCAGGGAGAGACCATTCGCGTTGGCATTTTGCACTCCCTCAGCGGCACCATGGCCATTTCGGAAACCAGCGTGGTGGATGCGGAAAAGCTGGCCATCAAAGAGATCAATGCCGCCGGTGGGGTTTTGGGCAAGCAGATCGAGCCGATTATCGAGGATGGCGCTTCCGATTGGCCAACCTTTGCGGAGAAAGCCACCAAATTGATCGATGTGGACAAGGTGGCAACGGTATTCGGCTGCTGGACTTCGGCCAGTCGCAAAGCCGTGTTGCCGGTGTTTGAATCCAAGCAGCACCTGCTCTGGTATCCCGTGCAGTACGAAGGACAAGAGTGCTCCAAAAACATCTTCTACACCGGCGCTGCCCCCAACCAGCAGATCGAGCCTTCGGTGGAATGGCTGCTCAAGAACAAGGGCAAAGAGTTCTTCCTGGTGGGATCCGACTATGTGTTCCCCCGCACGGCCAACACCATCATCAAGGCCCAGTTGGAAGCCCTGGGGGGCAAAGTGGTGGGTGAAGACTATCTGCCTTTGGGCAACACAGAAGTTACCCCCATCATCAGCAAGATCCGGGCCGCTCTTCCCAATGGCGGTGTGATCTACAACAGCTTGAACGGCGACAGCAACGTGGCCTTTTTCAAACAGTTGAAAGGGGCAGGGCTGGGGCCAGATCGCTATCCTTCCATGTCCGTCAGCATTGCTGAAGAAGAGGTACAGGCCATCGGCCCCGAATTCTTGGAAGGGCACTTCGCCGCCTGGAACTACTTTATGACGGTGGATACGCCTGCCAACAAGAAGTTTGTGGAAGCTTTCAAGGCAGAATACGGCCAAAACCGCGTCACCAACGACCCGATGGAAGCCGCCTACATCATGGTTTACATCTGGAAGCAGGCGGCAGAAAAAGCGGGAACGGTGGAGATCGACGCCGTGCGGCAGGCAGCCTACGGCCAGACCTTCGATGCCCCTGAAGGCTTGGTAACCATGAACACCAACCACCACCTGACCAAATATGTGCGGATCGGCCAGGTGCGCTCCGATGGCTTGTTTGATGTCATCTTTTCTACGGATGCCGTGGAACCACAGCCCTGGAACCAGTTTGTGGCAGAGACCAAGGGCTTTGCCTGCGATTGGTCAGATCCGGCCAAGGGCGGTCGCTACAAAGTCAGCTAGTCCTGGCCAGAGCTGGGATCCCTTGCCGTTTGGATAGGGTCGGGGATCCCGCCTAGATGCTCGGTTAGCCTCCCTAGTTTAGTTGGAAGGAGGATCCCCTGCCGATGACCTTGCTCTTGGATAGCTTGTTTAACGGCCTTAGCATCGGCACCGTCTTGCTGATAGCCGCTCTGGGCTTGGCTATTGTTTTCGGCCTCATGGGGGTCATCAACATGGCCCATGGGGAGCTGATGATGTTGGGGGCCTACACCACCTTCGTCGTGCAAAATGCTTTCCGGCCACTGGGGGATCCCTGGCGGGATCTGTATATCTTCCCGGCTTTGGTGGCAGCCTTTGCCGTCACTGCTCTGGTAGGGCTGGCCTTGGAGCGGGGGGTGATCCGCTTTTTGTATGGCCGACCGCTGGAAACCCTTCTGGCCACCTGGGGCGTGAGCCTGATCCTGCAGCAGTTTGTGCGCAGCGTCAATTGGGTGCTGGCTTTCCGCTTGGGGGCCTTCGCGGTGCTCTTTTTCGGCGGCTGGTGGCTTTTGTCCAGGCGGGCGGATTGGCCGCGTCTCAAGGGGTGGACGCTGGCGCTGCTGTTGGTGCTCTCCACGGCCATTGCATCGGTGGGGGGGCGGGTGCTGGCGCAAACCTATGCTTTGGCGGTTACCCAGCCTTGGTTCGGCGCCCAGAACAAAGACGTGACGGCTCCCCGGTGGCTGGGGGGTGGGATCCCGGTGGGCAACCTGTTTTTGCCCAATACCCGCCTGTTTATCATCGCCCTCACCATCCTCTGCATCCTGGGGCTGTACTTCTTCTTGCAACGCACCCGCTGGGGGCTGCGCATCCGGGCGGTTACCCAAAATCGGGCCATGAGCGCCTGTGTAGGGATCCCCACGCAAAAGGTGGATGCCCTTACCTTTGCCATCGGTTCGGGTCTGGCGGGAGTAGCCGGCGTGGCGGTCAGCCTGCTGGGATCCGTGGGGCCGAACACCGGCCAGAACTACATCGTGGATACCTTTATGGTGGTCGTCGTGGGGGGTGTTGGTAAGCTCTTGGGCAGCATTGTGGCAGCACTTGGGATCGGAGTTGCCAACTTTGTCATCGGTTCAGGGACGCTGGCTTTGATCTTTCCCAACGTACCCATCCTGACCGATACCCTCAACTTTTTTGCCACCACCAGCATGGCCAAAGTAATGGTCTTTGCTTTGATCGTGGCCTTTCTGCAGGTGCGACCCCGTGGCCTTTTCCCCGAAAAAGGTCGTATGGTGGATGCCTAAGGAAGCCGTTTCGTTTGCTGAGGGATCCCATGTCTCAAGCCCTGGAGTCAGACCCCGCCATCGGTCTTTACGATCGGGATTTCTACCTCTGGATCCTGGATACGGCAGAGCGTCTCAAGAAGCGAGACTTTGACCATCTGGATCTGAACCATCTCATTGACGAGGTAGAGAGCTTGGGCCGCTCCGAAAAACGAGAGATCCTCAACCGAGCAGAGATTCTGCTGCAGCACCTGCTCAAGCGATGCTATCCACCCCAGCCCGAGAACTATCGAGGATGGGAATTGATCGTTCGCGAGCAATGGCGGCAGCTCCAGCGTAACCTGCGAGACTCCCCCAGTTTGAGCCAAGTGCTGTTGGAAAACCTGCCAGAACTGTTGCAAGAGACGGCGGAGACGGTTCAGTTGGAATACCCTGACTCAAGGATCCCTAGCCAGTTGCCTGTGGAACTGACGCTATCGGCTCTCTTGAGCGAATCTTTCTGGTTAGATCCCCCATCTTCTACTCCCTCACACAGCCCATGAAACTGGTTCATCCCCCCCGTGCTGACCATGAAGTGGCCGTTCCCGCTGCCGGTCGGGATCCCAATCCTTCTCGCAAGCTCTTGTGGGAAGCAGGGATCCTTCTTCTCGTAGCCCTGACCTTGATCTTTGGAGTCCCCACTGTATTGTCCAGCTTTCGGTTAAACCTACTGGGACGGTTTCTGGCTCTCAGCATTGTGGCTTTGGGGATCGACCTCATCTGGGGCTATACCGGCATGCTTAGCCTGGGACATGGGGTGTTCTTTGCCTTGGGGGGCTACGCTCTGGGGATGCACCTGAAGTTGCAATTGCCGGAAGGTCAGATACCGGAGTTTTTCAGCCTCTATGGGGTAACGGAATTGCCCTGGTTTTGGTACCCCTTTTATTCTTTTCCGTTCACGGTTGTTGCTGTTGTCTTGATCCCGGCTTTGGTGGCAGCAGCCCTGGGATATTTGGTGGTGAGAAATCGCATTCGAGGGGTTTATTTCTCCATTCTAACTCAGGCCACCACGATTATTTTCTTTAACTTCTTCAACGGCCAACAGCGCTTAATCAACGGCACCAACGGCCTGACCAACTTCCAGACTTTGTTTGGCCTAGATGTCAACTCGTCCGAAATGCGCTTTGCTGTCTATGTCACTACAGTTCTGGCGGTGGTTTTGGCTTACCTTCTCTGTCGTTGGCTCACCAGCGGCTTATTCGGTCGGATCCTGGTAGCCATTCGAGATGACGAGCCACGGGTTCGTTTTTCCGGCTACGATCCCACCGGCTTTAAAGTTCTGGTGTTTGCCGTGTCTGCTGCCCTGGCGGGTGTTGCCGGAGCTTTGTTTACCTTGCAAACTGGGATCATCTCTCCCAATGCGATGGCCGTTCCCTTTTCCATTGAGATGGTAATCTGGGTGGCGGTGGGCGGTCGGGCCAGTTTGGTGGGGGCGGTGCTGGGGGCTCTGTTGGTTAACTTTGCCAAGAGCTTGCTGAGCGAAAATTTTCCCGAAATTTGGTTGTTTTTCCAAGGGGGATTGTTCCTGCTGGTGGTGCTGGTGTTGCCGGATGGACTGGTGGGTTGGGTGCGCACCCAAGGCAGGCAGCTTTGGGTCACTGTCCAGCTTTGGCGCAGGCGTTTGGCAAATACTTCTCCAGCCTAAATCTGGCTTTCTCTTGAGGATGTCAGTTATGTGCAAGATATAAGTTTAAGGTAAGAGGATCCCATGGGTGAGCCAGCGATGCCAAGTTTCCTCTCCTATTTGATGGGTTTATTTGATGGGTTGAGAATCCGGTTTGACCTTTGGCCTTTCCGTTCTTGGATGTGATCCCTATGCTCACTGCAGCTCCCACCGCCACCCGACAAATTTTACAAACTCAGGATCTCACCGTCAGCTTTGATGGCTTCAAGGCTTTGGACAGGCTGAACTTCTCTCTGGAGGAAGGGGAGCTGCGGGTGGTCATCGGCCCCAATGGGGCAGGCAAGACTACGTTTCTCGATGTGCTGACGGGCAAGGTTAAGCCTACTCGAGGATGGGTGCTGTTCAAAGGAAAGGATCTGGCCAAGCTCAAGGAACACGAGATCTCGATTTTGGGTGTTGGGCGCAAGTTTCAGACGCCGCGGGTCTATCAAAACTTGAGCGTGCGAGAAAACTTGGAGCTATCCCTCAACCCTGACAAAAGGGTTTTTTCCACCCTACTTGGCAAAAAGCATCTGCGACAAGAAACGGATGCTCTTTTGGAAACCATTGGCCTCAGCCGTAAGGATCGGGTTCCGGCAGGGCTGCTTTCCCACGGAGAAAAGCAATGGCTGGAGATCGGCATGGTGATTGCTCAAGATCCGGATTTGCTGCTGCTGGATGAATGCGTGGCCGGGATGACGGACAAAGAAACAGAAGCTACAGGAGAGTTAATTCAATCCTTAGCCCAAAGCCACACCATTTTGGTGATCGAACATGACATGGTGTTTGTCCGACAAATTGCCCGCAAGGTTACCGTTTTACACCAAGGCTCGGTGCTGTGCGAAGGTACCTTTGAGGATGTGAAAAACGACCCGCGAGTGATTGAGGTCTATCTCGGATCCCACAAGGGGAAAAACTAAGCAAAGAGGCTATAGTTCTGTATCTAGTCGACTCATGCGCAGGCCTATGAATACGGAAAACGCGACCGCAACACAAAACTTATCCCGAGATGGATCCGGGCCTCTCCTGGAGGTCTCCAACTTGAGGGTTTACTATGGTCAGAGTTTAATTGTAAAGGATCTCTCTTTTAAGATCTTTCCCGGCCAAGCGGTCTGCCTTCTGGGCCGCAATGGCATGGGCAAAACCACCACGCTTAAAGCCCTGATGGGGCTTCTGAAAGACTGCACAGGCAAAATTGCTTTTGAGGGCCGTCCTATCAACCATTACCCTCCCAATTGGCGAGCCCGTGCCGGTATCGGCTATGTGCCCCAAGGTCGAGAGATATTTCCCCGCCTAACGGTTGAGGAAAACCTGCTGGTGGGGCTAGAAGCGGCACCGGACAGAGAACGGATCATACCTGAGTTTGTCTATGACCTATTCCCAATTCTGCGTTCTTTTCTTAAACGGCTGGGTGGGGATTTGAGCGGTGGGCAGCAGCAGCAACTGGCCATCGCCAGAGCTTTGGTGGCAGAGCCCAAACTTTTGCTCCTGGATGAGCCTACAGAAGGGATCCAACCCTCCATCATCATCGAGATTGAAGAAGCCATCACCCGTATTCAAAAGGAGCGGGGCGTTTCGGTGTTGCTGGTGGAGCAGTATTTTGAGTTTGCCCAAAGTCTGGCCGATTACTTTTATCTTATGGAAAATGGATCCCTTATCATGGAGGGGCCGACTGACCAAATGGACGAAGAAAAAGTCCGAGCTCACCTTTCTATCTGAGGTGGCACCTGGAGAGCCTGAAAACCTCTATAACTTTTTTGAGAGCGGCAAATGGCATCCTGCATGTTCCAGAGACCTTGCCTAAACTTCTGGAAAAGCGAGAAGTCCACCTGCGAGGGGATAGGCTAGGGTTAGCCCTGGGCTTCCTTGAGCAGCAGCGTTGGCTAAGCTAGAAACTGTTCAAGATTGCGCTAGCTTGCCATTTCCATCCACAGGTTTGTGTCTCCTCCGATTCACTTCACTGCAGAGCCCTGGCTGCACACCTACAGCGAAATTATCGATGTGCGCTCTCCGGCAGAGTTCGCAGAGGATCATTGGCCGGGAGCCATCAACTTGCCTGTACTCTACGATACAGAACGGGCGGAGGTGGGCACGCTCTACAAGCAGGTGGATCCCTTTACAGCCCGCAAACGAGGGGCAAGCTTGGTGGCCCAGAACATCAGTCGCCACTTGCAAACCCATTTTGCCGATAAAGATCGCGATTACCGACCCCTAATCTACTGCTGGCGGGGAGGGCAGCGCTCTGCCAGCTTGGCATTGGTGTTGTCCCAGGTGGGCTGGCAGGTTACGGTTTTGCAAGGTGGCTACAAAACCTACCGGGCCTGGGTGCGCCGACAGCTGCAGATCTTGCCCCAGGAATTTACCTACCGAGTGCTCTGCGGGTCAACAGGGAGTGGCAAAACCCAGTTGCTTGACTATCTGCGCCAACAGGGATCCCAAGTTCTCGATCTGGAAAAGCTGGCCTGTCACCGGGGATCCCTCCTGGGGGCCGAGTGGGGGGTGCCGCAGCCCAGCCAGAAGAGCTTTGAAAGTCAACTGGTGCAGGTTTTTCTCCAGTGGGATCCCGCCAAGCCAGTCTGGGTGGAGGCTGAGAGTGCCAAAGTGGGCCAGCTCCATCTGCCGCCTGCCCTTTGGCAAGCCCTTACCCAAGCCGACTGTGTCGAAGTGCAGTTGCCTCTAGAGGAGCGGGTGAAGGGGTTAATCGCCCACTATCCCCACTGGATTGCTCACCCCCAAGCGCTAAAGGGGAAATTGCTGCCTCTGAAGTCCCGTCTTGGCCAGGCCCGCCTGCAGCGTTGGTTTGAGCTGATCGACGCCCAAGACTGGCCGCAGTTTGTGCAGGAGTTGCTGGAGCAGCACTACGACCCCACCTATCGACACGGGCTGCAGCAAAACTTCAATCGCCTTCGGGCCCGGATTGAGCTGTCTGACCTTTCCGAGACCAGCCTCAGGGAAGCTGCTGCTCGCCTCATCCAGATGCCGCTTGGATCCCTGGCTAGGTGAGCACGATAAACTCCAAAGCCCGCAACACCTCAAACCACTCGGAAACTTCCAGCCGAACCGTGGAATCGGCAATCCACTGGCAGCCGGGATAAAAAGACTTGCGGTAGGCCCGAGCGGGATTCTTGTAGTCCACTTCCAATTGAAAGTGATCCGGCAGTGGGCGAGGACGGTAGGCCGACAGCCGCCTCAGGGATCCCTCTACACCTTGGCGGATGGCCTGTAGAACCTGCTGCGGATGTGGCGTAATGACCGACTGGCCTATCCCTTTGTGGGTGACCACCGTCTCGATGTGGGCGTCATAAGCTTTCGCTGCGGCACACACCTCCGCATCTCCGGCTACAAACACAACTGGGACTCCCTCATAGGCAGCCGTGAGGCTGACCAGGTGAAACTCGGCGATGGCCTGGCCGTTCAGCCGGATTTGGCTAACTTCGGTGGTGTAGGTGTGGGCGAGGGGGTTGGCAGCAGAACCGGCGCGGGCATGATAGCCGATCAAGATCAGGGCATTGTAACTGCGATCCAGCTCTTGCACCATACAGTAGGGGTGGCCGCTCCAGCCGCGGATGAGTTGCACCGGCTCCGGCAACCGTTCGGGGATGAGGTTCCGCCCGGAGTCATGGGCATCTTTGACTGTGATCTGCGTGGCTCCGGCAGCCAGGGATCCCTCACAAGCCGCGATCACTGCTCGGGTCATCTGCTCTCGGAATGCCTCGTAACCCGGCTGGCCGATGGTGGCCTCATCCCAATGGCTGATGCCGGCGATCCCTTCAATATCGGCACTGATATAGACCTTCATGCTTGGCTCAGTAGACTCAGCATTGGATTCTGTTGGGCTTCATCCACCCTCGGATGCCGCTCAGCATCGCTCTGGGCAAGGGATCCAAGCCGTTATTTCCCTTGCGAAAATTGCCCCCGGCTCTGCTGTGGATCCCTTCCCTGTTTTCGAGAAGTCGGGATGAAAAACAAGGACTCCATCCCGCTGAGGCGGTCAGAGAGCCACCAAAGAAGCAGATACCCCCTGCTGCAACTCCGACAACAATGAGGCCGGACGCCCCTTGTAGGGCCAGGCAAAAGCGTGACGAAAGGCTGCTTCCTGGCAGTGTTTGAGCTGCTCGAAATCGATAATGTCGTGGGTTAGCAGGTTTTCGTACTCAAACGGCAGGCGTACATTGTGCAAGCCGGCGTTGTCAGTGCAGATGGCAATATCCACCCCCGCGTCAAAGCAGCGGTCAAAGACAATCTTGAGGGGCTCCAAACTGGGCAGGGTTCCCGTTTTTAGATAGGTGGTGGGACAAACTTCTAGGCATTGTCCTCGCCGTGCCAGCTCCGGCAGCAATTCTGGATAGTGGAGGGGGATCTGAATGCCGTGGCCGATCCGCGAGACATAGGGCAGTAACTGCGGGTAGCAGCCATCCAAAGTTTCGTACAGGTGGGCAGTGGTTTTCAGGCCGCGGGCCAGCGCATACTTGAACAGCTCAATCCACTCGTCCATCCGTTCGCCGTAGGGCTTGTCTCCCCCGGCCAGGTCGATGGCACACACATACTCCGACTCAGCGGCAGCTTCCACCATAGCCCGGTTGATGTGGCTGGGCAGGCGTGAATGCAAACAGACGATCTGGGTGGTGACGATGGGATACTCTCGCTGTTGACTGGCTTGTCCTACCGTCTCGATCACCTGGCGCATCTGCTTGAGGCGCTCCCCCTCATCCAGGCTGGGATCCGTGCGTAGGTAGGGGGTGTAGCGAATCTCCAGGTAGGCCAGATCCTCAAAGACGTAGGCTCCCCGCAGCAGGCGGTAGATAAAATAGGGCAGGGTTTCCAGGGTCTGCACCTGTTCCACCAGCGTGTGCAGCTCCAGGTAATCCTCGAGGGTGTTGCGCGGGCGGGTGTAGAACTCCTCAAACTCGGCATAGGTGGGAAAGCGCTCTGCCAAAGGGGATCCCTGGCGGTGAAAATAGCGCCACAGAATTCGGGGGACAACCGACCCGCCCAAATGACGGTGCAACTCCGCGTGAAGTGCCATAAACGCTCTACAGTGGCCCGCCAGGGGGCAGACTTGGTTTGTTTAAGTACTATTTCTACTCTTATCCTACTCTTATCCAACCGCCTCAGGCTTGTCCAGGTCTAATCCCGCAAGCCCGGTTGGCAGCCTAGATCGTCAAGCCGATCCCCTGCCCATCGTGATAGGCGGCCAGCAGTAGGTCGGTGGTGGTATCCCAAGCAATCTCGCCCGAGCGCGATAGAGCAATGGCCCCAAAGGAGCGGCGACGTTGGCGGGCCTCTTGAAAAGACTTGGCCATGGCAGCCTTCAGGCTGAGGCCATCTTCCACTCGAATCACAATCCGCGCCGCCAAGCTCTCATCCAAAATATCTTCCCCGACACCAGTACAACTGACCCCCGCCGCCGCACTGGCATAGGTTCCCGCTGGAGTGGCCGAATCGCTTACTCGCCCCACCCGTTCAAACCCCCGCCCGCCGGTGGAGGTGCCGGCACAGATTTGCCCCTGTTGATCCAGGGCCACCGCCCCCACCGTGCCCATGGCCAGAGCGGTGAGAACCCTGGTCGGGGGATGGGTTTGACGCAACTGCACCCACTCTTGAACCCGCTTGAGAGTGGCCGGATCATAGACCGGCAACTTCAGTTCCCGCGCCAGCTCCGCTGCCCCTTGTTCGGCCACCACGCGATCCGGGCTTGATTGCAGAGCCTGGGCCATGAGGATGGGATGCTGAACCCGGCTGACGTTGATCACCCCGCTAAAGGACTGGGTGGCCCCGTTCATGAGAGCGGCGCTCATGCGGATTTGCCCATCCGACTGCAAGACCGACCCTGTCCCGGCGTTGTAGAGCGGATCGTCTTCCAGCAACTGGCAGGCATGCAACACTGCTGCCTCGGCACTCTGCCCGGCCAATAGCAGCTCGTAGGTGCTCTCCACCACCTGCCGCAGGGATCCCCTCACTTTTTCCAGGCTGCTTTCCCCTTCCAGGGCGCTGCCGGCTCCGCCGTGGATGATCAGTTTGGGCTGAGGCATGATGAGATCGGTTACCTTGTGAGAACAGTGGAAGACTATATTTTGATTTTCGGGTACAACATCCACCCATGCATCTGCTCCATCCCAGGGATCCCAACGCAAAGGGAGAGGGAGCCTTAAGATAATCCTGTAGATTTGCTAAGCATAGATACTCAAGGGCGATTCTGGTAAAGGGCTGTCGGATTGCAGCCGGCAGGGATCCCCCTGATGGTATGGCACAAGCGAGGTTACATCCATGGCGCTGCCCAGCTTGCACGAGTTTCCTTGGCTGACCACGGTCATCGCTTACCCTGTGTTGGCCGCCCTATTCATTCCCTGGATCCCAGCACCGGCTGGGGATCCCAGTACCCGCGCCTACGCACAAAAGTTGGCCGAGCGGATCCGCTGGTTTGCTTTGTTCATTGCGGTCACGGATCTGCTGATTCTGCTGGCCGGCTTCTATGTCGGCTACGATCCCGGCCAGACGGGCTTGCAACTGCTGGAGCGCTACACCTGGGTACCCCAGGTGGGCTTGAGCTGGTCGGTGGGGGCCGATGGCCTCTCCATGCCCCTGATCCTGCTCACGGCGTTTATCACTACCCTAGCCATCTTGGCCGCTTGGCCGGTCACCCTCAAACCTCGCCTCTTCTACTTTTTGATGCTGGCCATGTATGGCGGGCAGATCGGGGTGTTTGCCGTGCAGGACATGTTGCTGTTTTTCCTGATGTGGGAATTGGAGCTGATCCCGGTGTACTTGCTCCTCTCCATTTGGGGTGGGGCAAACCGCCTCTATGCGGCCACCAAGTTCATCCTCTACACGGCCCTCAGCTCCCTGTTTATCCTGGTGGCAGGTCTGGCCATGGCCTTCTACGGGGATCCCATCAGCTTTGACATGACGGATCTGGCCCACAAGACCTATCCACTCACCTTCCAACTGCTGATGTATGGGGCCTTCCTCATTGCCTATGGGGTGAAGCTGCCCATTTTCCCCTTGCACACTTGGCTGCCCGATGCCCACGGCGAGGCCACTGCGCCGGTGCACATGTTGCTGGCCGGGATCCTGCTCAAGATGGGGGGCTATGCCCTGATGCGCATGAATGCGGGCATGCTGCCGGATGCTCATCTTTACTTTGCGCCAGTGCTGATCGTGTTGGGGGTGGTGAACATCATCTTTGCCGCCCTCACCTCTTTTGCCCAGCGCAACCTGAAACGGAAGATCGCCTACTCTTCCATCAGCCACATGGGCTTCGTGCTCATCGGTATCGGATCCCTGACGGAGATCGGCATGAGCGGCGCCATGCTGCAGATGATCTCCCACGGGCTGATCGGGGCCAGCCTGTTCTTTTTGGTGGGGGCCACCTACGACCGCACCCATACGCTGGAGCTGGAGGAAATGGGCGGCGTTGGCCTGAAGATGCCCAAGATCTTCTCCATGTTCACCGCCTGCTCCCTGGCTTCGCTAGCCCTACCCGGCATGAGCGGCTTTGTGGCCGAGATCATGGTGTTTATCGGCATGGCCACCACCGATGCCTACTCTCTCCCCTTCCGGTTGGTGGTGGTTTTCCTGGCAGCAGTTGGGGTGATCCTGACCCCCATCTACCTGCTGTCGATGTTGCGGCAGATTTTCTTTGGCCCAGAGAACAAAGAGCTCACCGAACACGAAGAATTGGTAGATGCTGAGCCACGCGAGGTGTTCATCATCGCCTGCCTGTTGATCCCCATCATCGGCATTGGGCTCTACCCCAAGCTGGTGACCAGCCTCTACGACCAATCCACTAACGCTTTGGTGGCGCTGCTGCGGCAGGAGCTGCCTCAAACTGGTGAGACGGTTGCCCAAGCTCCTGCCCTCTACAACAACTGAATGTTGAATTTGAATTGAGAATTGAGGGATGGAAGGAGATCCACTCTTTTTCTATCCCGCCTTGGACTTGTGGCTCTCGCCAGCTTGAACTTGCATCCAGCCAAACAAAGTTGCAATTGTCAGTTGGATCCCTTGGGCAAACGCAGGAGTGGGGATCACCTCTTGGGGATCCTCATGCACCGTCGGCTGCTGCCCGGCAGGGTAGGCGAAAACAACCCTTTCTTCGGGAGCCACGATCCACCCCATTTGGCAGCCGTGATCCAGGCCGATCAAGATTTTTTTGACCAGCTTCATTGGATTTTGATCGGGAGAGAAAATCTCGATCATCCAATCAGGGCAAAAGGGGATGAGATTTTGAATGGTGCCATCTTCATCCACAGGGATCCGATCCCAGGGGATCACAGAAATATCGGGCACAATCGCGTATCCGGCGAAGGTGCAGCGCAGCTCTGGAAATGCCATTCCCAGTTGAGAAGGCTCCAACATCTCGTTAATGAAGCTACCCAGTTTTAGTTGGAGACGGCTATGTTTTCCCTGTGGCATGGGCTTCTGGATAATTTCTCCTTTGATGAACTCGCTGGCGGGCTGAGTTTCCGGCTGTTGTAGAAAGTCTTCCAGAGTTAGAGGCTTGGCAGATAGACTGACCATGGCTTTCTCCCATCACGCTGCTATCCGATTAACAATAGACTGAGAAAGTATCAAAGCTGATCAAATCAAAACAGATCCCTGTCACGTTGTTGCCAAGTCATTTGGCGGTCATAAGGGCTTTTGCCGGAAAACAACCCCATCAGCGGCCCCAAAATGGCCCCAAACACAAAACCGCCCGCATGGGCCCAATAGGCAATCCCCCCACCCTGCATACCGATGTTGGTAGGCGTCTGTAGGCTGGCAATGCCGTAGAAGGCTTGCTGGATGAACCAAAAGCCCAGGAACACCCAAGCCGGAACGTAGAGGGTTGTGGTAAAAATACCCAAGGGCACCAGGGTCAGAATCTCGGCCCGTGGAAAGCGCAAAATATACGCTCCCAATACGCCGGCAATGGCACCACTTGCCCCCAGTGAAGGAATGGGGGATCCCATATCGAAAAACCACTGCGTTAATGCAGCCAAAGCTCCGCAAGCCAGGTAAAAGATGAGGTAACGCACATGGCCCAAGCGATCCTCAACGTTGTTGCCGAAAACCCACAAAAAAAGCATGTTCCCGCCAATGTGGAGAAAGCCCCCATGCAGAAATTGTGAGGTGAATAGGGTTATCCATTCCGGACGCGACGAAGAGGTGATCTCCCCTCGAAAACTGGCCGTCAACTCTATCGGTACCACTGCCCACTCCCGGAAAAAAGCTGCCAGCTCTTGTGGCGACAGGGTTAGCTGGTACAGAAAAATTAAGATGTTAACGATCACCAGGGCATAAGTGACATAGGCTGTGCGGGTGGTTGGGTTGCGATCTTGCAGGGGTACCACAGTTAAGATCCAGTCGACGTCACCCTCTAGCCTAGCCTGTTCTTTTCTGCCCCCCCAGGTTCACCTCTAAACCCCTACCTGAGGCTACACTAGGGTAACCTGCTGGGAGCTTTGCTGGTGAACCTATTTCAGTTTTCAGTCAAGCCCGCCCGGCAGAGGATAAACTGCAAGGCTGGACTAGAGGAGTGGATTGATGTCCGAGGTTGAAAGCCCCACTGCCCCGCTCAAGTTTTTGATCGTCGAAGATCATCCAGAGGTGGCCCAGAACAACTGTGAGTGGCTGCAACGCATTGCAGCAGATGCTCAATGTATTACGGTCACCAATCCCATGGACGCCATCCTGCGCCTGCAGCGGGAACAACCAGACTTGGTTGTAGCCGATCTGCTCTATGGCCAAACCAGCGGAGAGCAGTCTGCCGAGCCTGGCCTAGAGTTCCTGCGTCATATCTTTGAGAACTACCCCACCCTAAATGTGATGGCCTATTCCAGCGAGCCGCTGCTGCTCACTCCATTGGTGGGCCTGATCAGCAAACACCAGGGTGGGTTTGCCGCGGTCAACAAAATGGAACGGCGCACCGTGTTTCTGGAGGGGGCCAAAAGCGCCCTGAATGGAGAATTGCGCATGCCGCGGGAGTTGCGCGGTCTTACGAAGCTGACGGAACGAGAAATTGAGGTCTTGAATTTGCTCTGCAAAGAAGCCCTCACCGACCAAGCCATTGCCGATCGCATTCACACCAGCAAGAAGACCGTACAAAACTGTATCCAAAGGCTCAAAGAAAAGCTAGATATTTTCGGCTCTGAGGATGAGATCAACGCCCGCGTTGCCATGTGCATGACAGCTGTTCAGAAAAAGATTATCCAGTGGTAAAGGCTGAAGGCCAGCAGTGACTTGCATCTGCGGCCAGCTCCAGCTTGGGGTACTGGCAAAGGCTGAGTCAAAGCCAGAAGAAGAGAGGCGGAGCTCTCCGGCTGCCATTTTCCAATTCTTCCAGCCATCAGACAGCTTTCAACTGGGATCAGCGGATCCCCAGTGCAGAGGCAAACACGCTGTGGCCCACTATGGCCTCTACCACAACACTGATGGCAAACCCCAGCATGGCCAGCCGTCCGTTCCATCGCTCGGCCTTCTCCGTCCAGCCAATCTCCCACTCCGGCGGGGTATCGCCGTCTTGACCGTACTGCGGCACGTACCGCGGGCGACCGGCGCCTTCCCAGCCAGCAGGGCGCTTGGAGTTGAAGAAAGCCATCGAGCCAATCACAACAGCGGCCACCAGCCCGGCCACCATGACGGCAATGTAGGGGAGGAAGGGATTGTCAAGCATCATCGGACTGTCGAGATAGGGATTGAAGGGTGAAAAAGCTCCCAAAAAGGGTAGAGCTGTAACATCTCAAAGCCGAAGAGAAAGTCTGTGAGATGTCCAATGTGGCTCTACCGAAAAGTTCTTCGACAAATTATTGCAGGTTATTGCAGACCTAGCCACTGGGCGAGAGTGCTGGCAAAAACACTGTGGCCCAGCACCGCTTCTGTAGCAATGCTGATCACCAAGCCCAACATGGCCAAGCGTCCATTCCAACGCTCCGCTTGCTCTGTCCAGCCTGGGATCCAGTCGTTGGTGGTGTCGTAGTACTGGGCAACAGAAGCGGAGTCCAGACGAGAAGGGATCCTGGGAGACGATTGCATTGCTAATACCTCGTATTGGTTGCTGTAACCAAACTTAACACAAAGTTACATTTTGTGACAAGCTTCGCTTTCAGGTCAGGGAGGAAGGGATCCCTGGATGCTGGAAGGGATTGGGCGGATGGGTTTGCCGAAGGCTGGCCGGAAGCGATGTCATACTGAGGGAAGCAGGCTTTTTGCGCAGACCATGGCGGTATCCCCCCTTTCTTCTCTCAAGCTTGACCATTCTTTCGATCTGGCTGCCCAGGTGCGGTCAGATTTTCCGATTTTGCAGCGCCAGGTCAACGGCCACCCGCTAATCTACTTTGACAATGCCGCCACTTCTCAAAAGCCACTGGCGGTTATGCAGGCGATGGATCATTACTATCGACACTGCAACGCCAACGTGCATCGTGGGGTGCATACGCTGAGCAACGAAGCCACAGATGCCTATGAGGGGGCGCGGGAAAAGATCGCTCGGTTTGTGAACGCGCCTTCTCCTCAGGAGATCATCTACACCCGCAATGCCAGCGAAGCCATCAATCTGGTGGCCTACAGTTGGGGCTTGAGCCATCTGGAGCGGGGGGATGAGATCGTCCTCTCGGTGATGGAGCACCACAGCAACCTAATCCCGTGGCAATGGGTGGCCCAGAAGACGGGAGCCCACCTCAAGTTCATCCAGATCACGCCAGAGGGAGAGTTGGATCTGGAGCACTACCAATCTTTGCTCAGCGACCGCACCCGCTTGGTGGCGGTAACCCAGGTCTCCAACATGCTGGGATCCATCAACCCCGTTCAGGAGATTACTGAACTGGCCCATCGTTACGGAGCCAAGGTTTTGCTGGATGCCTGCCAGAGCGTGCCCCACATGCCTGTGGATGTCCAGGCGCTGGATTGCGATTGGTTGGCCTTTTCGGGGCACAAGATGTGTGGCCCAACGGGGATTGGCGTCCTCTACGGCAGGCGGGAGCTGCTGCGAGCGATGCCCCCTTTTTTGGGTGGGGGAGAGATGATCGCCGATGTGTACTGGGATCACGCCACCTATGCGGATATCCCCCACAAATTTGAGGCTGGTACGCCGGCGATTGCCCAGGCGGTGGGGCTGGGGGCAGCCGTAGATTACTTGAGCCAGATCGGTCTGGAGCGGGTTCATGCCCATGAACAAAGGTTGATTACCCACCTGTTGGACGGGATCCAGCACATAGCGGGTATTACGGTTTATGGCCCCAAGGATCCGGCGCGACGGGCAGGGCTGGTTAGCTTTTCGGTGGAGGCTGTCCATCCCCATGACCTGTCTACTTTGCTGGATGAGCAAGGCATTGCCGTTCGAGCGGGGCACCACTGCACTCAACCCCTCCATCGCTATTTGGGAGTACAATCCACTGCCCGAGCCAGTGTTTACCTGTACAACACGTTGGCGGAGGTGGATCGCTTTTTAGACGTGTTGGCAGAAGCGGTGGAGTTCTTCGGCGCTGCCCTAAGCTAGGGATCCGGGATAGACCTCTGAAGAGATGAGGTAGACTCATGCCTTGGGATCTGGGGCGGTTCTGGAACACGCTCACCTACTATGAGGCCCTGCCTTGGGCTGAGGTGTGGCGTCGGGTTCAAAATGGGTTCCAGGCCGTGGAGGATGATTGTGTGCCACCTTCTCTTTCCGAGCCGGTCGCTATCCAGATAGGGGTGGTGGGGGAAGGTTTGCCTGACGGGTTGGCGGAGGCCCTGCGGCAGCAGGGCGTGGAGGTGAGCCATACGCCAGATTGGGCGACAGCAACCGTGATCCTAGGTTTGGGGGATCCACCAACGGCCAAGGCTTATCTGGAGCAATTGCGCAGCAGTGGGCAAACGGAGCGGATGCTGTTCGACTTTCGCCGGCCCAACCCGGATTTGCATCGGTTTTGGGGCATTTTGGACGATGTGGTGATGGGCGGGGCGAGCCAAAGCCAACTGCTCTGGGGAAAGGAGGAGCTGCTGTTCGCAGGCCAGGTTTCCACGGCCAACTTTGGGGGGTTTGTTTCCACGCGCACCCGCAATTGTCAGCCGCCGCTGGACTTATCGGAGTTTGCCGGTCTGGAGCTGCGCCTGCGAGGGGATGGTCAGCGGTATAAGGTCCTGCTGCGGGATCAAAGCGGCTGGGACAGCCCCGCCCACGGCTATGCCTTCGACACCAGGCCGGGAGAGGAGCAGACCGTTCAGATCCCTTTTGCGGAGATGGTTGCCACGTTCCGCGCCCGCCGGGTTTCTGCTCCCCCTCTCAATAGTCGCCAGATCTACTCGCTGCAACTGATGCTAAGCAAGTTCGAGGCCGATGGCAGCCCAAACCCCCGCTTCCGGCCTGGGCCCTTTCAGCTGGCCGTGCGCTGGATCGGGCTGTATCGCCGGGAGGGGCTGCCGCAATTGATCGGGGTGGCGCGGGGATCCCTTGCCCCGGAGTGGATAGCTGCCCTGCAGGGTAGCTCCAGCCGTTGGTGTGGGGTGGAGATTCCGGTAGAGACAGAGGGATCCGCTCTGGCAGCCCAGTTGCTGCGGCTGATGCGGTCGCCTCAAAATGTGGGCCGGGTGGTGTCTTCAGAAGCTTTCCATGCCTAGCTTTCTGGGCCGCCTCAAGGGATCCCTGGGGATGGGGCTTTTGGCCGGCCTGTGGCTGTGGGTAGGTCAGGGGATCCCCTACCTGTTCGACTGGGATGAGCTGATCTACGCCAGCTTGGCGCGGCAGATGCTGGCCAGCGGGGATCCTTTCTCGTTGGCCATCAACGGGGAGCCTTTTTTCGAGAAGCCCCCTCTCTTTTTTTGGCTGCAGGCCCTGTCCATGGCTGTTTTAGGGATGAACGAAGGGGCAGTGCGCTTGCCCAATGCTTTTGCTGGCGGGATCACAGTGGCGCTATTGGTGGGGTGGGGATCCTGTCTGGGCGGGATGGGGTTCGGCTGCCTATGGGGGATCTTGCTGCTGACGGGCTACCTGCCCTTGTTTTTTTACAAAACTGGTCTCATCGACCCGCTACTCAACCTGGGCATGGGTGTGGGGCTGGGATCCCTTTGGGCCGCCGAGGAGGCCTGGCGGGCCGGGTACTCTGGACGCAGGTGGAGAGCGGTGGGGGCGCTGGCCCTGGGCTTGGCAGTGTTGGCCAAAGGGCCGGTGGGGCTGGTGTTGCCCCTGGCTATCTGGATCCTCTACAAGCTCTGGCAACGGGATCCTCCCCTTCGATGGGGGGAGAGCCTGGTTTTCCTCAGCCTAGCTGTGGCTGTTCCCCTCACTTGGCTGGCGTTGGAGGGGGTGCAACGGGGGCCAGAATGGGTGGAAGAGTTTGGGCGCTACCAATGGCGCATCCTCACCAGCTCAGATGGGCATCCCGGCCCGGTTTATTTTCATCTGTTGGCCTTTGCCCTAGGGTGCTTTCCCTGGGGTTCTTTGGCTTTGGCCGAGATCCTGCAGCCCATCCCCAGGAGCGTGGGCTCGGTGGATTTGACTCGGCGGGCAGAATCTCTGCTGTTGGTGGCTTTTGGGGTGGTGCTGGCCCTGTTTTCGCTGCTGGTGCAAACCAAGCTGGTACACTACACCTCGCTGCTGTACCCCATTGGGGCCTACTTTGCTGCCCTGCGCTTGCAGCGCCTGGTTGCTGAGAAAAGAGGGCCCAGTTTTTGGGAAAGTGCCTGGATCCTGCTCAGTGGCTTGTTTTGGCTGGCCCTGTGGCTATTGCTGCCTTGGCTGGGATCCCAGGACCCCGCTGGGCTAGTCCAAGCATGGGTCTTTGCCGGCATCCCTGACGACTTTTCCAGCAGCTTGGTGCTGGGATACCTGCAGGCTGAGGTGGAGTGGCCGGTGTTGACCTACGTCCCCGCCGCGATCCTGCTGCTGGGAATTCTCCTTTGGAGTCGAGGACGGCGGCGGGCTTGGGGCTGGACAGTTTTGCTCTTGGCCACGGGACTGAGCGCTCAACTGGCCTGGTGCTGGGTCTTCCCCCGCCTGCTGCAACACACCCAGGGAGGAGCCGTCCACTTTTTCCGGCAGTTTGCCACTTCCGAAAACAACGCCCAGCCGGCTCTCTCTGGAACGGTGGGCCTGTACGGCTTTCGCTCTTTTGTACCCTATTTTTATGGCCCGCTACAGGTGCCCTACGCGGCCAGCCGAGCCGGGCTGGCTGACTGGCAGGCCAGAAGGCAAATGCCCGATTACTTGGTGACTTGGGATCCCTTTGTGGCGGAGTTGGCAGTTCCCGATAACGGGTCAGATGCCACACTGGGATCCTGGCAGGCCCTTGAGCGCCGAAGCCCGTTTTGGCTGCTGAAAGCTTCTCCCCACTTCTCTTCTCCGCCATAGCCGCGACATGAGCCAGTACGTGCTGCGCATCAGCGATATTCCCGCCCAAGATCGTCCCCGCGAGCGGCTGCTCAGCCAAGGGGCAAGGCACCTCTCCCACGCCGAGCTGCTGGCCATCTTGCTCAACACTGGCCAGGGGCCAGGCAAGCTCTCGGCAGTCGGCCTCGCCCAGTTGCTCCTGAAAAAGTTAGAAGCCCAAGGGGATCCCTTGGCCCAACTGCGCCAGGTGGAGGCAGGGGAGCTGCTGCAAATTGAAGGCATTGGCCCGGCCAAGGCAGCAACGGTGTTGGCTGCCATCGAGCTGGGGCGACGGGTGTTTTTGGGTCGCCCGCCAGAACGCACGGTGATCGAGTCGCCGGAACAGGCAGCCATGGCCCTGAGCGGCGACCTGATGTGGGAGACCCAGGAGCATTTTGCCGTTTTGCACCTAGATATCAAGCACCGCCTCATTGGCCAGCAGATCGTAACCCGGGGGACAGCCACCGAAACCCTCACCCATCCGCGGGAAACCTTCCGCAGCGCCATCAAGCAAGGAGCCAGCCGCATCCTGGTGGCCCACAACCACCCTTCCGGCAGCTTGGATCCCAGCCCAGAAGATCTTGCCCTTACCCGGCAACTCTTGCAGGCGGGGCAGCTGCTGCAGATCCCGGTTTTGGACCACCTCATCTTGGGCGGCGGACAGTTCCTCAGCTTGCGCCAGCGCACCAACCTTTGGCAGGAGTTTCCCCAGCCGGAGTAGTCTTCACCCCCAGCCTTTCTCCCAGAGAGAGAGAGTAGAATCAAGGCAACGGACAGGTTCGCCGTCTTTGGGTTGGCCGCGCCCAAGGGATCCCTGTACGGCTCTCAAGAATCGGGGAGCGGCTCAAAGCGCATTCCCACCTTGAGCTGGCCGCCATTGACCAAGTCCCAAGCCGATTGTTCTTTTCTGCCGGGCAGTTGCGCCCGTCGAATCAACAGGGATCCCTCTCCTGTGGCTACGTAGATCCCTTCTCCTCTGGCCAACCCCACCACTTCTCCGGGACTGCCCTGGGGGATTTCAGGGGGTGGCGAGTGCAGTTGGGGAGAGGCGGAGCGGACAATCTTTATCCGCTGTCCCTCTATACCGGTGAAACAGTTGGGGGAAAAGGCGCGAATTTGATTGTGCAAAGCTTGAGCCGAGCGCTGCCAATCCAGATGAAAATCTGGCTTCTTCAACAGAGGAGCATAAGTAGCCTGGGATCCGTCCTGAGGAATAGGGGTGAGTTCGCCTTTCTCCAATTTCAGGAGTGTTTCCACCAAGAGTTCTGCCCCCAGTTGAGCCAGTTGGGGTGCCAATTCTAGGCTGGTTTGCTCTGGCCCAATGGGTAGCTTGGCCTGGAGCAAGATGGCTCCTGTATCCATTCCCTCATCCATGAGCATCGTGGTTACGCCGGTCTCGGTTTCGCCGTTGGCAATAGCCCACTGGATGGGGGCAGCGCCACGATAGGCGGGCAGGAGGGATCCATGCACATTCACACAGCCCAGCTTGGGCATCTGCAACACCGTCAGGGGCAAGATCTGGCCGTAGGCCACCACCACAAACACATCGGCAGCCAGCGCCTCCAGAGCCGCCAGCACTTGGGGATCCCGCCGCAAGCGGACAGGCTGCCACACAGGGATCCCGTGGGCTTGAGCCAACACTTTGGTAGCGGGCGGGAGCACCTTTTGCCCTCGCCCCTGGGGCCGATCCGGCTGACAGACCAATCCCACCACTTCAAAGGGAGACTGCGGCTGCAACAGGATCCGCAGCGAAGGCAGAGCAAACTCTGGCGTGCCGAAAAAAACAACCCGCATGCCAACCCCGACGAGCACTGTTCTTCAGTCTAGGACGGCAGGGGAAGGGGGTGGCGGCTCGGCAACCCTTTCCTTCTCGGCGATGGGGGATCGCCCGGTCAAGGGCACCTGCGGGGACTGCCAAAAGGCAGGCTGTTTGAGATCGAACTCTTGGCTCCAGGCCGGGAAAAAAGAGCCCAGTTTCTGCCCAGAAAGCCGCAGCCTTTGCAAGAAAGTCCATTCCAGACGGGTCAAGGCTCGCCGCAGAAAATCCTTAGCCCAAGCCGGATCCGGAGCTTCTGCCGCCTGCAAGTTCACCTGCAGGAGGCCCAGTTTGGGATGGAAATGAACCCGTGCTTGGATCCCTTCCGGACGCAACAGGTAATTGAACACCTGCTGGATGGCCACCTCATCCCCCCGCTGAGCGCGATACAGAGGGCTGTTGGGGTTGGGCTGGGGCTGATAGCGCCACTCGCGGTGCCATTCCGGGATCCCTTCGTTGGCCAAAAAGCCAAAAAGCTCCACCTGACGTTGCCTGTGGGTCAGCGCCATGTGCTCCAATGCCGGCGAGAGGCTCCCCAGCAAAGCATCCGGCTCAGGCAGGGGATCCCCTTCTAGACGCAGCAACAGGCGGTGGCCGGAAAGCCGCGCTTGTACCTGAAGATGGCCCAACCCCAGGGATTCCAGAGCTTCTTGCAGATCGGCCAAAATGGCGGGCAGAGGAGCCTGGACATCCAAAGAATCGCTCACCGACAAAAGATCTCCAACAAGCCCTAACCCAACCTAGCCAATTTCCAAGGTTGCTTGGATCCCTGGGATCGCCGGCCAAGATGGCCAGATCCATTCACCTCAGTTGCTAGACCCCCAGGATCAGGCGAGCTGCAGCGAACTGAGTTAACCTCAGCAACGGCTACAGCCCATAGAAATCCGGCCCGGATCCCTCGTAGCTGGGGTTGACCCGCAAGTTTAAGTGGGGACAGATGATCTCGCAGGTGCGGCACTGGATGCAGTTTTCCAAAGACATGGCATGGGAGCGGATGCCATTTTGGTCGCGGATGTGGTGTACCTCGGCTGTGCAGTCGGCCACGCAGGGGGTGGGGCGATTCAGCTTGTCGTAGGTGGCGATGCACCGGCGGCAGGTTTCGGCGTCGAACTCCAAGATATGACGGTTGCCTTCGGGGTAGCGGGGATCCGCGAAAAAAACCGCATCGGGCCGCGAGAAATAGCCCGGTCGAGAGGCCAATTCCTGGGGAGCCAAGGTTGTGGGGGCCACAAAATCCGCTTGAATGGCAGCGTGGGGGGCCACATAGCCTCGCGGGGGTGGCTCGCTGGGGCTGACCCGCCCGGTGAGCAGGGTGTAGGCGCGCAGAGTTTCTCGTCCGCGGCGAACGGGATCCTGTAAACCCCAGCGCAGGGATCCCAGCCAGGGATGGCCGGCATCGACGCTGCGGCACACCTGAGGCAAGTATTCTTCCAGCAAGCGGGAGTTCTCCAGAAAAGCCTCGCGGAAATAGCGGCTGCGGTAGAGGTTTTGCCCCACCGCACTTTCCATCACCGCCCTTTGGTAGTCGGCCTGGATGCGCAGATCCCCTTTCAAGAAGCCATCGTGAATGAGGCCCGCCGCCAGATAGCCGGTTTCCATCGCGTTATCCACCCCGGCCAAGCTGCCCACATCCAACACCCCCAGCGCATCCCCCAACAGCAGGGCTCCCTCAACGCCAAACCGGGTGGGCAGGCTGTGGTAGCCCCCTTCGGGAATCACGGCAGCCCCGTACTTGAGCAACTTGCCGCCGGCAATCAGGGACTGGATCCAGGGGTGAGCTTTGAACTCCTGCAGACGCTGCTGGGGGTTAAGGTTGGGGTTCTTGCTGTCGAGGCCGATGATCAGACCTAAGGCCAGGCGATTGTCTTTGAGGCCATAGACAAAGCCCCCGCTGAAGCTGCCATCCAAAACCGGGTAGCCCAAGGTATGCCACACCTGCCCCTGCAGGGACTGGGGGATCTGCCACACCTCTTTGACCCCCACCGACCACAATTGCGGGTTGGGGCGCAGTTGAAACTTCTCGATGAGATCTTTGGAAATGAAGCCTTTGTCGCCGAAACAGGTGAGTTCGGCAAAGATGCAATCTTCGTAAACTTGGCCAGAATCGCTCGCCCGCACCCCAATCACCCGCTCCCCCTCGTAGAGGATTTCATGGGCGGCAAAGCCGGGGAACACATCGAGGGTAACATTTGGGATCCCTTTGGCTTTTTCCTGCAGGGTTTCGGCCAGCCAACGGATGACGTGGCTGAGGGTGAGAATGAACTGCCCCTGCTTGCGAAATCCCGGCGGGATCACCGCTTCCGGCAGATCCCAGCGCTGTTGGGATCCCAGCACGCTCAAGTGATTGGCTTCCACCCGGCCTTCGTGGGGAAATCCTTGGCTTTCAAAATCGGGGAAGAGCTTGGCGATCACTTGGAGGTTGCAGATGGCGCCACTGACGATGTGACCGCCGAATTGGCGGGCTTTTTCCAAAATGGCAATAGAGATTTTCAGCCCAGAGAGCTTGGCCAGATCCAAAAGGCGGTGGGCCAAGATCAAGTTGGAGGAGCTTCCCCCCACCAAAAGAAGGTCGTAGCGGATGGCTTCACTCATAGTCCCCCACACGGTAGCTCTGGATACCCTGCCTGTATCCTAAAAAGGGGAAGGGGAAAGGGGGCAAAACTTTAGACCTTCTCAAGCCTCTGGTTGAGCCGCCAGCAAAATGATTGTCATTGGCTTAATGTCGGGCACCTCTGTAGACGGGATCGATGTAGCCATCGTCCGCATCGAGGGCGACGATTCCCTACAGTGGGAGTTGATACATTTCCAAACAATCCCCTATTCCCCGACGCTGCGGGCAGAGATTTTGCGGGCTGCGAATCCCAAAACCGGCACGGTAGATCACATCTGCACCTTGAACTTTCGCTTGGGTCGAGCTTTTGCGGCAGCGGCCTTGCAAGGGATCCAAGCGGCCCATCTCACCCCCCAACAGATCGATCTCATCGGCAGCCATGGTCAAACCCTTTGGCATAACCCCGGTGGGCCAGAAGCTTCGACTTTGCAAATCGGTGAAGCTGCAGTTATTGCCGAGCTGACCGGGATCCCGGTGGTGAGCAATTTTCGGGTGCGGGACATGGCAGCAGGAGGCCAAGGCGCACCTTTGGTAGCTTTTGTGGACTGGCTTCTGTTGAGGCATCCCCACCTTCATCGTGTGGCCCAAAACATCGGCGGCATTGCCAACCTTACCTATCTCCCCAGCCTCTGCAGTGGGGGATCCCCCTTGGCTTTCGACACTGGCCCCGGCAACATTTTGATCGATCTGGCGGTGATGCGGGCCAGCCAAGGACAACAAGCCTTTGATCGCGACGGAAAATGGGCTGCCCAAGGCCAGATCCACTGGGAAAAAATTACAGAATGGATGCGGGATCCCTATTTTCAAAAGGCACCGCCCAAAACCACTGGCCGAGAGTATTTTGGATCCCTTTATTTAGAGCGAATTTGGCCCCAATTTATATCCGCCCACGACTGTATTGCCACCCTCACGGGGTTCACAGCCTGCTCCATTGCCCAAGCCTATAGGGACTTTTTGCCCGCGACCCCAGATCAAGTTATTCTCAGCGGTGGCGGCACCCAAAACCCTGTTCTCATACAACTGCTGCAGGAGCAACTGCCGACCACAACCCTGTTGACTTCCGACCAAGTGGGGATCCCTTCTGAGGCCAAAGAGGCTCTTGCCTTCGCAGTATTGGCCTATAAAACCTGGCAAGGTAAGACCAACAATTTACCGGAAGCAACTGGGGCAAGACATGCTGCCATCTTGGGCCAAATCACACCCTCTTGTCGTAACCAGTCCTAACTCATCTGTATCGTTATCTCCAACAAGCTTGAGCCATTCCTCATACTCCCGAGGAAAGAGAAATGTCCGGAATTGCGGCGGAGCCTCTACCGAATCCAGATCTCGCTAGGATGTCACGCAAGGCTGAGAAAAGCGATAAAGTTACCTTGCCAAGATCTATAAATCAAAAGCCCTAGTTCTTATGAAGGATCGTCCTCTGCCTCCACTTCTGCTGGCAATCATGATTTTTAATTTCTTCATTCTCTTTGGCTGTAGTGTTGTCCGGCATCACCTGTTTCAGTCTGGAGGATACGATCTTGGCATCTTCGACCAATCCATCTATCTAATCAGTCGGGGAGAGGTTCCGTTTTCGACCATTCGAGGGATCCACATCTTGGGAGACCACGCAGCCTTTATTCTCTATCCCATCAGCTTTTTGTACCGCATTGTCCCCTCGGTCTATTGGCTGTTTGGGCTCCAATCCCTGGCGTTAACCTTGGGAGCATTGGCTATTTATCACCTTGCACTTCAGGCCAAGATCAATCCCGGCCAAGCAATGGTGATTGCCGGGGCCTATCTTCTCTACCCGGCCATTTTTAACGTCAACCTTTTTGATTTTCATCCAGAGGTTTTGGCCGTTCCCCTTTTCTTGGCGGCTGTGCTCTGCATTCGCTCTGGAAAATTGTGGGGGTTCCTTCTCTGTTTGAGCGGCATCCTCGGCTGTAAAGCAGTGTTGTCTCTCAATGTTGTCGCCCTGGGAGCCTGGCTGTTGCTTTGGGAAAGAGGACGAATTCAAGAACGCTGGCAATGGCGCTGCCAAGTGGGCGGCTGGACGGCAATTGCGGCAGGATCGGCTTGGTTTGGGATAGCCACTTTTGGGATCATCCCTTACTTCAGCGGCAGCGAGCCGGCAGCCGTTTCTCATTACGACTATCTAGGGAATTCTGTTGCGGAAATTGTTCAAGGTTTAATCTTGAGACCGATGCTGGTTTTGAGCAAAGTCTTCTCTCTGGACACCCTGTTTTATGGATTTTTATTGGTTGCGCCTTTGGCTTGGGGCCTCTCTTGGCGACACTGGGATCCCTGGATCCCTGCCCTGCCTACCCTGGGTTTGAATATACTCTCCAGCAACCCCGCCTATCGAGATCTGGTGCATCAGTACGCTTTGCCTATCGTTCCTTTCTTGTTCTTAGCTGTCATCGAGAATGTGAAAAATCACCTCTTCCAGAGCCATCTTATAAAAGATGGAAAACTGCCCCTGATCTGGTCTTCGCTGGCCTTTTTGGCCTTGGGGAAATACACCTTTTTCGGCTCGATTTATCTCAGCTCCCTGGACACTTGGCAGGCAACCCGACAGGCTCTTGCCCAGATCACCACCCAAGGGGGCGTCCTCACCACCCACGAGATCAGCCCTCACCTCACCCAGCGACCTGTAATCTACTTTACAGACGAGGGCCGCTTCAATGGATCCCCGCCTTCTCAATGGGATCCCTTTGATTATGTGTTGCTCAACACCCGTCATCCGGGGTGGCGCAGCAGTCCAGAGTTTTCCCGTGTCCTGATTGAAGCTTTACAGAAGGAAACTCAATTCCAGCTTCTGTACCACCAAGATGGGGTGTATTTGTTCTCTAGGTTACGAAAAGAATCCTAAGAATCGCTATTCAAGGACTGCAGGCCACTTCTTCATTTGCAGTTGATTCAGCAATTGATTCACTTGACATCAGGCAAGTCCTCTTCCCATCGTAACAAATGGTTAAGAAACTGCCGCCTCAATCTAAAGAAACTGTTTAGACCTGCAAGGCTTAACCTAGCCTTGGTCTCCTCTTAACGTTGGGTCACTAACTTTGTATGTAGTGCCTAATTCTGATGCGCAGATAGACTAGCGCAGGGAGTGGGTGCTGTTTTATTAAGACTCGCCAAGTTTCTAAACAAAACTTGTCAAGACAAGAGGAGAAGTCAACGTGAGTATCCATTCGCATGGCCCTAAGCTTCGTCCTGGAGACGAGCCTATGTGTAACCACTCTCCCAACCCCACTTTCAGCAGCATCCTGGAGAGCCGTTTGCAGCGGCGTCAAGTGTTGCAGGGGGGAATTGCTGCGGCGGTGGCCACCTTTTTTGGCTTGCCTGCGCTGAACGGTGCTTCCAAATCGGCAAAAGCCGCCAGTGGCAGTGCTTTGCTGGGCTTCAAGGCAATTCCTGTGAGCGCGGAAGACAAACTGGTGGTGCCCGAAGGCTACACTGCCCGTCCGCTGCTGGCTTGGGGTACTCCCATCACCGGCACCTATCCACAGTTCAAGCTGGAAAACACTGGTGCCGAGCAGGGAATGCAGGTGGGCAGCCACCACGATGGCATGCACTTCTTCCCCATCGAAGGGAAGGATCCCTGGCAGGGCAGCTCCACCGAGGGTTTGCTGGTGTTTAACCACGAGTACGTTGAGCCTCGGTTTATGCATGCTGCGGCTGTGGGCCAGAAGCTGGATGCCGACCTGTATCCCACCAATCCTGACGGCAGCCGCGATCCCGACCAGGTGCTGAAAGAGCTGAATGCTCACGGGGTGAGCATTGTCCACATCAAGCAGCAGGGAGATGGCAGTTGGGAAGTGGTGCGGGATCGCCTCAACCGCCGCATCACCGGTCTTACCCTCATGGAGATCCACGGCCCGGTGCGGGGATCCGACTTCGTGAAAACCAAGTTCAGCCCTGAAGGCACAATGACCCGGGGTACTTTGAACAACTGCGCCCACGGCGTCACTCCCTGGAATACCTACCTCACCTGTGAGGAGAACTGGGCGGGCTACTTTAGCAACACCAGCAAAGGCCCCGACCAAAAGCCCAACCTGCCCCGGGAGCACAAGCGCTACGGCGTGAGCACCGAGACTTCTCGCTACGGCTGGGAGCTGGCCAGCAACAAGGCAGACGAGTTCATCCGCTTCAATGCCACCCCCACCGCTGCGGATGCCACTCAAGACTACCGCAATGAGCCCAACACTTTTGGCTGGGTGGTGGAGATCGATCCCTTTGATCCCAGCAGCACTCCCAAGAAGCGCACCGCTCTGGGCCGCTTCGCCCACGAAGGCGTGGTGTTTCAGCCGCCGGTGGAAGGCCAGCCGATTGTGGCCTATATGGGGGACGATGCCCGCTTTGAGTACATCTACAAGTACGTCTCTGCCGAGCCCTACCGCAAGGAAACGGCGGGCGGACATCTGTTGGACAATGGCACCTTGTATGTGGCCAAGTTCAACGAAGATGGCACAGGGGAGTGGCTGCCGCTGGTGTTTGGGAAAAACGGTCTAACCCCGGAAAACGGCTTCACCAGCCAAGCAGATGTGTTGGTGAATACCCGCACGGCGGCGGATTTTGTCGGTGCTACTAAAATGGACCGGCCTGAGTGGGGAGCGGTGGATCCGCAAACCCGCATGGTCTACTTTACCCTGACCAACAACAGCCGTCGGGAACAAGACCAGGTGAACGCTGCCAACCCCCGTCCCAAAAACAAGTGGGGCCACATCATCCGCTGGAAGGAAGCCAACGACCGGCCTCAAGCCACCCGCTTTGAGTGGGATCTCTTTGTCTTGGCCGGGCCGCCGGAAGATAGCCGCAAGCTATCGGGCCAGCCCCTCAATGAAGACAACATCTTCAACTCTCCCGATGGTCTGTGGTTCGATGCCAGCCGTCGCCTCTGGATCCAGACCGACACCAGCGAAAGCAATCTCAACAAAGAGGAGTTTGCGCCTTTTGGCAACAACCAAATGTTGGCTGCCGATCCGGATACAGGGGAAATTCGCCGCTTTTTAACCGGGCCGATTGGGCAGGAGATCACCGGTGTGGTCACCACTCCCGATCAGCGCACCATGTTCATCAACGTGCAGCACCCAGGCGCCAGCACCAGCGAGGACGACTTTGCTGCCGGCAAGGTCGATTCCCGCTGGCCAGACTACGACCCCAATCTCTACCCCCGCTCGGCGGTGGTGGTGATCACCAAAAATGACGGCGGGATCATCGGTACCTAGTTGTCTCTGAGGCCGTCAGCCCATAAAACCCAGCGGCAGGGATCCTTCATCTCTGCCGCTTTCTTGCACTTAACCCAGCAAGGCTGATCCCTGCAGGGTCAGGAATCTGGAGCTATCTCTCAAGTACCAATTCTCCCTCTGGGAGACGAGCCGGGGGTGAGGGAAATTAATCCCACAGGTTCAAATCCGTCACTGCTCCCAAGCTGCTGCTGGAGACCAGCTTGGCGTACTTGGCTAGGGTGCCCCGTTTGTAGCGAGGCTCAGGAGGAGACCAGCGGGCGCGGCGGCGGGCCAGCTCTTCTTCGCTCACATGCAAGTGCAACTGGCGAGCCGGGGCATCAATGGTGATGAGATCCCCTTCCTCCACCAGGGCAATCGTGCCCCCCACATAGGCTTCGGGAGCCACATGGCCCACTACCATGCCGTAGGTGCCGCCGGAGAAGCGGCCATCGGTGATCAGGCCAACGCTATCTCCCAAGCCAGCGCCGATAATCGCCGAGGTGGGCGAGAGCATCTCCCGCATGCCGGGGCCACCTTTGGGGCCTTCGTAGCGGATCACCACCACATCCCCTGCTCGGATCTGGCCGGAGAGGATGGCCTGCAGGCAGGACTCCTCTGAATCGAAGACCCGCGCCGGCCCGGTAATTTTCGGGTTCTTGACGCCGGTAATCTTGGCTACTGCTCCTTCGGGAGCCAGATTCCCCTTGAGGATGGCCAGATGCCCTTGGGGATACAGGGGGCTGTGCCAAGGGCGGATCACCTCCTGATCCGGGCTAGGCTCGTCCGGCACATCCCGCAGGACTTCGACGATGGTCTGGCCGGAGATGGTGAGGCAGTCCCCGTGCAGCAGGCCGTGGTTGAGCAGCATTTTCATCACCTGGGGGATCCCGCCGGCCCGGTGCAGGTCGGTGGCCACAAACCGCCCTGAAGGCTTGAGATCGCAGAGGACAGGCACGCGAGCACGAATGGTCTCGAAATCATCTAGCGTCAGGGGCACTTCTGCCGCATGGGCAATGGCCAGAAAGTGGAGCACGGCGTTGGTGGATCCCCCTACGGCCATGATCACCGAGATGGCATTTTCAATGCTTTTACGGGTGATGATGTCGCGGGGGCGGAGGTTGGCTTTGATGGCCTCTGCCAAGATCTTGGCCGATTGGGCGGCACTTTCGGCTTTCTCTTCGTCTTCTGCAGCCATGGTGGAGGAGTAGGGCAGACTCATCCCCATAGCCTCAAACGCGCTGGACATGGTGTTGGCCGTGTACATGCCGCCGCAGGATCCCGCACCGGGACAGGCGTGGCGCTCCACCGCCAGCAGCTCTTCCTCGGAGATGCGCCCGGCACTGAACTCCCCCACCGCTTCAAAGGCGCTGACGATGGTGAGGTCGCGGCCATTGTAGTGACCCGGCTTGATGGTGCCGCCGTAGACGAAGATGGAGGGCACATTGAGGCGGGCTATGGCAATCATCGCCCCCGGCATATTCTTGTCGCAGCCGCCGATGGCCAAGAGGCCATCCATGCTCTGGCCGTTGACCACCGTCTCGATGGAATCGGCAATCACTTCCCGCGACACCAGGGAGTATTTCATCCCCTCCGTGCCCATCGAGATGCCGTCGCTAATGGTGATGGTGCCGAACACCTGGGGCATACAGCCCGCCGTTCTCAAAGCCGCCTCCGCCCGCTCCGCCAGAGTTTGGATCCCGATGTTGCAGGGGGTGAGGGTGCTGTGGGCGTTGGCAATGCCGACAATGGGCTTGCCGAAGTCTTCGTCGCGAAAGCCTACGGCCCTGAGCATGGCGCGGTTGGGGGAGCGCTGTACCCCTTGGGTAACCACTTGGCTGCGCAGCGGGAAAGGGGAATTGGCCATCATTGCCAGAGGGAATCGAGAGGAAGTGGGCAAGGAAGAAAACGGCTAGAACTCATCCTACCGCCTCTCTTCGGGGGAACACTAGCTCTGTCGGCAAGAGGGATCCAAACCAAATCTGAAGCAACTCTGTAAGTTGTCTGCACCTGCGCCAGGAATCGGCCAGCCTACCTAATAGAAGGGATCCCAGGTTCCAATCGCGTTAGCGAGACCGAGTCAAAACATGGGGGCCAGGGATCCTGGGTGTTGGTGTTTCCCCTTCGTGTTGGCGAAGCCTCGTATGGTTCTCAGCTCTCCTCTCCCCTCGCCTGCAGTGCCCAGCAGTGCCGACCGCGTTAGCGGGACGGAGTCCTCACGGGAGATGTTGCGGGATGTGCTCACCCTCTCCCGTCATGTTTTACAGCAGTTTGGCAGTTTTACGGCAGAGGCCCAAGACTTCAGCGCCCTGATGAACCGCATTGCCCTGGCCGGCAAGATGATCGCCCGGCGGCTGAGTCAGGCAGGACTGATCGAAGGGGCGCTGGGGGTTACCGGCAGCCTCAATGTCCAAGGGGAAGAACAGCAACAGATGGATGACTATGCCAACCGGGCCTTCATTCGCGCTTTGGAGCAAACGGGCCTGGTGTGTCGGCTGGTCTCGGAAGAGATGAAAACCCCGGCTCGCCTGCCGGAAAACTGCTCCCTCAGCCGCCTGGCCCTGATGATCGATCCCCTGGATGGATCCTCCAACATTGACGCCAACCTCAGCGTCGGCTCCATCTTCTCCGTCCTTCACCCTCTTGAGGATCGCCCGGAAGCGGACAACCAAGACCTGCTGCAACCGGGCCGTCGCCAACTGGCTGCGGGATATATTCTCTACGGCCCCAGCACCCAATTGGTCTATTCCGTCGGCAAGGGGGTACACGGTTTTACGTTGGATCCCAGTTTGGGGGAATTTATCCTCTCCCGCAGCGACATCCGCATTCCTGAACGCGGCTCCGTCTACAGCCTCAACGAGGGCTATTTTTGCCAGTGGAGCGAAGGGATCCAGAACTATGTCCGGTATGTTCACCGCCGCGATGGCTACATCTCCCGTTACAGCGGCGCTCTGGTGGCGGATTTTCACCGCATTCTCCTGCAGGGCGGAGTTTACCTCTATCCCGGCACCCAGAAAAAACCGGAGGGCAAGCTGCGCCTGATGTACGAGGCCAACCCCCTGGCTTTTCTGGCCGAGCAGGCGGGCGGGGCGGCCACCACTGGCACCGAGGCCATCCTAGACATCGTCCCCCAATCTCTCCACCAACGGGTGCCCCTTATCATCGGCAGCCGCGAGAACGTGGAAGAAGTGCTGCGCTGCCTAGAGGGTTCTCTGGTGCCCTAGGTTCTTCCCAATCCTTCTCTTTGAGCCAAGCTGGCCTATGGTAACCCTGGCAGAAAACCCCCTTCGCGTTGGTCTCAACCAAGAACGCACCCCGGATCCCTGCATTGTGGTGCAGTTTGGCGCTTCTGGGGATCTGGCGGCCCGCAAGCTGATCCCGGCCTACTACCGGCTGTTTGTGCAGCGACGGCTGCCGCCGGAGTTTACCTTGGTGGGGGTGGCCCGCCGCGATTGGACTCACGAGGTTTATCGGGAAAAAATGCGGGCTGCCGTGCAGGAGTTTGCCCCCCAGGACTTGGGGCCGGAGGCCCTATGGCAGGACTTCGCCAGCCGCCTGTTCTATTGCCGCCTGGATATCGGGGATCCAGAAGGCTATCTTCGCCTGAAGCAACTGCTCAGCCAGTTGGATGAGGAGCGGGGCACCCGTGGCCACCGGGTGTTCTATCTGGCGGTGGCGCCGGACTTTTATGCTCAGGCCATCCAACAGTTGGGGGCAGCCGGTATGGTGGCCGATCCGACCAAAACGCGGGTGGTGATCGAAAAGCCCTTTGGCCACGACCTCACCTCGGCCCAGGAACTCAACCGCCTTGTGCAGCGAATTTGCCAGGAAGAGCAGATCTACCGCATTGATCACTACTTGGGCAAAGAGACGGTGCAAAACCTGCTGGTCTTCCGCTTTGCCAACGCCATTTTCGAGCCTCTCTGGAACCGCAACTACATCGACCATGTGCAGATCACCGTGGCGGAGACGGTGGGGGTGGAGGATCGGGCCGGCTACTACGACACTGCCGGCGCCCTGCGAGACATGGTGCAAAACCACCTAATGCAGATCTATTGCCTGACGGCCATGGAGCCACCTGTCTCACTGCGCAGCGATGGGGTGCGCAACGAAAAGACCAAGGTGCTGCAGGCCACCCGCCTAGCGGATCCCCGCAATGTGGCAGCCGCAGCGGTGCGGGCGCAGTACGGCCCTGGCTGGATTGCCGGCAAGCCGGTGCTGGGCTATCGGCAGGAGCCCAATGTCAATCCCCAGTCCAAAACCCCCACCTACGTCGCTCTGAAACTGGAGTGTGATACTTGGCGGTGGAAGGGGGTGCCCTTCTACTTGCGCACTGGGAAACGCCTGCCCAAGAAGGTTTCGGAGGTGGCCATTCACTTTAAGCAGGTGCCCCTTTCCCTGTTCCAATCGGCAGCTCGGGAGGTGAGCCCCAATATCCTGGTGCTGCGTATCCAACCCAATGAGGGTATCTCGTTGCGCTTTGAGGCCAAGATGCCGGGGCCAGAGATCCGCACCCGCTCGGTGGATATGGATTTCCGCTATGGGACTGCCTTTGGAGCGAGTACACCGGATGCTTATGATCGCCTGCTCCTGGATTGTCTGTTGGGAGATCCAACGCTGTTTACCCGTGCCGATGAGGTTGAAGCGGCCTGGCGGGTGGTGACGCCGGTGTTATCGGCCTGGGAGTCTGAGCCCGGCAGCGGCAATGGCGGCGGTGCTGCACCGCCTCTGTTCACCTATGAGGCCGGCACTTGGGGGCCAAAGGCTGCCGAAGATCTGCTCACCCAATCGGGGCGGCGGTGGCGGCGCCTCTGATTTGGCTGCTCTCGGCTGGTAAACCATGGCCTATCCACCTCTGTGTAAGCCGGGGCACCCTCAGCAACAGGCAGAAGAGCATGAGCAGCTCAAGAGCCCTTTCAAATAGCCGCTGCAGAAGAGAACACCAAGACGTAGGGATCCCCGGCTGTTGCAGCTAACATGGGCATGGCCTGTTTATTGCGTGGGTATCATGCCGCCACTGTTGTTCCGGTTATCCGTCCGGCCCTGGCGAGCCTTGTCGGTGGGCCTGGCAGTTGTGTTGGGGATGGGAGGGTGGAGCTCTGCCCAGGCCCAGGTGTTGCTGCACGTCCCTCTGCCCAATGGGGGCTTGATGCAGGCCCAAGCGCTACA
Organism: Synechococcus sp. W60.1; assembly: GCF_047461575.1. Taxonomy (NCBI): domain Bacteria; kingdom Bacillati; phylum Cyanobacteriota; class Cyanophyceae; order Synechococcales; family Synechococcaceae; genus Synechococcus; species Synechococcus sp. W60.1. The sequence goes on along the minus strand of NZ_JANSHL010000005.1, from coordinate 32,465 downwards.
ACTGGCCACCGACTCGCTGCGGCTGGCCCAGTTTGGTCAAACGGAAGAAGCGCTGCGCCGCCTGCAACTGGCCGTGGCCATGGTGCCCAACTCCTCAGAGCTGCTCTATGTTTTGGGCAACGTCCACCTAGAACTGGGGGACTTGGAGCAGGCGATTGCCTCGTTGCAGAAGGCCCGCGCCCTGTCTCCTCAAGATGGGGCTGTTCTCTACTCGCTGGGATCGGCTTATTTGCGGCAGGGCAGCTACTTTGCCGCTGCTGAAACCCTGGAACGAGCTGTGGCCCTGCAACCGGATAACCCCAACGCTCGCTTCCAACTGGGCAATGCCTACCTCATGCTGGATCGGTGGGATGCGGCCCGGCAGGAATATGAGAAGACCTTGCAGTTGGATCCCGCCTATTGGCCGGCCATGAACAACATCGGCTTGGTGGACTATGAGCAGGGGGATCTCGACGCCGCCATCGATCGCTGGGAACGCACGATAGAGATGAACGACTCTGTGGCAGAGCCCTATTTGGCCCTGGCGACTGCCCTCTACATTCGGGGAGAAACCGAACGAGCTGAGGAACTGGGGGCAAAGGCCATGCGCTTGGATCCCAACTACGCCCGCCTGCAGGTGTTGCGGGAGAACCTGTGGCGAGAAAACCTGCTGCGAGATGTGCAGATCCTCCTGCGCACCCGCCCTGTTGCAGAAGCTCTGCAGCAAGCCGCCATCGAGCAGTTCAACCGGCGGATGGGCCTCTCAGAATAGATTCAGGATAGATTTAGGAATTGACAGTGGGAACTTCCGCAGGGGATCCCTTGAGAACTCGTGCCTGAAACTTGGCCCGAATCCGCTCGGCAATCCCGGCACTGTTCAAGCCCAGTTCTGCCAAGGATTCCTCGGGGGTGGCGTGCTCCACCCACACATCCGGCACCCCCAAGCGCAACAAGGGCACTGCCAGGTCGGCGTCGAGCAGGGCTTCGGCCACTGCCGAGCCAAACCCACCCATGAGGCAACCTTCTTCCACCGTCACCACCAAGCGGCTCTGTTCGGCCAAAGGCAGGATCAGCTCAGTATCCAGAGGCTTGGCGAAGCGGGCATTGACCACCGTGGCTGAGATGCCGTGTTCTTTCAAGATCTCCGCCGCCTGCAGGCTGGGATGCACCATCGACCCATAGGCCAGGATCAACACCTCGCCGCCGCTGCGCAACACCTCGGCTTTGCCGATGGGCAGGGGTTCCCATCCCTCTTCTGCCAGAGGCACCCCCACGCCAGATCCGCGCGGGTAACGCATGGCGATGGGGCCCTGGGTGTACTGGATCCCGGTCACCACCATGCGCTGTAGCTCCGCTTCATCTTTGGGAGCCATTAGCACCATTTCCGGAATGCAGCGCAGATAGGCGATGTCGTACATGCCTTGGTGGGTGGGGCCATCGGCTCCTACAACTCCCGCCCGATCCAAGCAAAAGAAGACCGGCAACTTTTGGATACAGACATCGTGGATGATCTGGTCGTAGGCCCGCTGCAAGAAGGTGGAATAAATGGCCACCACTGGCCGCATTCCCTCACAGGCCATGCCAGCCGCCAACGTTACAGCGTGCTGCTCGGCGATCCCCACATCCACAAACTGATCTGGCAGCTTTTCCTTCAGTTTGTCCAGGCCAGTGCCCGTATCCATAGCGGCGGTGATGCCGATGATGCGGGGATCCCGCTCGGCCAGCTTGCAGAGGGCATGGCCAAAGACCTTGCTGTAGCTGGGGGGCTTGGGCTTGGTGGGCGGGTAGGGCTTGCCGGTGGCCAGGTCGAAGCGGGATTGGGCATGATACCCCACCTGTTCCGCTTCGGCAGGCGGGTAGCCCTTGCCTTTGACGGTAGCTACATGCACCAGTACCGGGCCGGAGATGCCGTGGGCCAACTCAAAGGCATCCAACAACTCCGCCAGGTTGTGCCCGTCCACCGGCCCCACGTAGGTAAAGCCCAGCTCCTCAAAGATAATGCCGGCTTTGTTGTTTTGCACAGCGGTAACCAGCTTCACCGTTTCCTTGAGGCGGTCAATTTCTGGGCTGAGGCTGGATCCCAGTAGGGGCAGGTTCTTCAGTTGCTCTTCTAGGCTGTCGGCCAAAAACTGCACCGGCGGGCTGAGGCGCAGGCGGTTTAAATAGCGAGGGATCGCCCCCACATTGGGGGAAATAGACATGCCGTTGTCGTTGAGCACCACCATTAGGTTGGTCTTGGGCAGGTGCCCGGCGTGGTTGATGGCTTCATAGGCCATGCCTCCGGTCAGGGCACCATCCCCAATGATGGCCACCACCTTGAAGTTGTCTCCCCGCCGATCCCGGGCGATGGCCATGCCCAAAGCTGCCGAGATGCTGGTGGAAGCGTGCCCCGCCCCAAAGTGATCGAAGCGGCTCTCGCTGCGCTTCAGGTAGCCGGAAATCCCCCCCTTCTGGCGCAATGTGTGGAAATTGTGGTACCTGCCGGTGAGCATTTTGTGGGCATAAGCCTGGTGCCCCACATCCCAGATCACCTTGTCTCGATCCAGATCGAGGGTCTTGTAGAGGGCCAAGGTCAGCTCCACCACCCCCAGCCCTGGCCCCAGATGACAGCCGACCGGGGAATTGGCAGCCGTCTGCAGATGTTTGTCGCGAATCTGGCGGGCTAGGCTGCGCAACTGGCTCAGGTTCAGGTTTCGGAGCTGGTTGGGATGAGTGATGTCACTCAGGTGCATAATGGACTCGTCCTTCCGGTGTGATCTCACTCTAATTCATTTTCAGGAGGGGTTTTGTAGCCCTCCCTCTCAAAACTTCAAGGAATGCAGGGATCCCCTCAATGCTGGGCCAAGGGCAGTGAGATCTTGAAAGGGGCATGCCAAGGAGCTTATTCAAGGGTTAGCCTCGCGTAAGGCCCTCGGTTGCTCCGGAGTTAAGGGCTAGGGCCCACTGCCGCGATGGTTTCTTCCTTTTTGTTAGCCATGAAAATCGCCGCCAACATCACCCAGCTCATCGGTCGCACCCCGCTGGTGCGGTTGAATCGGATCCCGCAATCGGAGGGGTGCCTGGCCGAGATCGTGGTGAAATTGGAGAGCTTTAACCCTGCCGCTTCGGTGAAAGACCGCATTGCCGTCAGCATGATCGAGGCTGCCGAACAGGCCGGTTTGATCACCCCCGGCAAGACCATCTTGGTGGAGCCCACCTCTGGCAATACCGGCATTGGCCTGGCCATGGCCGCTGCTGCCAAGGGTTACCGGCTCATCATCGTCATGCCTGAGAGCATGAGCCTGGAGCGGCGACTGCTGTTGAAAGCCTACGGAGCAGAGGTGCACCTGGCCAGTAGCGCCGGCGGCATGGGGGAAGCCATCTGGAAGGCTGAAGAGATCGTCCGCCGCACTCCCAACGCTTACATGTTGGGCCAGTTCACCAATCCCGCCAACCCCCGGATCCATGCCAGAACCACCGGCCCGGAAATTTGGGAAGATACCGATGGTCAGGTGGACATCCTGGTGGCAGGGGTAGGCACCGGCGGCACCATCACGGGGGCGGGCGAGTTTTTGAAGGGGAAAAACCCGGCCATTCGACTGGTGGCCGTTGAACCCAAGGCCAGTGCTGTCTTGAGTGGTGGCCGGCCCGGCTTTCATCGCATTGAAGGGATCGGAGCGGGATTCGTGCCTGATGTGCTGCGGCGCGACCTGCTGGATGAGGTGATCCCAGTGGAAGATGAAGAGAGCATGGTCTACAGCCGGCGCCTGGCCAAAGAAGAAGGGATCCTCTCCGGCATTTCCACTGGGGCTGCCTTGGCGGGAGCCATCCAGGTGGGGCGGCGACCGGAAAACGCTGGCAAGCGGATTGTAATGATCCAGCCTAGTTTTGGGGAACGCTACCTGAGCACACCTCTTTTTCGCGACTTGGAGCGGGATTCCGATTCGAGATGACGATGATGCTGAGACTGCTGCCCTACAGGTCGCCCTGGCCCAGAGGGCGAGCTAGCATGGGTGAGAGTGACGTGGCGGAACGGCAGACGCGCTAGACTTAGGATCTAGTGCCGCAAGGCGTAAGGGTTCAAGTCCCTTCGTCCGCATGAGAATCCCCTACTTCCCCAGCCCCTTTCCCCCAAGAGGGCAGAAGTTCCCCCGGTCAACAGCAATGCTGACTGCCTTACGGTCGCTCGCCAGCAAGCCTAGGTCGTGTTGATCTTATGTTAGGATAGAGAGAGTAATTTATAGAGGAAAGAGGATGAAGTTGGTTTTTTTAGATGAAAACAAATGGCAGAAGATATTAGCTTTTTTACAGACAGAAGAGAGAGTTAACATTGGGAAAGAAGCAAACTGCAAACAGTTTATTGAAGCAGTTCTTTGGATAGCCCGTTCCGGTGCTCCTTGGCGCTACCTCCCAGAAGGATATGGCAAATGGTACACCATCTATCAAAGATTTCACCGGTGGAGTCGTGTTGGAGTGTGGGAACGGATGTTCAAGTATTTTATTGACGACCCTGATTTAGAGCATCTCATTATTGATTCAACCACGGTTCGAGCGCACTCCTGTGCTGCCGGAAAAAAGGGGAGCAAGCTTTGGGGAGAAGCCGAGGCGGATACAGCACCAAGATTCATGTGAGTGTAGATGGGTTGGGAAATCCGCTGGAATTGAGAATAACTGGCGGAGAAAAGAGCGATATTACTCAAGGGGAAGAATTGATAGAGGGCTGGCAGAGAAAGGATACCAAAGTAATTGGGGATAAAGGATATGATGCGGATAAGTTGATTAAGAAGATAGGGGAAGCTCAAGCGGTTATTCCACCTAAAAGGAATAGAAAGACGCAGCGGCATTATGACAAGCATCTGTACCAAGAGAGGCATTTAATCGAATGCTTTTTTCATAAGTTAAAGCAGTACCGGCATCTATTTTCTCGTTTTGACAAATTGGCCAGGAACTTCTTGAGTTTTCTCTATCTCGTCAGTGCTCTCTTTTGGCTCAAATGAAAGATCAACACAACCTAGGAGAGCCAAGGTGACAAAGCAAGCTCTCCCGCCGGCTAAAAGCAGACAGGGACACATCTCCCAGGCTAGAAGGCTTCTCGGTCCGCCTGCAGAGAAACTGGACTGGGTTGCTGCCACGAAAACCTTGGCTCTAGGCCGGAAAGATCACCTGCAGAATTTGCTCGGGGGCAATCGACTCCACCTTCCCATCGGCCCCCTTGACCGCCCGAAACGGCCCCTCTGAAGGCAGCAACCGCAGCGGGTCGGTGGGCCCAAACAACGCCACCAGCGGCGTCTGCACCGCCACCGCCAAATGCATGGGAGCGCTATCGGCGCACAACAGCAGCGTTGCCCCACCAATCAAGGCCGCCAGCTGCCCCAGCCGGACAGGACGGCTCACCGGCAGCTCCGGCAGTTGCGCCAGAAAGCCCTCCGCCAGCTGCTCATCCTCTGGCCCCACCACCAGCACCAACGGCAGCTCCGGTCGCTTCTCCCGAAAACCCTTGATGACCTTGACCCAGTTGGCAGAGGGATAGATCTTCTGAATTCCCTTCTCCTGCGACAGCTGGCTGGCCCCCGGATGCAACAGCACATAATCTTGAGCGGCATCCCCCAAAAGGCGCTTGCGTTCCTGCTCTGCCCACTCCAGGTCTGCTTTTTTCAGACGAATCTGGGGCAACCCCGCCGGCGCAGCAATGCCAAACCCCTGCACCAGGTCGTGGTACATCTGGGCCGCATACTGGGCCCCCTTCCAGGGCACCGGGTCGGTCAGCCAAGGTCGCCCCGGCCCCGGCGGCGCATAGCCCACCCGCTTGGGAATGCCGGTCAGCCACAACAACAGCTTGACCCCCAAGCTTCGGCCCAGACTCAGCACTGCGTCGTACTGCCGCTCCCGAATGCGCCCCAGCAGGTCGCTGAGATCCCCCAACGACAGCTGTTCTTTGAACGGAAAAGTCAGCACCCGACTCACCGAAGGACAAACCTCGTAGGCAGCCGCCGCCCGCGGCTCCACAACCACCTCCAGCTCCGCCTCAGGAAAGCGCTGCCGCAAACTGGCCAGGGCGGGGAAAAACAAAATCTGGTCACCAATCCCGCCCGGCACCAAAGCCAGAATCCGAGGTGCCAAAGGGGCTTTAGCTGCTGGAGAAACCGCCTGCATAAAGCATCCTGTAGAAAGCTGTATCCAGCCTAGGGGATCCCCGCTTACTCTATCTCAGATTGGGTGGATAGATTCAGGGCCAGCTCGACCCGCGGAAGACAAACCCCAGAACCCTTCTGGGCCAGAGCGTTGTGTACACAGGCTCTCATCCGCGATGATGGGCTGTGGCCGCCACCTTCTCCAAAGGCAGCACCATGACGGAGGAGCCGATTCCGCTGCTGGATTTGACGGGGCAGTACCGCGCTTTGGCCGGGCTGTTGCAGCCGCAGGTGGAGGCTCTGCTGGCCTCTGGCCAGTACATCGGCGGGGCGGCGGTGCAGCGCTTTGAGGAGCAGTTTGCCCAGTTTTTGGGGGGTGGCTCTTTGGAGGCCGTCGGCTGCAATTCCGGCACCGATGCCTTGGTGTTGGCTTTGCAGGCTTTGGGCATCCAGGCGGGGGATGAGGTGCTCACCAGTGCCTTTAGTTTTTTTGCCTCGGCTGCCGCCATCAGCCGGGTGGGGGCGCGTCCGGTGTTTGTGGATGTGGATCCGTGCACCTTTAACCTGGATCCGCAGCTGCTGGAAAGGAGCATCTCCCCCCGCACCAAGGCGGTGGTGGTGGTGCATTTGTTTGGGCAGGCGGCCAACATGACCCAGATTCTGGCTATTGCCCGGCGGCACGGCTTGGCGGTGGTGGAAGATTGTGCCCAGGCGGTGGGGGCCTGCTGGGGGGGCAGGCCGGTGGGCACTTGGGGGGAGGTGGGCTGCTTCAGTTTTTTTCCCACCAAGAATCTGGGTGCGGCTGGGGATGGGGGGGCGGTGGTGACGCGGGATGGGCAACTGGCCAAGCGGGTGCGGGCTCTCAGGGAGCATGGGCAGACCCGTCCGTACCACCACGAGTATCTGGGTCTCAACAGTCGTTTGGATGCGCTGCAGGCGGTGATTCTCTCGGTGAAGTTGCCTTATCTGCGGGAGTGGAACTGGCGGCGGCAGGGGATTGCGGAGTGTTACCACCGCTTGCTGCAAGGGATCCCGGGCTTGATGTTGCCCCAGGTGGGGGTGGGGGGGAACTCGGTGTGGCACCAGTACACGGTGCGGGTGGTGGGTTCTGAGCCGTTGGATTCGCGGCGGCGGGACGATTTGCAGCAGGGTCTGAAGGAGCGGGGCATTGGCAGTCGGGTTTACTATCCTCTGCCGTTGCCGCTGCAGCCGGTGTACCGAGGGCTGGGCTACAGGCGGGGGGATCTGCCCAATGCCGAGCTATGTGCGGCTCAGGTGTTGTCTTTGCCGTGTTTTCCTGAGTTGACCACCTGTCAACAAGAGCGGGTGGCTGCGGCCATTGCTGAAATCCTCTCAGAAAAAACCTGCCCGTAGCACTCAGTTATGTCTGCCTTAGTTATGTCTGCCTTATGGTCATTTCGATTCAAACTAGAACACTGCACCCACGCCCACAGTCATTTTAAATAAGAATTTAAATAAGAATGAAACGAAATGAAACATTTCCATCCCATTGCTTCCCAACTCCCCTCTCCCTCTGGGAAGAGGACTGGGGGTGATCTCGGAAGCGGTATGGAGCGCTTGGGGATTGTCTCAATCCAGCTTGAAAGGACTACAAATGGCCAAAAAACGAAGTCTCCAGACCCGTCCTCCCAGTGCGGCGGAAGGAAGCCAGCAGGGTGTCAATTCTGGGACTCGACCGGCTGCGGCGGCTGCCATTTCAGCACCAAGGTAGAAAGTTGCGGCAGGCAGAGCTCGAGGGAGTAGGGCAAGTTGTGGTAGGCCCAGTCGTCTGTCCACTTGCCCCCCAAATTGCCTACCCCGCTGCCCCAAAACTCCACAGCATCGCTGTTGAGCAGCTCTCGATAAAAACCTCGTTCCGGTACCCCAATGCGGTAATTGGGCCAGACCACCGGCGTGAAGTTACAAACCACCACCACCCACTCACTGGGATCCTCCCCATAGCGGATGAAGGAAACGATGCCGCGATGGTCGCTGCAGTCGATCCAGCGGAACCCCTCCGGTTTGGTGTCTTGGGTGTACAGGGCAGGCTCAGAGCGCAACAGGTGATTCAGGCTGGCCACATAGTGGCGCAACTTGGCGTGGGGTTCATACTGCAGCAGCTCCCAGTCCAGATCTGCCCAAACGTTCCACTCATTCCACTGGCCAAACTCCATGCTCATGAACAAGGTTTTCTTGCCAGGGTGGGTGAACATGTAGCCATACAAAGCCCGCAGACTGGCGAACTTATGCCAATGATCCCCCGGCATTTTGCCCAACATGTGGCTCTTGCCATGCACCACCTCATCATGAGAAAAGGCCAGCATGTAATTTTCGCTGAAGGCATACATGAGGCTGAAGGTGACCAAATGGGGATGGAACTGGCGGAACCAGGGATCCATGTGGAAATAATCCAACATGTCGTGCATCCAACCCATGTTCCACTTCAAGTTGAAGCCCAGCCCACCCACATGAGTTGGCCAAGTTACCATCGGCCAAGCAGTAGATTCTTCGGCAATGGAAAGCGCACCGGGGTTGTATTTGAAAATGAGGGTATTGAGCTGCCGGAAAAAGTCGATGGCTTCGAGGTGTTCCCGCCCGCCGTAGGGGTTGGGGATCCAGTCTTTGCGGTCATAATCCAGATAAAGCATCGAGGCCACCGCGTCCACCCGGATCCCATCGATGTGGTATTTCTCGAACCAAAAAAGGGCATTGGCCACCAGATAATTGCGCACCTCGTTGCGGCCATAATTAAAGACCAAAGTGCCCCAACCTTTGTGCTCGCCTTTGCGAGGGTCGGCGTACTCGTACAGGTGAGTACCGTCGAAAAAAGCCAGCCCATGCCCATCTTTGGGGAAATGCCCAGGCACCCAATCGACAATCACGCCGATCCCGGCTTGGTGAGCCCGATCGACAAAATACATAAAGTCTTGCGGGGATCCATAGCGGGATGTTACGGCATAGTAGCCAATCACCTGATAGCCCCAAGAGCCATCGAAGGGGTGTTCTGCCACCGGCAACAGCTCGATGTGGGTAAAGCCCAGCTCCTTCACATAGGGGATCAATTTGTCCGCCAGCTCGCGGTAGGTGAGGAAGCGAGTATTGGGCTTTTGGTCCACCAGCACACTTTGCCCTTCGGCAGGTGGATCTTCAGCCGAGGCGTGCATCCAGGATCCCAGATGCACCTCATAAACCGAAATCGGCGAGCGCAGGGGATCGGTGGCGGCGCGTTTTTCCAGCCAGGCTTGGTCGTGCCAGGTGTAGGTGTTGAGGTCGGCTACGATGGAGCCGGTTTTGGGGCGCACCTCCTGTTGAAAGCCATAGGGATCCGATTTTTCGTAGATATCCCCCCAGGAAGTTTTCACCTCGTACTTGTAGATGGCGCCTGGCCCTATGCCGGGGATGAACACCGCCCAGATGCCGCTTTCGCCCAGCCGCTTCATCTGGTGTTGACGCCCGTCCCAGTGGTTAAAATCGCCGATAACGCTGACGTTGCGGGCGTTGGGAGCCCAGACGGCGAAATGCACCCCCTTCACCCCATCCACCGTGATGGGATGAGCGCCCAGCTTGTCGTAAATGCGGTGGTGATTCCCCTCGTTGAACAAGTAGCGATCCAGCTCGCCAATGTGGTTGACCTTCTCCAAGGGAAAGCGGTAGGGATCCTCCCATTCTTCCAAGTGTTCCCCTTGGGGATCCCAGACCCGTTGGGCCCGCAAAAAATAGTCCGGCAGAGGGGTTCCCGGCTCAAAGCGCAGCTCGAATAGCGTTTCCGGGTGCAGCGGCTGCATCGGGTAAGCCTGTCCAGTGGCGCGTTCCACCAGCCAAACCTGCCGAGCATTGGGCACAAGGGCGCGCACCAACCCAAAGGATTTCCCGGCCTCTTCTATCTGCTGGGGGCCCAAAACGGCATAGGGATCCTGCCATTGGTTGGAAACAAACTGACCCACTTGTTCGGCAGACAGGAGAAAGCCCATCGGGAACCCTCAGTAAATGACCATTCTAGTCTAGCGGTGGCTGACCCCCAGTTTGCGCTGTCAGCTCCAGGCCCGCCTCCAGGCAAAGAATCCCTGCAAGAAGTTCTGCAGGCGGGGGTTGGCGGCCAATTGTTGCTTGCGGTGCTGCAGGGCCGCCTTGGCGTTCACCTCCGAGCGGGTGGGGTAGATGTGGATCCCGGTCAGGGCAGAGACGGGCAGCCGCCGGCTCATGGCCAAAACCACTTCATGAATCAGCTCTCCCGCCTGGGATCCCACCAGGTGCGCCCCCAAAATCTGGCCGTTGCGTCGACAGATCAATTTGGCAAAGCCCAGGGGGGCGGCTTCTGCCTGGGCCCGATCCACATCGGCAAACTCCTGTTTGAGCACCACCACATCCTTGCCGTATTGCTGCCGGGCTTCGCTTTCGGTGAGGCCCACACGGGCCAGCTCCGGCTCGGTGAAGATGGCCCAAGGAATGACGCGATAACGCGCTTGGCTGAGGGGGAAAAACAGGGCATTGACCAAGGCCACTGCCCCTTCGTAGGCCGCCACATGGGTAAATTGCGGCCCGCCGATGACATCCCCACAGGCGTAGATGCGGGGATTGCGGGTTTGCAGCTTGGCATTCACCTGGATCCCTTGGGGGGTGTACTGCACGCCGGCGGCTTCTAGACCCAGCCCTTCCACGTTCGGGATCCGACCGGCGGCCACCAAAATCTCTTCTGCACGGATCACTTGATCACCTGCAGCGGCGGTGCCTGCCCCGGAATTGGCCTTTAGGGAAAGCAGCTTTGCCCCTTGCTCTTGGCCAACTGCTGTGGCGCGTACCCGGGTGAGGATGCGGATCCCATCTTGGGTCAACTGTTGCTGCACCACCTGGGCGGCTTCGGGATCCTCCTTGGGCAAGATGCGCTCGCGGCTGGCAATGAGGGTCACCTCGGATCCCAGACGGGCCAGAGCTTGGCTCAACTCGCAGCCTACCGGCCCCGCCCCTATCACCGCCACCGATTTGGGCAAGCGGGTCAAGTCAAAGATCGATTCGTTGGTCAGATAGCCCGCCTCGGCCAAGCCTGGCAAGGGGGGAACCCAAGGACGGGATCCGGTGGCGATGACAAAAGCCCGCGCCTGTACCTGCCGTCCTGCCACCTCAAAGGTGCGCCCATCCACAAAGCGGCCCTTGGCAAACACCATCTCCACCCCCAGTTGGCGGAAGCGATCTGGCGAATCGGCGTGGTTGGCGATGTAGCTCTGGGCAGAGCGAATGTGTTCGTACACCTTGAGGTAATCCACCGAGATCCCTGCTGGGCCAGGGAGAGTTACCCAACCGGCAGCCATGGCCTGGCGAATCCGATGGACGGTATGGGCCACGTGAAGAAGGGCTTTGCTGGGCACACAGCCATACCAGAGGCAATCGCCGCCCAAGCGGTCGCTGCCTTCCACCAGCAGCACCTTGGCCTTCAGTTGGGCCGCAGCGCTGGCCACCACCAGACCCGCCGCACCAGCGCCAATGACCACAATATCGTAGGAGACAGGCATGGCTTGTTCTGAACAAAAACATCGGGCAAGGGATAGCACCATCCTATGTCTTGAGTGGGCCGGGGGCAGGATGGGAGAAGGGGATCCCTTTCCACACCCTTTCTGCATGGGAGAAGAACTTGTTAGAGTGGGACGGATGGATCCCTTGTAAGCTGGGTTGATCCGTCTGTTCTACTTTTCAGGTTTTGGGGACTTATGACTATCCTGCTGCCGAGCGAACCTATCTTGGCCGTGAGCATCTTCGGCATGGGCCTGCCAGAGCTGGCCGTGATTGGGGTGATCGCGGTGGTCGTGTTTGGCCCCAAGAAGCTACCCGAGTTGGGCAGTGCCTTTGGCAAAGCGTTGCGGAGTTTCAAACAAGAGATGAACAACCCCAGCAGCGATGACGAGCCTGCCGGCACGGAAAAGGTGGAGAAGGTGGTGGAGAAGGATGCCGCCTGAGGGTCGCGGAGAGGGGTGGGATCCCAACTCCTGCAAGGGGCCTGCTGCCGGAACTGTTGAGAGGGGGGATCCAAGCCAGCTTTGGATGAGAGGTGAAGTCAGCTCGCAAGGGAGCTGGCTCCAGGGCTAGTGTATAGTTCTGGAAAGTTTCCCGGCCCGGCGCTACCGGCTGAGCCAGGATCAGCCTGGATGGGCCCATCGGATGCCCCAGAGGTGGTATGGCTGAGCTGACCGATTTCGAGTTGATGCGCCAGATCCAACTGCGGGATCGCCGCAGCCACTTCTTGCTCAAGGATCGCTATCGGAAGCGCCTGCTGGATATTGCCTTGGCCATTCTCAAGCAACCTCACCAGGCAGAAGAGGTGGTGCGGCAGGTGTTTGAGTTTTGCTGGAAACACGCCGATGCCTTTGACCTGCAGCGGGATCGCTCGGTGGCCCTGTGGCTCTACGAGTTGACAGCCTTTCAGGCTAGGGAACGGCTGCGGCGTTGGGCTTGGCTACCTGCCCCCCTCTCCATTCAAACTTCGGCTCCCCTGTGGCCGCGACGTCTCCTTTGGGGCAGCCTGGCAGTGCTGGGGATCTACGCGGTAGCCATAACAGCGGCCTACTGGCGGCTGCGCTGGCAGTGGGGATCCCCCATCGAGGGAGAGTCGGTGGCAGTTCAACGGCTCTACCAAGAGTGGCAACGACAACCGCAGGTGCAGCGAACCCTGCTGCGGGATCCCAGCTTCAGCACTCCCCTGTTGGTGCAAGCCCTCTGGTCACCCCATGCCAAGCAGGTGCTGCTATTGGCCTCGGAGATGGCCCCTGCCCCCCCAGGGAGCACCTATCAACTGTGGCTGGAGTCGGAGATCCAGGGAGGGGGACGACTGCTGGAAAACGCCGGCACTTTTGCCGTCAACGGGGAAGGATCCCTGCAGTGGCTCAGTCAACCCATCCATTCTGAGCAGCCGACCCGCCTTCTCGTCACCCTTGAACCGGCAGGAGGAAGCGAATCCCCCACAGGCCCGCCTCTGCTGCAGAGCAGTTTTTGGATCCCTGCCGCCCAGCCATGATCAGGAGAGATTGGGGGATAACTGGGGGGCTTGTCTCCCGCTTTTGCGCCGCTTAGCATGGGATCCCCGCAAGCGCACCTTGAGACGGTAGCGAACAGTTTCATGCACAACTTTGTAGGAAGCATCCACACCGTGGGTTTCCCGCAGCCATTCGCGAATGTCGCTGTAGGTACGGAATCGGCCAGGCTGATGCAGCTCCTGCTTGAGGATTTCCAAAACCGGCTTGGGGATGAGGGGTTTGCGCCCTTGGTTGCGGGGCACCGTCAACATGCCCTCTAGCCCCCTGGCCTTGTAGCGTTGAAACCATCGAAAAATCGTTGAGATGTCCCGCCCCAGAATTTCAGCCAAGCCTGTCATCGTCTTGACTTTCCCAATCTTGAGCAGGTAAAGAGCTTGAACCCGCTCCTTGCCGGTCGGTGTGGACTGCTTGCCAAGTAGAGATTTGAGCTCTTCAGCCGATTCCCGAATGTCGAGCTTGAGGACTCCAGCCATGTTGGGGCGTCGCAGAACAGCGTTGAATTCGTTGCCTGGCGGAGAGTCTACCACAGTAACTTGGGGTTTTGGAAGTTGTTCGTGAAGTTTGCCTGGGCATCTCTTGACGTTTACAGAATCTCGAACTGAAAAATCTCTAACAGGCTACCCTCGTCGCTTTTCAGGATGGTCGGGCAAGGGATCCCCTCTAGGGCGGCAGGCCGTGGCTGTAGGAGTGGCTGTAGGATCAGAGGGCAAGCTTGCCGACGCTGCACTATGGTTCTTCGCAAGTATCTTGCAGGAGAGGGGCTGCGTTGGTTTCGCCTGGCCCTGCAGTTGCAAGGATCGGTTGTACCGGCAGTGCTTCCCCGCGCCTTTATCTGCGGCTTGGCCGGGGTGCTGGTTTCGGTTCTGTATAAGCTGGGGCTGCCCCTGGCGCTGTCGTCCTTGGTGGCGTTTGTGCCCAACATCGTTTTGGGTTTGATGCTGGTGTTTCGGACAAACACCGCCTACGAACGGTTTTGGGAGGGGCGGAAAGCTTGGGGAGCCGTGGTGAATGACGTGCGCAACTTGGCCCGCTTGATTTGGGTAGCCATTGAAGAAAAGCAGCCCGGCGACCGGGAAGAGAAGATCCAAACTCTATATCTGTTGCCCGCCTTTGCCATGGCCATGAAACAGCACTTGCGCCAGGAACCTTTGCTGGATGAGATTCAGCCCCTGCTCAGCCCGGAGCAGTTGCAACGTCTCCAAAGCCTCAACCATCCCCCTTTGCAGATTGCCTTTTGGATTGGAGATTATCTGCAGCGCCAATACCAAAAGGGCCGCGTTGAGGTCTACCAGCTCACGATCATGGTGGAGCGGCTCAACAGCATGGTGGATGCGCTGGGGGCCTGTGAGCGCATTCTCATGACCCCAATGCCGATGGCTTATGCCCTGCACTTGAAGCAGTTGCTGTTGCTTTACTGTTTGTCTTTACCGTTTCAAATGGTGGAGGGCTTGGGTTGGATGACCGGCCCCATTGTGGGATGGCTGAGCTTTATGTTGTTTGGCGTTGAAGAGATCGGCATCGAAATTGAAAATCCCTTTGGCCGGGATCCCAATGATCTGCCCCTCGATAACATTTGCAACAAGATAAAGCACAATATCCTGGATTTAATCGATTCCACCTGAGAGAACTCTTGGGCAGCCGTCCATTCCAGGGTTTCCTCAGATCCTCAGTCGGCACCTACCCCTAGTGGAGATAGCCGGGACGAACCCGATAATCGAGAGGAAGGGATCCCTATATCTTGGGTAGGGAACAAGATGGGTTTGCTAAACTGTGGACAATTTGCCGAGGTGCTCTGGGGATGGCCTGCTCAATCTGCACATTTTTACACCTGGCCGATGTGCATCTGGGCTATGACCGCTACGACAGCCCGGAGCGGAGCAAGGACTTCTTTTTGGCTTTTCGGGATGTTGTCCGGCGCTATGCCATTCAGGATCCGGTGGACTTTGTGCTCATCGCCGGAGATCTGTTCGAGCATCGGCAGATTCAGCCCGGCGTTCTCAACCAAGCCCAGATCGTCTTGCGGGAGCTGCAGCAGGCCGGGATTCCGGTGTTGGCCATCGAGGGCAACCACGACAATCGCCCCTATGGCGTGAAAACCAGTTGGCTAAGGTACTTAGCCGATCACGGGGAGCTGATATTGCTGGAGCCTGAGGAAGGGGAAGAAGGACTGGAGCTGCGTCCCTGGTCGGGCCGGCGGGGAGGGTATCTGGATTTGCCCTGTGGGGTGCGGGTGATCGGATCCCAGTGGTACGGATCGGCAGCTCCCAGGTCGATTGAGCAGTTGGCGGCGGCCATTCGACGGTTGCCCCCCGGCCCAGAACGGGTGGTGTTGATGTTCCACCACGGTCTAGAAGGCCAAATTGCCCGTTACCAAGGCGCTTTGCGCTACCGGGATCTGTTGCCCTTGCGGGAGGCGGGAGTGGGCTACCTGGCCTTGGGACACATTCACAAAAGCTATTCCGAGGGGGGGTGGATCTTCAACCCGGGATCCCTGGAGGCCAACAGCACTGCCGAATGGGACTTCCAACGGGGGGCCTATCGCGTCCGCTGGGGAGATGGCCCACCCCAAGCGGAGTTGGTGCAGGATTACCATCAGCGGCCCCGCCGCCGGCTCTATCTGGAGGCCAAGGGCAGAGAAACCCCCGAACAGATTGCCGCAGCAGCCATTGCCTTGGCTAAGGGATCCCGTTTTCAGGAAAGTGAGATGGAGCCAATGGTGGAGTTGCGGCTGGTGGGACAGGTGGGGTTCGCCAAGCATGAGCTGGATAGCCGCGCCCTACAGTGTCAAATTCAGCAGCTTACCGGCGCCTTGCTGGTTCTGTTTCGTTTTGAGGCCAATACTTTAGAGCTCGGGTCGGCTGCCCTTTCCTTGGAAGAAGAGGGGCAGAGGCTACAAATCGAAGAGAAAATCTACAGGGATCTGCTGAGCAGCCATGCCCACTACCGCAAACGCAGTGAAGAGCTAGCGCGGCTGCTTCTGGATCTTAAAGAAAAGGTTTTGGATGGGCAAGGAGAATCTGAAGTGTATGCTCACCTAAGGGGAGCTTTTTGGGGAGCAGAAGACTGATTATGCGGATCCTCTCTCTCGCTTTACAAAACTTCAAATCTCATGAGGATGCCGTCTTCACGTTTGAGCCAGGTATTAACGCCATTTGCGGAGAAAACGGAGCGGGCAAGACCAGCATTTTAGAGGCCATTGCCTGGGTTTTGTTCGACTACTGCCCCTACAGCCAAGAAGAAATCATCCGCTCCGGTGCCAACGACGCAGTGGTGACTGTGCAATTTATCTCCCAATGGGATCAGCGCACCTACGATGTCCGCCGCAGCGTAACGCAGGGATATCGTCTCTTTGATCCCCAGCTGAAGCAGCGCCTAGAGTATGAGCGCAAGTCCGATGTGCTGCCGTGGCTGAGGCAACATTTGGGCGTACCTGCCGGTACCGACCTGGCGCGGCTCTTTGCCACAACGATTGGGGTGCCCCAAGGGACTTTCACGGCAGACTTTCTCAAAACCGGTCGAGATCGCAAAGAAGTTTTCGATCGCATCTTAAAGGTGGAAGAGTACCAGCAGGTAGCCAAAGACCTGTTGGCGGTCGAAAAATACAGCGAGGCGCAAGTTCAGGCCATTCATCATCAAATTGAATTGCTCCATCAACAGCTACAGGAATGGGATCCGCTGCAAGCGGAGCGGCAGAAAATCCAACAAGAACTGAGTTATTGGCAAGAGCGCTTGAGTCAATCGATCCACACTCTGGATCAGGTTAAGCTTGAGATCGAGCGACTGGAGAAATGGCTTGAGCAAATCCAAACTTTAGATCACCAGATCGCCCAACTGGAGCAAAAGGGATCCCTGCTTCAGGTATCTCTTGAGCAGGCAGAAAAGTTATGGGTAGAGGCCAGGCAAGCTCAAGCGCAGCAACAGCAATACTGGGAGGGATCTCAGCATTTTTTGGCCACAGAAGCTCGCTTGCGGGAGCTGGAAAAACAGCAACAGCAACGCTTGGAGTGGCTGAAACAGCGGGATGCTTTGCTCTCGCAAAAGCAGCATATCGAAAACCAATTGGCAAGACTTCAAGAAAAGTTAAGCCAACAGCAGCGCTGGAAGCAGGAGCTAGAGGAGCTAACCCCGCAAATTCAGGCCCAAGAGGAGCTAGAGCGTCAGCAGACCTATTGGACTCAACAGCTCAACACGTTGCTACACCTGCACCGCGAATGGGAACAGATCCAGGCAGAATGGACAGCCCACGCCGAGCGCTGTCAACTGCTACAAAGCCGAGTGCAAGAAGCTGAACAGGCCCAGGCCATATGTCGGCAGCATCAATTGACCTACAACCGTTATTTGCAGTTGGAAACCCTCATTGCAGAGCAGGAAGCGCTGCGGCGAACCCGACAAACTTTACTGGCTCAACGGGAAACTTTGCAACATCAACTGCATCGATTGGAGCTGCAGGGATCCGAATATCAGCAACAACTCCAGATCTTCCAAAAAATGGAGGCGGAAAAACTTGAGCTGCAACCCCTGTGTGAACGGCAGGCCTCCCTGGAGCAGCGCCACTCCCAACTTGGCGAGAAGTTGGCTTCCTTTCAGGCTCTGCGCCTTGAACTCAAACAACGGGAAACGGAGCAGGAACAAGGCCAAGTCCAATTGCAACAACTGCAGCTCCAACTGAGACAACGGCAGGCGGATTTGGAGCGGGTAGCCGCCATTCCTGCGCTCGAAACTCAACAGGAGCGATTGCAAACTCAGCTCAGCCGCATTGCCGCAGCTCGTCAATTTCAACAGGAGCTACAAGCCCTTTTTGAGCAGGGCTCGGATCAATTGGCTCAACACCATCACAGCATCCGGCAACTTCTGGACGAATTGGAAGCGCAGCGACACAACTATCCCCAACTTCAATCTCTGTGGCAGCGGATCCCAGAGGTACTCACTCGATCTTCAGCACTCAGCCAACAGTTGCTCCAGTCCATCCATCAGATTTTGCAGGATCTGGCTCCCCAAACTTCCGAGCCCCAACTTCGTCAGCAGTTGTCCAACATCCAAAAACAACTCAGGACTTTGCAACCCTTGCTCGGCCTAACCGCACAAATACCCGATTTACAAGCCCAAATTCAGCAACTGCTGCAGTTGCAAGCCGAACGACAAAGCAGAATTGATGACCTTCACTGGGATCTTGAGGCTGAGCCCACCTTCCTTCGGCAACAACAGGAAATTGGCCAGGCGCTGCAAGAACTGGGGGATCCCAGGGGACAGATCCAACGCCTGCAAAAAGAGCTGAATGGCAAGCCCAGAGTGGAGCAAGAATATCAACAGCTCACAGAACAGATTCGCCAACTCCAACACCAGATCCAAAATCTAGAACGACAGCTTGAGCCCTTGCGGGATCTGGAGGACAGAATTGCCAATTTGCGGGAAGAGCAAAGAAGCCATCGCAGCAGCTATGAAACGGTTATCCGCCTGCAGGCTCTTGCCCAAAGCTTGCCACAACGAAAAGATGAACTCAAAACTGCCCAATCGACGCTGGAGCAACTCCAAAAAGCTGGGCAAGAGAAACAGGCCCAAATTGGCGAATGGGAAAAGGCTCAAGGCTCAAGAGATCATCTGCAGGCCCAAATTGAAAAAGCCGCCGAAACGTTGAAGGCTCTGGGGGATCCCAGAAGCCAAGCCGAACGGCTCAAAGCAGAGCTAAAACAGGAAAAGCAGTATTTACAAATGCAGGCCGACTGCCTGCAGCAGCTTCAGGATTTACAGGCCGCACTCAACCCTATCGAGGAGGCCCTATGCCAAACGGAGCATCTGGATCGAGAGCTGGGATCCCTGCAGGAAGAACGCGAACGATACCGTTTAGATCACGAGCGCTATCTGCAGGCAGAACCCATTGCCCAATTGCTTCCCCAACGGGAACAGGAACTGGCCGAGCTAAACGCCCAGCGGCAGCAACTGCAAACTCAGCTTTCCCAACTTCGCGCAGCACGGGATCCCTTAGCTGCTCTGTATCAACCTCAGGAGCATGAGCGCCTTCGATCCCTTTTGCAGGCCACTGAAATTCAAAAAGCCGAAGCCCAAGCCCGCCTGGAGAGCTTAGCTCCTCAACTGAGCAAAATTGAGGAAAAGTTGCGGCAATTGGAACAGACCAAGGCCAGCTTAAAGCAAGTCGAGGCCGAAAAAACTGAGAGAGAACGCCTGCACCGCTTTATCAAGTTTAGCCGAGATACCTATAGAAAAGCCGGCCCTCAAATTACCCAATACTACCTGCAGCAGATCAACCATACTGCCGATCACCTCTTCCGAGAAATTCTCAACCGTCCCAACGTCACCCTGACCTGGGAAGCCGATTATGAGATCCGCGTTCAAGAAGCCGGCAGCCCCAAACGACGGTTTGCCAGCCTTTCCGGGGGAGAGCAAATGTCGGCGGCCTTGGCAGTGCGCTTGGCTTTACTCAAGGTGTTGGGACAACTAAATATTGCCTTTTTCGATGAGCCCACCACCAATATGGATACCCAACGGCGACAGCGGCTGGCAGAGGCCATCACCAACCTGCGATCTTTTGAGCAGCTATTTGTTATCAGCCACGACGATACCTTTGAGCAAATGACGGAAAATGTTATTCGGGTAGAAAGGCGCTCCAGTTGGGTGAGGAGGGATCCCGCCTATGGTGTTTAGAGCCGACCGGATCCTGGCGGTGCTGCAGCAGAAGCGGGAGGCCTTTGCCACTTTTGATCAAAGGCTGTCGGAGCGCAGAGAATACTATAAGCAGGCCATGGAAAGCTTGTGCCAGTGGTCAAGCCTAGAGATTGCCGAAAAAATAGCTCCATTCCCTTTCCCAGGCGCTTTACCTACTGCAGAGTGGGATCGCTACTCCAATTGGAGGATCCCTTTTGAGCAGGAATGGGCCAATTACGAAGAAAGCCGCGATTGGGCGAAGTCGGTCATTGAAAATATTCCCACCTTTGCCGTAGATGGATCCCAGATTTATCCCAGCAAAGATCTGTCAATACCGGTGGCGCTGGTGCAAATTGGCTGGTATGAAAACCATCATTGTGCAACAGGCTTGTACGAAAAAGACATTCAAGTGGATGTATTGACTCCAAGGGACCTGGGATCCGACAGCAGCGGCGAACCGAAAGAGCGAATGGTTAACATGCGCCGCTTTCAAATGGAAATCGAGAGACTTGTAGAATACATTCAAAAATCTCAACCGGGATCCCGAAAATTGGCCTTTTTGGACGGGGCGCTGGTGGCTACTTTTGCCGAAGTCTTTGAGCCAGAAAGCCAAGACTTTTATGTGCAGTGTTTGCTCCAGCTTCTGCGGGCCAGCGAGCAAAGCCGGATCCCCATCGTGGCCTACATAGACACCACCTACACTTCCGATTTGGTGGCGTTGCTGAAGCATTGTTTTGACCTACCCGAAGCTCCACAGCTTCACGATGCGCAACTGCTTAGTCCCTGGTTGGAGTGGGGGGATCGCACACCTTTTTTCATCTGTGCCCGCGGCGGCAGCCTCAACCCCCAAGATGGGATCCTCAACTCCTACCAAGAAATGCGGGATCGAGTGGGGTTTGTTTACCTGCGCACCAATGACAACTTTCCGGCCCGCTTGGAAATACCCGTTTGGGTTTATGAGGCAGGACTGTTGGACTGGTTGGTGGATCTGGTTCGCTGTGAGGTGGTGATTGGGCGAGGTTATCCTTATGTGCTGGAGACAGCCGATCAGATAGCCGTTATCCGCAATGAGGATCGCAACCTTTTCTTGCGTCTCATGCAAGATTGGGCCGCTCGCGAAAAGCTGAACCTAAGGCTATCCCGGAAAACAGTAAGTAAATTACAGCGGAGACGAGTTCGATGAGATTGGGAAAGGTAGTTCGCTCCAACAATCACTGTGATTATGTGGTGCAGGTGGACGATGCTTTAGAAGTCAAAAATCCGCCGGCTCCTGATGACTATGGCTTCGGCAGCTTTGTCAAGCTAGAAAGCGACCGGCGACACTGGGCTGTAGGTCTGGTTTACAATACCCAACTCCTGAATCCGATGTTCCTCAATTCTGGGCCGCGCCTTTCCAGCCAGCCGGATCCCTATTTTTCCCCCGATCTGCAGAATGAGGTGCGCACGCTACTCTCGGTGGTCTTAATCGGGGCCTTGGATGAAGAGCGCCGCTGTGGCCGGCAAGGGATCCCACGCGTGGTGGTGCCTGTAAACACGCCGGTTTTTCGCATGAGCCGGGAAGAGATCCTGCGCTTTCACCAGGATCCTCAAGGTCAAACCCAATTTTCCTACTATGGTTTGCTGCTGAGTAGCGGCGGCAACTTTGCCAATCATTTGATCTACCAAGTCTTGAACGACATTACGCCGATGTTTGCCGATCCAGCTCAACGGCGAGCTCTGCAAATCTTAAGCAAAGAATTGGCCTGGAAAATGACTGTAGGAGCGATGCGCTGATGCCCCAAAAAATCACCGTCAATGGCCACTACCCAGAAGCCAACCTCTCTCCAACTGAGGACTCTCCAGAGGTAATTGGCACCGTCAAAGGGCCTGGAGAAACCTCTAACCAATATGTTTTCATCACTTCCAATACCCAAGCGGTAAAGGTGGGCGATTTCGTCTACTACGAAGTCCAGGATCCCCAATCGCAAACGCTGCAAATCTTGGGTAAAATTAGCCAAGTTCAGCTCCTGGATCACATCCCCGATCGCATCTTTGCCGATACCGAAATCGATCCCAGCACCATTGTGGCTCTGGTGGGCTTCACCCATCCCAATCCGGAAATCTATGCGGTTACCGTCGAGGTCATCGGCTATTTCAATCAGAAGATGGGCTTTATTAACCCCCGCCGCGCTCCGGATCCCGGTGCCAAGGTTTTTCTGGCCTCCAATCGTCTGCTGAAATCAATTTTGAACAAACGAGATGAAACAGCCATTGGGGGTGCTCACTTGGGCAGCCTGTTGTTGCGCGATGAGGGAGCAGTGCCCGTAGTACTGGACGTCAAGGAAATGGTCAGCACCCATCTGGCCATTTTGGCGGGGACAGGATCCGGCAAATCTTATACAGCAGGGGTTTTGATTGAAGAGCTGCTTTTGCCCAAAAACCGAGCTGCCGTCCTCATTTTCGATCCCCACGGGGAATACCACACGCTGGCAGAAATGCAGTCCCACCCCAAGTTTTTTGGGGAAGATGGCTACCGACCCAAAGTCAAGGTTCTTTCACCACAGGAAATTAAGATTCGTGTATCTTCTCTTAACTTCTTTGATATTCTGACCCTGCTGCCAGAGACCACTGACCGACAGAAATCTTTTCTGGAGAAAGCCTTTCGCAAAACAACTCAATTTAACCCGATCCGCTGGACGATTCAGGACTTAATCGATGCCGTAAACGAGGCTGATTCCGCAGAGGATGGATCCCAAGGATCCTCAGCCGCCGCTTTGGAGTGGAAATTAGAACAGATCGACCGTTCTCCCTATTTCGACAATTTGCAACACCTAGCTCCCAAAGACTTGTTTGAGCCGGGGCAGGTAACCATCCTGCAAATGCATGAGATCAGCCAAGAAGAACAGCAGGTGATCGCTGCTGCCATCTTGCGCCAGGCCAACTATGCTCGGATCAATACCCACAAAGGCAAGATCCAGCCGGGGGACGAAAATTACTTGCCTTATCCCGTCTTTATTTTGCTGGAAGAGGCCCATCGGTTTGCCCCTGCCCACGAGCCTTCCCGTTGCAAACAGGTGCTGCGCACCATCCTCAGCGAAGGACGCAAGTTTGGACTGGGAGTAGGGCTGATCACGCAACGCCCTGGCAAGTTGGACTCGGATATTCTGTCTCAATGCATGAGCCAATTTTTGATGCGAATTGTCAACCCTGCCGATCAGGAAAATTTGCGCCACAGTGTCGAGGCTGCCGGACGGGATCTGTTACAGGAATTGCCCGCCTTGAGCAAAGGTCAGGTGATCATCTCCGGGGTGTGCGTCAATACCCCTGTACTGTGCAAAGTGCGGCAGCGCTACACGCAGCATGGCGGCGAAACGTTGGATATTCTTGGCCTCTGGCAAAGGCATTCCCAAGAGCACCACCAACGGGATCGCTTGGCCCAGTCGGCCCCTCTCAAACCGCGTCCTCAACCTCAGGTGGTGGATGGACTCAGCATTGATTAGCAATGGCCCAAAACTCCAACTGTGGCCTGATCTCAATCGCTGAATCTGCCAAATCTACAATCCGAAACCACTGCTTGATTGCAATACAATTCATTTCACAGAAACAAGTTTTGGGGCGAGCAGGATGAGGAAACAAGCCCTTTTGCCAAGCTTCCTGGGCATTGCCGTTGCAGTTCTACTGGGATCCGGGCCTGCCTATGCCCAGTTGCGGCTGATCCCCGAAGCGGCGCGGCGGGTGTACGAGGCATTGCCGGATCTGCCGCTGGAAAACACCTACACCCCTATTAACCCCAACGATGGCGGCCCCGCACCCGAAGAGGATACTTTGGTGCGGCGAATGATGATCTATCACCTGCAGGTGGCTGGTCGCTCCCCGACCGACCGCTTTGACTGGCAACTGACGCTGGCGGACTATTTCGATGCCAACGAGCCAATGGTCGCCCAACGGTATCCCGGTGCCGACCGCCTCACGGTCAACCCCTACGCCCAAGACAAAGCCGTTGTACAATCCCTGAACCGGCAACAGCGACAGGCCCTGCTGGAAGCCCTTGTGCTGGCCTTCGGTGGGGATCCCAACCCAACGCCCCTCTACATTCCCACCGACGGGGATCCTGCCCCTACCCGTCCCACCCCAGAACCTATGAAGCCCTTGCTGCTTCCCGGCAGCGGATCCGCTGACTTGCTCAGGCCCTAGCCGAGGTTTCCCGCTAACTCAAGGCTTGCCCGGTGTAGTTCTCAATGCAGCGCAGGAAGAGCTCCACGCCAAGGCCAAGGGCAGCTTCATCAAAATCAAAGCGGGGATGGTGATGGGGATAGTCCAGTCCCTTGGCGGGGTTGGCGGATCCCAAAAAAAAGTAGCAGCCGGGCACCTCGTTGAGAAAAAAGGAGACGTCCTCGCCGCCCATGGTCATTTCTGGGATGATCCTCGCCTCTGAGCCAAACACCTGGCGGGCAGCTTGTTCCACCAGCGCTACCATAGCAGGATCGTTGCAAACCGCTGGGTAGCCCCGTTCGTACTGAAACTCGTAGGTGGCCCCGTAGGCTTGGCAAATGCCGGCAACGATTTCTTCCATACGTTTTGAGATCAAATCCCGCACTTCCGGCTGAAAGCTGCGCACGGTGCCCCAAATCTCAGCTCTAGGGGCAATGACGTTAAAGGTATCGCCAGCCCGGAAGCGGCCCACCGTCACCACCGCCGGCTGCAGCGGATCCACACTGCGGGAGACGATGGTCTGCAAAGCATTGACAATGTGGGATCCCACCACAATGGCATCCACTGTTTGTTGGGGAAGGGCAGCATGTCCGCCTCGCCCGATCACCTGAATCTGAAAGCGGTCGGCAAAGGCCATCGAGGGGCCACTTTTCACGCCAATAGTGCCCAGAGGGCGATTATTCCACAGGTGTAGGCCGAGGATGGCTTCCACATCCGGGTTTTTCAGAACCCCCGCCTCCAGCATGGGCTTGGCTCCGCCGGGGCCTTCTTCGGCAGGTTGAAAAATGACCTTGACCGTGCCCTTGAGGTGTTGACGGTGCTGTTGCAGCAGCTTGGCGGTGCCCATAGCAATGGCCGTATGGCCGTCGTGGCCACAGGCGTGCATGACGTTGGGGATGGCGGAGCGGTACTCGACTTCATTGGCCTCATGAATGGGCAGGGCATCCATATCGGCCCGCAGCGCCAAAACCGGCCCCGGCTGCTCTCCCTCAATGGTGGCCACGATGCCGGTGTGGGCAATGCCGGTCTGGTGAGGGATCCCCCAGCTTTTCAGGCGCTGGCTGATGTAGGCGGCGGTTTGCTTCTCCTGGAAGCCCAGCTCAGGATACTTGTGGATGTGGCGGCGCCAGGTCACCAACTCGGGTTGTAAAGCTCGAACAGCAGGGCGAAGTGCGGGAAAGGACATGACCTGAAAAACAAAAAAACAAAAATGTCTTGGAAAACCTTCACCGATGGCCAGTGTTGGTTGCATGCAGTTGCCTGTCGATTTTGCCCAGTATGGCATTGCTGAGGCTGCTTTCCGCTCGGCGTCGAGGTGGACATGGACATCTAGGCCCACTGGGATCCGGTTTCCGGCGGCAGATCCTGCCAACGGCCCGGCCCCACAGCTCGCAAAGCCTCTTGCAAGGAGATCGCCCCTGAGTAGAGGGCTTTACCCAAAATGGCCCCCGTCAAACCGGGCAAGCTCAACAAAGCCAGCAAATTGGTCAGCGAGCCGATCCCTCCCGAAGCAATTACAGGCACTTGAGAGACGGCTAGGATCTGGCGCAGCTGTTCTAAATTGGGGCCGGCCAGGGTGCCATCCCGGCCAATGTCGGTGTAGATGATGCCGGCGACGCCCTGTTCCCCCACCCGTTGCACCAATTCGGTGGCCTGCAGGGGAGTGGTGCTCAGCCAGCCGCGGGTGGCCACCTGCCCTTGCCGAGCGTCGATCCCCACCCAAACCCGACCGGGCAAGGCTTGGGTCATCGCCTCCAGGGTGTCAGGATCCTCCACGGCCAGGGTGCCAACGATCACCCGATCCACCCCCAGCTCCAGCAACTGCCGCGCCCGTTCCAGGGATCGGATCCCACCCCCCACCTGCACCGGGATGGCCAGGCTGCGGACAATGCGCTCAATGATGGGCAGGTTGACTGGATCCCCGCTTTTGGCCCCGTCCAAATCCACCACATGCAGGCGAGGGGCACCCTGTGCCGCCCAAGCTTCGGCCTGTTGGATCGGGTCGTCGGCTACCTGTTCTGCCTGGGCGTAATCCCCCTGGTAAAGGCGCACGGCGCGGCCCTGCAAAAGGTCGATGGCGGGGATCACCTCCAGAAAAGCAGTTGAGTAAGGCATGATGGGATCCCTTGAGGGGCTTTTCCAGTATCGCCTGGGAGCGGCCTTGCTCCAGCGGAGATCTGGATCTCTAGACCCTAAAGTGCTCCACACCGCTGACGCGATGGGAGAACATCCTGAGATGACTATGAACGCGCGCCAACTGGCTCTGTTGGCTCTGCAGAAAATCGAGCGCCAAAACGCCTATGCCGACCTGGTTCTGGGGCATTTGTTGGCCAACAGCAGCCTGATCCCTGCCGACCGGCATCTGGTCAGCGAGCTGGTGTACGGCGTTACCCGCCGTCGCCGCACCCTCGATGCCTTGATCGATTGCTTTGCCCAGCGTCCTGCCCACAAGCAGCCCCCCGATTTGCGACTGATTTTGCATCTCGGCCTCTACCAACTGGCTTTTTTGGATCAGATCCCGGCCAGTGCTGCCATCCATACCAGCGTGGAATTGGCCCGCCAGATGGGGCTAGGATCCCTGACAGGGGTAGTGAACGGCATTTTGCGCGCCTACCAGCGGCAAGTGTTGGATCAGCCAGAGAAGGATCCCCTCAAGCCCCTCGAGGACACTCTGCCAGCCGACCCAATTCAGGCTTTGGGGATCCGGCACAGCTTTCCCGACTGGCTGGTGCGTCTGTGGTGGGAGCAGCTGGGGCCAGCAGAAGCCGAGCAGTTGTGCGCCTGGTTCAACCGACCGCCCCACCTAGATCTGCGGGTTAACCCGCTGCGGGCAGAGGTAGACAGGGTCATCCAAGCCCTGGCAGAAGCCGGGATCCCTGCCCTCCCCATCTCCGAGGTGCCGGGTGCCTTGCGACTTCAGGATCATGCTGGCGACATCACGGCCCTACCCGGCTTTGCCCAAGGGTGGTGGAGCGTTCAGGATGCCAGTGCCCAGCAGGTGGTGCATTGGCTGGATCCCCAGCCGGGAGAGCGGGTGATCGACTGCTGCGCTGCTCCGGGCGGCAAGACCACCCAAATAGCCCAACACATGCAGGATCGGGGGGAAATCTGGGCTTTGGATCGCCACCCCCACCGTCTGCGGCGCCTAGAGGAAAATGCCCATCGCTTGGGCTTGACCTCGATTCGTTCCCTGGCCATCGACCTGTTATCCCTGAGCGCTGCTGCCGATCGCGTCAGCGGGACGGAGTCCTTACCCCCTGCCCCCTTGCCCCCCTGGCACAGCGCCGACCGGGTTTTGCTGGATGCCCCATGCTCCGGCTTGGGAACCCTGCACCGCCATGCCGATGCCCGCTGGCGACAAACCCCAGAGCGGATCCCAGAGTTGGCCCACCTGCAAGCCCAGCTCCTGCAAGTGGCAGCCCGTTGGCTGAAGCCGGGCGGAGTGTTGGTGTACGCCACCTGTACGCTGCATCCTGCCGAAAACGAGGAGATCATGCAAGCCTTTCTCGACAGCCATCCTCATTGGGCTGCAGAAGGGGATCCCCTGCTCATTTGGCCCCACCGACAGGATCGGGATGGATTTTTTATCCAGCGGCTGCGTCGATACGGTTAAATAAACCTTCCATCGTGGTGCTTCCCAGGTGCTCCGAGCCATCAACCCTCAGCTTTCCTGAGGGAGAAAAGGATTATCTCCAAGCAAGAGACTGACTGTTGCCCCATGGTTTCTGATCGCGTTAGCGGGACGGAGTCCTTACTGCTGACCAGTCCGAAAAACCCCTGGATCCGCAAGTTGCGGCAGTTGCACCGCAGCAAAGGCCGGCGGGAACAGGGCGCCTTTTTGGTGGAGGGATCCCACCTCATCGAAGAAGCCCTGCGAGTTGGCTGGCCCCTGCAGGCTCTCTGCTACACGCTTGAGTGGGCTGAGCGTTACCCACAATTGCTGGCCAATCTGCCCAAGAGTCTACGGCGGCAGGCCGTCAGCTTAGAAGTCATGGCAGCGCTCTGTACCACCGAGTCTCCCGAAGGAGCTGTGGCCGTGGCCGTCAGTTGGCAGATTTCCTCTCCCCCCCTGTCCAAGTTACGTTTGGGCCTTGTGGTGGAAACGCTGCAAGATCCAGGCAATTTGGGATCCCTAATCCGAGTCGTGGCCGCCGCAGGAGCCGACGGCCTTTGGCTAAGCGCAGACAGCGTCGATCCCGAAAACCCCAAAGTCTTGCGGGCCTCAGCCGGCCACTGGTTTCGCCGTCCGCCCCAAGTCGTGCCCGACCTAGCCGCCTGGATCCAGAGCTGCCGTTGCCACGGGATCCAAGTCTTGGCTGCTACCCTCTCCCCCACAGCAAACTGCTACTGGGATCAAGATCTCACCCGCCCTACCCTTTTTCTCCTGGGCAACGAAGGGGCTGGCCTGAGGGAAGCGACTATCCAACAGGCCGATGCCCAGGTGCGGATCCCGATGGCCGAGGGTGTCGAATCTCTGAACGTCGCTATGACGGGGGGGTTGTTGCTCTACGAGGCCCTGCGCCAGCGGCGATCTCGCTCAGGAAGCGCTCCCTGAACAGCTAGCTGCTCCCTCAGAACTCTTCCTCTACAAAGACCGCATCCTCATTCTCTTCCTGCTCTCCCTCCTCCATCGCTGCCGGCCGGCTGGCGGAAACCGTCACCCCCGCAGAAAGTTTCTCCCGCACAGCCCCTTCCACTTCCGCCAAGATCTCGGGATTTTCTTTCAAGTAAACGACCAAATTGTCCCGCCCTTGGGCAACATTTTCCTCCTTGTAGCTGTACCAAGAGCCGCGGCGCTTGAGAATGCCCATCTCCTCGGCCAGATCGATAATGCAGCCGATGTTGGAGATGCCCTGGCCAAAGATGATGTCAAACTCTGCCCGCCGGAAAGGGGGGGCAACTTTGTTTTTCACCACCTTGACCCGCGCTCGGATCCCGTATTCTTCCGCACCTTTTTTCAGGGTTTGAACGCGGCGAATATCTAGCCGCACCGACGCATAAAACTTAAGGGCATTGCCGCCGGTGGTGGTCTCCTGGGGGCCATAGCCTATGCCGCCAATTTTGGAGCGCAATTGGTTTAAGAAAAGAACGATGGATCCGGTTTTGCTGACATTTCCGGCAATCTTGCGCAGCGCTTGGCTCATCAGGCGCGCCTGCAATCCCACATGGGCATCTCCCATATCCCCTTCGATCTCAGCCCGGGGCACCAACGCTGCTACCGAGTCCACCACCACGATATCCACAGCTGCCGAGCGCACCAACTGATCGACAATCTCCAGGGCGGCCTCCCCCGTGTCCGGCTGGGAGATCAACAGGTTTTGAATATCAACCCCCAAAGCTGCTGCGTAAGTGGGATCCAGCGCATGTTCCGCATCCACAAAAGCTGCCGTTCCCCCTTGTTTTTGCACTTCGGCGATGGCATGTAGGGCAATTGAAGTTTTCCCAGAAGATTCCGGCCCAAAGACTTCGATAATCCGCCCTTTTGGGTAACCTCCGCCCAAGGCCAAGTCGAGGGTGATGGCCCCACTGGGTATGGTCTCCACCCGCATCTGGGTGGCATCTCCCAGGCGCATGATTGCCCCTTTGCCGAAATTCCGCTCGATCTGGCTTAACACCTGCTCCAGGGCTTTGCGTTTTTCTGACTTCAATTTGTCCGAGTCATCAGCAGTGTTCACAGCAGCGGCTTTCCGGGCCATAACCCGCATCCCCCCCAGGAGTCGTGGTGGAAAATCGAGCCTGCATTCTAACATTGTCGCCTTGCTCTGAGCGGATCCCTCTCCCTCCAACTGCAGTCAGCTCGTACCTTGCCTCGGTTCCTAACTCCCCTCTCCCTCTGGGAGAGGGGCTGGGGGTGAGGGCAGGTCTTCTGCATAGCCTTGCAGAGCGGGTAGAGTGGGCTAAAGGGATCTGCTCAGGAATGTCCCCACGGTCATGACTTTGGTCTTACAATCCCCCGGCCCGGTTGTGTTTAGTTGGGGGCCGCTCAGCCTGCGCTGGTATGGCTTATTGATCGGCCTGGCAATGGTGTTGGGCTTGCTCCTGGCTCGCCATCTGGCAGCTCGGCGTGGCCTTCCCCCCAGTTCCATGCCTGATCTGCTGGTGTGGTTGGTAGTTGGATCCCTGCCCCTTGCTCGCCTGTACTATGTGGCCTTTGAGTGGGAACGCTATCGAGATGGCCCTTGGTGGCAGGTCTTGGCCCTCTGGCAGGGGGGCATTGCCATTCACGGTGCCTTGATCGGCGGCAGTGCGGCGCTTTACCTGTTCGCCCGGCGGCACCGGCTGAGTTTTTGGTTGCTAGCCGATTGCCTTGTTCCCTCCCTCAGCCTTGGTCAGGGGATCGGACGTTGGGGCAACTTCTTCAACAACGAAGCCTACGGAAAGGTGTTGCCTCCGGATAGCCCTCTGTGGGTACAACTGCAGCTGCCTGATGGATCGCGCGTCCATCCCACTTTTTTGTACGAATCCCTCTGGAACTTTGGTCTCTTCGGGCTCCTGCTCTTTTTAAGCTACCGGCGCCAGCTTCCCCCCGGCACCCTCTTGGGCCTCTACCTGGTGGGGTACAGCCTGGGGCGCTTCTGGATCGAAGGCCTGCGCACCGATAGTCTCATGCTGGGATCCCTGCGGGTGGCGCAGGGGGTGAGCCTGTTGCTCATTGGAGCAGGCCTGGCCGCAATCTTGACAGCTCCCAAACGCGTTTCTGTTCACCCAAACGAGGCAACTTCCTCGCCTGGGATCCCCGCCCCAAAGGAGTTGTAAGCCATGGCCAGCGAACAGAATGAAGAGCTCTGGCAGCAAGCCTCCCCTCTGCTGCTGCCATCCGCCGCTGCTACCCAATCACTAGGGGCCCTCGTAGCTCAAGCCGCCCTTGGCTTCCTCGCCCCTTCAGGTCAACAAAAATCTCCCCCTCCCAGCCGCAGCCTCGGCTCCACTTCCGGCTTGGTCATTCTTCTCGCAGGTAATCTGGGCAGCGGCAAAACCACCTTTGTGCAGGGACTAGGGCAGGGCTTGGGGATCCCTGAACCCATCGACAGCCCCACCTTCGTGCTGGTGCAGGAATACCACACCGGACGGATCCCTCTTTTCCATTGCGATCTCTACCGCCTAGAGACCTCTTCTGCCGCTCGCGCCGGTGGGAAAGAATCCACACTCCTAGAAGACCTAGGGCTAGAAGAACTTTGGAGCCAAGGTGGGATCACCGCTATTGAGTGGCCCCAGTACCTCCGCCATCTGCCTGCGACCTACCTCTGGCTGCGCCTACAGCCCCATCCCCAGCAGGAAGGAGCCCGCCTTCTACACGTCAAGGGAAAGGGATCCCAGACTGGCCACCTTTGGCAGCAAGTTCTTTCTCAATTCACTCAGCAAAACCTCGAAGAAGGGATCCACTTCTCCTCCTGAAAGTACTTGAAAGCAGAAGAAAAAGTTGAGATCCCAAAAAACTTATGGTCATTTCGATTCCAACTAGGACACTGCACCCGCGCCTAAAACGTTGAATGTACGGAGCCAGAAGGCTCTTCTCAGCAGTTCAGTCGCTTCACCCCAGCCTAAAACGACTATAAGCTCAAGGCAAACAGCCAGAATTCAGCCAAAAGTCATCCTCAGGCCAAATCAAACAGCAGCACCTCAGCCCCTTCTTCACTGAAAAGGTTGAGCTCGCTTTCCCTAGCAATAGCCACGCCATCTCCTTCTCGCAAAAACAAGCCATTTAGGGTCACATTGCCGCGAGCCACCTGCAGCCATCCGTAGCGCTTCTCATCCAAGTGTCGGTGAATGGTGCGTCCCAGCTCAATCAACCCCGCGTAGAGATTCACATCCTGATGCACAATCACGGATCCCTGGCGCCCATCTCGAGAGGCAACTAAACAAAACTCATTGGGATGCTCTGTCAAACCCGTCGCTTTTTGTTCATAGCTGGGCTCCAGGTTTTCCTGCTCCGGCAAAATCCAAATTTGCAGCAGATGAACCTCCTCATCCGCCGAGTGATTGTACTCGCTGTGCTGGATCCCTGTGCCTGCCGTCATCCGTTGAATTTCACCAGGACGAATCACAGATCCCGTGCCCAAGCTGTCTTTATGCTCAAGGATCCCTTCCAAAACATAGGTAACGATCTCCATGTCCCGGTGCCCATGGGTCGGAAAGCCAGCACTCGGGCTGATTCGGTCATCGTTAATCACCCGCAAAGCCCGGAAGCCCATGTAGCGAGGGTCGTAGTACTCTCCAAAAGAAAATGAGTGGTAAGTATCAAGCCAACTGAGCTTGACATGACCCCTCTCTTCCCGCTTGCGCAAAGTCAGCATCACAGTTTATCACAGTTTCTCCGAAACCTGACCCTCGCAACCATCTTGTTAACTCTGCAGTCAGAATGTCAATATTCAAACAGTTTTATTTCTTCTTTTCCCTGCTATTCTCGCCAAAAACTTGCCAAAAATTTTGGGTTGGATATCTTGACGGGGTGGTGGGGGTGGGGATAGGGTAGTAAAGCGCCACAAGGCCACCCAGCCCCGGC
>NZ_JANSHL010000004.1:0-174744 GCF_047461575.1 Synechococcus sp. W60.1 | reverse complement strand
TCTTCCAGTTGTTGCTGAACTTGACTTTGCGGGAGAGCGCTTGCTGTGCCTTGCGCAAGCGCGCCTCGTGCCGCTTGCAGCTGTTGAGGGGCGCGTAGAACGTGCCGTCCGAGAGGGTAGCCAAGCGGGCAATGCCCATGTCCATGCCCACTGCGCCCCCCTGCGGAATAGGCCAATTAACCTCCCGCTCGGTCTGAATCAACACGAACCACTTGCCAGCGTGCTTGGATACGGTGACGTTCTTCACTGTGCCTAGCACTTCTCGGCTATTGCGGTAGCGCATCCAACCAAGCTTAGGCAGGTAGATGCGACTATTAACCTGATCAAGCTTGGTAGTTTCCGAACCGGAGTAGCGGAAGCTGTCGGACTGGCCCTTCTTCTTGAACTTCGGGAAGCCGGCGCGTTGGGCGAAGAAGTGGCTGTGGGCTCGCTCCAAATCCTGGAGCGCCTGTTGCAGCGGATGCACCGGCGCATCCGCCAGCCACGCCGTATCTGCGCTGTGGCGCCACGCGGTGAGCAGCTGGCACAAGCCCGCATAGCCTAGCTTTTTCTGGCCTTGCTCGTGACGCTCCTTCTGCAACGCCAGTGCTTTGTTGTAGACGAACCGGCAGGAGCCAGCAAAGCGGCGCATCTGCCGTTCCTGCTGGCTGTTGGGCAGCAATTCGTACTTGAAGGCTTGAAGTCGTTGCACCGCTCAATCGTATTCTTGACCTATGCGTGATGACAACGATATAGGCTACGGTTCGCGCTATCCTTCCCTGCCCTGAAGGACGGGGCTTGCCGCGCCTTTTGGTCAAGTTTCTGAAGCCTACACCAGTTGGAGTGCCGAGAAGGCTCAGAGGGCATTCGTATGCACCGAGACCTGAATGGCGCATGGGGGATTTTCCTGCATGCTTAGGTAGAACTGCCCTGTTCCGGCAATCTGCATTGGTGAAAGATGCTAGCTTTTTTAGCATCCAGTAGCCCAAAAAGTGCGGACTATGGTCAAGCGTGTGCGGTTGGATCCCATTGCCCAAGTGTCTGAAATCGCCACCAACAGCAATTTGCTCTCGGTGCTGCTGCAAGAAGAGCTGAATGTGTTGAAAGAGTGCGGTGGGCGCGGCCTCTGCGCCACCTGTCATGTGTACGTTAAGGAGGGGATAGAGTCTTTATCCCCGATGAGCAAGCGGGAGCAGCGCACCCTGGAGGTGATCACCACCTGCAAGCCTAACTCTCGCTTGGCCTGCCAAGCGCGGGTGCTGGGGGAAGGGGTGGTGGTGGAATTGCCTGCCGGGATGTACATCCATGCTTTTCAGGATATCGAGGCGTTGATCGGTCGGCGAGCGGAGCAGCCACTTTTGCACCCTGTAACCGGCGCGGTTTTGGTGCAGGAGGGCAAGCTGATCACCCGCTCGGTGCTGGAATCGGTGAGAGGGCTGGATCTGGATATCCAAGAAGCACTGGCTCGGAGCAGCCAGGAGTTTTGAGATTTTGATCCCATCTTTTGAGCCAGTTTGGGCCCCTTTTTGAGGCCACTTGGCCACCCCGTATATAAACAAATCATTCTCAGGTGAGTATTCCTATGCCCCCTGTGTTTCTTGGGATCGATCTGGGCACTTCTGGGATGCGGGTGGTGGCCCTCTCAGAGCAGGGGGAGGTGGTGGCCAAAAGCGAGCGCCAGTGGGATCCCCCAGAGACCAATCCGGGCCGCTGGTTGCGAACCCTGAAAGCCCTTTTGGGACAACTGACCGCGCAACTGGGGGAGCAGTATTCCATTGCAGCTCTGAGTGCTTGCAGCACTTCCGGCACCATTCTGCCGGTGGATGGTCGAGGCATGCCGTTGGAACAGGCGTGGCTGTATTCTGACCCACGGGGCCAGGCTCAGGCCAAGCAATTGGGGATCCCTGCCAGTTGGGGTCTCAGCCGTTGGCTGTGGTGGGCGGAAGCCTATCCTGATCAGTATCGAGACAGCTACTTGGCCCATCCGGCGGACTTTTTGCTGAGCCAACTGGGGGGGCGCAGGCAGGTGACCGATCACACCCATGCCCTCAAGAGCGGTTTCGACCTGGAGGCCTACACCTGGCCTCAGGAGTGGTTGGCGCGGCAGGGCCTAAACCCCAAGCATTTCCCCAAGGTGGTACCGCCGGGAACGGTTTTAGGAACGGTGCGAGCAGACTGGGGGTTGGGGCCGGAAGTGCTGATCGCGGCAGGGATCACCGATGGCTGTGCCGGGCAACTGGCGGCAGGGGCTATTCGCTTGGGGCAGGTTTCCACCAGCTTGGGCACAACCCTTATTTTTAAGGCCAACAGTCCGGATCCCATACAAACCCCAAGCATCTATTCCCATTTGCACCCGGACAGTGCTCCGCACCGCTGTCGCGAACGAATGGTTTGGTGGCCGGGGGCCGCCTCTTTTTGTGGAGGCGGAGTTTTGCCTCATTACTTCCCCGACGGCAACCTGCAAATGCTGGATCAGCAAGCTCAGGCTTATCTGCCCACCGGGCTGGTCAGCTATCCCCTTTGTCAGCCGGGAGAGCGTTTTCCCATTGTCGATCCCCGGTTCGCCGGGTTCTTGCCAGAGGCAGAAGAGGGATCCCCCCGTTTTTATGCTGCGTTGTTAGAGGGGGTAGCCATGGTCGAGCGGCTGGGGCTGGAAACGTTGGCAGCTCAAGGGATCCCGGTGTCAGAACAGAGTCCGATGTTCACCACCGGCGGAGGCAGCAAAAGCCCTCTTTGGTTGCGCCTGCGCGCCAGTATCCTTGCCCGTCCCTTGGCCGTGGTGAAACACCCGGAGCCGGCTGTGGGGGCAGCCATCTTGGCCGCTTCTGCCTATTGGTGCTGCTCTGTCCAACAGGCTGCCGATCGATTGGTACAGGTAGAACGCTATGTTCAACCGGATCCAGAGTGGGTGAAGTCTTACGCAGAGATCTACTCGGTCTTTCACAGCCGCCTGAGCAACCTGCTTTGACATGTTCCCTGCTCTACTGGCTTGCTTCCCCGTAGCGGTAGGGTGAGGATTCTTGTTACTGGTTCCACAACAGCCCTTGCCGCAAAGGATCCCGTCCCGCTTTCGTCAGTAGGTTTCCCCTCTAAAACAGCGATGATGGTTTCCCAGTTGTTCAGGCTACAGACTTATGACTATGTAAGTATTAAGCGGTCACGGGATACAGCTGCCTACCTACGTTTTTTGAGCTTCGTGAATGCTCAGCCGTGGAAACGAGATTCTTTTTAAACGGAAATGAAACATTTTCGTTGCATTGCTTCCTAACTTTCCTTCTCTCCTAACTAAAGAGAAGCTAGGGGTGAGGGTCGGCAGCGAGGTGTCTCAATCTTGTTTGAAGCGACTGTAAAAGCATTCTGACATCGAAAAGCAGGGATCCCCGCTTGGGGATCCCCGATTGGTA
Source organism: Synechococcus sp. W60.1 (assembly GCF_047461575.1). Classification (NCBI taxonomy): domain Bacteria; kingdom Bacillati; phylum Cyanobacteriota; class Cyanophyceae; order Synechococcales; family Synechococcaceae; genus Synechococcus; species Synechococcus sp. W60.1. The sequence continues at coordinate 171,361 of NZ_JANSHL010000004.1, read as the reverse complement.
TGGCCGGAGCCGCAAGCCAAGCTAGGGCTGCCGCTGGAAGCTCTTGACTTCTAAAACCGGCCCTACCTGAGCCACCGTCACCATGTCTTCTCTGATCTGTCCCTGGATGGTGACCTCTAGTCCCTCTTGCAAGAGCTCTTTGGGGGCACGGAAAAGGGCATAGTGCTCGCCGGAAGGCAGCGTCAGCACCCACACTCCCCCTTCGATATCCAGGAACTGGATGGTACCGCTGTACTCTTGCATCACTGCCTCAGCGCCAGCCCAGTTGCCGTGGATTGAGATTCCGTAGCCGCTTGCGCTCCCAAGTAGGCCAGGCCCAGGCAGAGCAAGCCATTGAAGAGCAAGAAGGAGCGACCCAACCAAGCAGAGGATCCAAGCCATAGCACCCCCTCATAGAACAGGGATCCGGACAAGAGCAGATGCGAGGCCATGCCAATGCACAAGCCAATCACCGCCCAGCGCCAGCGCCGATGGCCCAGGAGCAGCAACATCAACAGGCCTGGGATCAACACGCTGGCAAATAGGGGGTTCAAGGCATTGGTCTGGGCAAAGGCGGTGCCCAACTCCGGCAGGGAGCTACCCGCCAATTGGAAGGGCCAACGGGGGCCACCGACAATCGCCAACCCCTGCAAGGGGAAGAGACCGGCACTGCCCAAAAGCATCCCAGCCAGCAAAGGCACCGTCTGCAGCAGCCGCTTGGGAGCCAGCCACCAGCGGATCAGCACCAGGATAATGTAGCCGCCCACCACCATCAGCAGCTTCGGCACCAGAGCAATCGGGCCACCATCGAACCAGAAGCGTGGGTTGAGGTAGCCATTGTTGTTCAGGTACTGCAGGAAGTCCTTCAACCAGAGCACCAAGGGGTTTTCCTCCTGTTGCCCTGTGGCCCTGGCCAGCGCCTTGGCTGCATCCAAACGACCGGCCCCGTAGAAGTTCTGTTTGTCGCCGGGCACTGGGGTAGCCGACATTTTCAGCACTTCCTCCACCTTGTCCGGGTCTTTGATGCCCTGAGCCTGGATCAGAGCTGCCACACCGGCTACGTGGGGAGTGGCCATGCTGGTGCCTTGGAAGTAGGCAAAGACCGGCTCGTTGGGGTTACGACGATTGATGGTTTGCTGCAGAATGCCGTACTCGGGGTGATCAGGCGTTTTGGCTCCGCCGGGAGCAGAGATGTCCACCCCCACCCCATAGTTGGAGTAGGGGGCTTTCTCCCCGTTGGGCCCCGTGGCCGAGACAGCGATCACATGCGGGTAGCGGGCCGGGTAGCTCACCTGGTTGGAGTTTTCGTTGCCGGCGGCTGCGATCACCGTCACCCCTTTGCTATGGGCATAGGCCACTGCCTCTTCCATCAGTTGGGCAGAAGCGCGGCTACCCAGGCTGAGGTTGATGATCGTAGCCCCGTGGTCGGCAGCATAGCGGATCCCTTCCACCACATCCGACAGGGATCCGAAGCCGTTGGCATCCAACACCCGCACCGGCATGATCTTGGCCTTGAAGGCGATGCCGGCTACACCCAAGACATTGTTGGTGGACTGGGCAATGGTTCCCGCCACATGGGTGCCGTGGCCGTTGAGGTCTTCCGGCTCCTCATCGTCGTCCACAAAGTCATAGCCCTTCACAAATTGGGTTTGGGCCAGGTCGGGAACTCGGGTTACTCCTGTGTCCACCACGGCTACCGTCACCCCTTCCCCTTGGGAGATGTCCCAGGCTTCTGGCATGTGGATGGCCCTGAGATTCCATTGCTGGGGATAGAGGCGGTCATTGGGCACGAAAGCCGCCTGGAATTGATAGTTGGGGTGAGCATACTCGATCAAAGCTTCGTCGGTGAGCCGCTTAACCAGCCGCCGCGTGGATCCCAGGTGGTCGGCATCCACGTCAAACAGATAGATCGCTTCTTGGCGGGCAAAAGCGCTGTCGCTGCTGGGGCGGAGCGTCAAATGATACTCTTTAGCGATAGCGGCAATCTGACTGGGGGTGGCTGTGTTCACAAAGTTGACCACGATGCTGTCGTAGGGGGTAGATCCCTTGCCGCAAGCCGTCAACAGCAAGGCCATCAAGCCGGCGCAGCAAAGACCCAACCAGCGTCTGAATTTCATAATTCACGCCCTCGGGATCCAAAAAATGTTGCAACCAGTATGCCCTCTGGATTGACAATTGACGAGATGAGAGCCGGCATGGGGGCAAAATTGCCAGAAGGTGCAACCTTCGCCGCGCAAGAAGGGATCCCAGCCCTGCCGAGAAAGTGCTATGACAAGATGAGCGTAAATTGCTGCTTGGAGGGGGGAATCAGGATCGATGGATAGAGTCTTGCAGCTCATGATCCAGGGTTGGTATTACTCCATCCCCCTGTTGACGTTCTCGGTCTTCTCAGTGGCCTGTTGCATTGAGCGGGTGCTGTTTTGGTGGAAGATCACCCATCGGCAGGAGGAGGTGGTGCAGCAAGCCCTGAGCCAGTACCGCCGCAACCCACGCGCTGCCCAGTATTTGCTGGAGCAAAATGCCGATCTGCCGATTGCCCGCATCTTTTTGGCCGGGTTGGAGCTGAACGAGGCCAGCCCGGAAGATTTTAAGCTGGCTCTGGAAACGGCCCTGGCGGCAGAAGTGCCTCTGCTGAAGCGCTTCAACACGGTCTTCGACACCGTAATCACCGTTGCCCCCTTCTTGGGCTTGTTGGGCACCGTCACCGGCATCATCCAGATCCTCAGCTCCATTCAACTGGGGGATATCGGCGGCACCGATACCCAGGGGGTAGGTCAGGGGATCGCCGAAGCCTTGTACTCGACGGCCTTTGGGCTGATCGTGGCCATTCCCACCCTGCTGATCTCCAATGTCTTCCGCTCTTTGTACCTGCGGCAACTCTCTAAGATCCAAGAGTACGGCGGCATGCTGGAGCTGCTGCATCGGCAGCGGCAAGAAATGCAGGCCCAGCAGCTTTCTCAGTACCCCTACACAAAGCCCAGCCCCAGCGGCAGCTCTACCCTTCCCCCTTACTCGTCGCTTGAGCCCTCGTAGCCTATGCGAATCCCGGAAGAAAACTTTAGATCCGGCGAGATCAACATCGTGCCTTTGATCGATGTCATTTTTTCGATCTTGGTGTTTTTCGTGATCGCCAGCTTGGTGCTCACCCGCTCCGAGGCTCTGGATGTGAACCTGCCGGACGCGACCACAGCCGAAGTTCGTCTGCAGCCGGATGTAACGGTGAGCGTGACGGCGGAAGGACAGATTGCCGTCAATCAGGAGAAAATTGCCGATATTTCTGCCCTGATCCCGGCAGTGGAACGCATCCTGGCCGAGAAGCCGGCTGAAGGGCGGCGCTTGGTGGTGATCAACGCTGATTTGGCCCTCTCCCACGGCAAGGTGGTGGAGGTGATGGATACTCTGCAGAGGGTGCCCAATGTCAGCCTGGCAATTGCCGCCCGCCGTCCTGCCAATAGCCGGTAGCTAGGTCTGGGCTAATTTGGGCCTCGGACCAAGTCCTGACGAGACAGAGGAACACGACGAGGCCATCCTCAACGACCGCAAAGCTGTTCGCTACGCCCCTCTCTGGCTCCCCAAAGGCTGTTATCCTGGGCCCAGCACCTGAATCAGGAGTGCCTTTTGCACATGTAGGCGATTTTCCGCCTGATCCCACACGCGGGACTGGGATCCCTCCAGTACTTCAGTGGTGATTTCCTCTTCCCGGTGGGCCGGCAGGCAGTGCAGCACAATGGCTTGCGGATCCGCCCGTTGCAGCAGCTCGGCATTGACCTGGTAGGGCAGAAAGGTGGCCTTGCGGGCCTCGGCCTCAGCTTCTTGACCCATGCTGGCCCACACGTCGGTATAGACCACCTGAGCTCCAGAGACGGCTTCCTGGGGATCCTGCAGCACCAACACCTGGGATCCCTGGGCCAGAGTGCGGGCTTGCTCCACCACTGCCGCATCCGGCTCGTAACCGGGGGGGGTGGCGACGCGGATGTGGATCCCGCTCATGGCACAGCCCAGCAGCAGGGAGTGGGCAACGTTATTGCCATCGCCGCAATAGGCCAGGGTCAGGCCCGCCAGTTGGCCAAAGTTCTCCTGAATGGTGAGCAGATCGGCCAACACCTGACAGGGGTGAAACTGATCGGTGAGGGCGTTGATCACCGGAATATCGGCATACTCGGCAAAGGTTTCCAGTTCCTTCTGGTCGTAGGTGCGAATGGCGATCACATCCAGGTAGCGGGAGAGGACGCGGGCCGTATCCTGCAGGGGTTCGCCGCGGCTCACCTGCATCACCGTCGGCACCAGATCCAGAGTGCTGCCTCCGCATTGGGCCATGGCTGCCGTAAAACTGGCGCGGGTGCGGGTAGAAGCTTTCTGAAACAACAGCCCCAACACCCGACCCCGCAGCTCCACCCGATAAGGATCCCGCTTTAATTCAGCCGCCTGGGCTAGCAGGGCCGACAGCTCTGCCGGGGTTAGGTCGCTGAGCTTGAGCAGATCCCGTCCGGCCAAGTTTATGGATCCCGCGATCTTCGACCCCGCCATTGTGCTACGCGCCACCTACAGAAACAATAAAAGCATTTTCAACCCAGGGTTGGTGGACAGTCCTCAAGGGTTTGGCCATTCCCTCAACCACGGCTTCAGGAATGTCCATCTCAAACCCATCAAAACCGCTCCCAACACCGGCTAACGTGAAGAAGAACGAATGGCCTCTTGGGCCTGCTGCCGACGGGCAGAGATCTGAGCCTGCAGAGCCTGGATGGCAGCAGCATACTGTGGGTCGGCTGGGGTGGCCACCAGCTCTCGGTTCTGGCTGAGCCGCTTCAGATCTTCCTCGGACAATTCCACCAAAATGTCGGGGGTAATGCCCTTGTGGTCAATGTCGTTGCCGTTGGGAGTGCGATAGCGGGCGATGGTCACCGCCAGCCCCGAGCCATCGGACAGGGGATGCACCGACTGCACCAGGCCCTTGCCGAAAGTTTGCGTGCCGACGATCACGGCGCGCCGGTTATCCTGCAGAGCCCCCGACAGAATCTCGCTGGCGCTGGCCGAGCCACCATCCACCAAAACGGCCAAAGGTTTATCGGTAAGGGCCGTGTTGTTGGCCGTCAGGCGATCCTGCTCCCCTTGGCGGTTCACCGTCGAGCCAATGCTGCCCCGGTTAATCCACATGCGGGCAATCTCGGCGCTGGAGTAGAGCAGGCCCCCTGGGTTGGCGCGCAAATCCAGAACGTAGGCGGCTACCCCTTGTTTTTCCAGCTCGCGAATGGCTTGGCGCATCTTCTCGGCGGCGTTGCCGGAAAACTGGGTAATCCGGATATAGCCAATGGGCAGGCCGCTTTCCTCGTGAACCTCGTAGCGCACGGTGGCCAGCTCAATTCTTTCCCGCACCAAATCGAACACCTTCAGCCCTTCCCCCTCGCGGCGAATGGTCAGCCGCACCCGCGTACCCGGCTCGCCCCGAATGAGGTTGACTGCAGCGTTGGTGTCCATGCCTTCGGTGGACTTGTCGTCGATGCGCACGATCACGTCTTTGGATTTGATCCCAGCCCGGTCGGCAGGAGACCCTTCAATGGGGGAGATCACCACCAGCTCGTTTGTCTCCTGATCCATGCCCAGCGTGATCCCCACCCCGGTCAGCTCACCGGATGTATCGATTTGCATGCTGGCAAACTGATCCGGATCCAGAAAGCGGGTGTAGGGATCGTTGAGTTTCTTCAAGGCTTCCCGGATGGCCTCATAGGCATCTTCTCGGGTGGCATACTCTCGGCTGAGCAGATCCCGCCGCACCGCTTCCCAATCCAGGGAATTAAAAGACGGATCCACATATTCCCGATTGACAATTTGCCAAACCTCGTCCACCACTTCCTTGGGATCCCGGCGAAACCCCGCCCAACCCGGCATAGATAGCTGCACGCCGACCAGCGACACCGCTGTCATCACCGCAGCCGTTGCACTAACCACAAACCCACGCTTTCTCATTGGCTCTCCTGGAAGGCGCTAAAAGTCAAGGTTGACGAGGTGGATCTCCAGAGGTGGATCTCTAATTGTCAGGGAACTGGGTTTCGAGCAAGGGTCTTCCCCTATCCAAACTTCAGCTTAGAAGCATCGAGAGCAAGGAAAGGCTCCCCTGCTGCAGCAAGTGGGATCCAGACTTTGGTAGGCTACAGATACCCCCAAGCGACTGTGCCCAACCTAGCATAGGGATCCCTTCTGGGGGTGCTCCTGGGATCACAGTTCAACACAACTTATCCTCACAGCTCTTCTTCATATCAATGGGCACCTTTGCCCCTGTTTGACTCTATGTCCCTCGCCACCGATTGCCCCAGCTCGCTTGCCTCTGCTTCAGACCGCCCGCTGCTGTCCCAAGTGCAGTTGGCCCGCGCTGCTGCCCAACACACGGCCACCTTGCCCACGGCTATTAAGAATGCCGCTCTAGAGGCCATGGCCACTGCCTTGGTGGAGCACCAAGAGCCTATCTTGGCCGCCAACCGGGCGGACTTGGAGCGGGCAGCAGAGATGGTGAAAGCCGGGGAGTTGTCGGCATCTGCCTATGCCCGCCTGAAGCTGGACGCCCACAAACTGGCAGATATGGTGGCCGGAGTGCGGCAGGTGATCCGGCTGGGGGATCCGGTGGGCCGAGCTTTGCTGATCCGGGAACTGGACGAGGGGCTAATTTTGGAACGGCGCACCTACCCTTTGGGGGTGCTGGGGGTGATCTTCGAGTCGCGGCCCGATGCTCTGGTGCAAATTGCTGCCCTGGCGGTGAAAACCGGCAATAGCGTCTTGCTCAAGGGGGGATCCGAAGCTTTGCTCTCCTGTCAAGCCTTGATGGCGGCCATCCAGGCGGGCCTGCAGCAGATCCCAGAGTTTCCCCAGGGATCCCTGCAGTTGCTCACCAGCCGCGCCGAGGTCAAGGCCCTACTGCAACTGGAGGGGCTGGTAGACCTGATCATCCCCCGCGGCTCCAGCAGCTTTGTCCGCTACATCCTGGAGAATACCCGCATCCCGGTATTGGGCCATGCCGATGGCCTGTGTCACCTGTACGTGGATCGGGCAGCGGATGTGGACATGGCGATCAAGCTGACGGTGGACAGCAAAACCCAGTACCCCGCTGCCTGCAATGCCATCGAGACCCTGTTGGTCCACAAGGCCATAGCCCCCCACTTTTTACCTCTAGCGGTCAAGGCCCTGCGGGAAAAGGGGGTGGAATTGCGGGGGGATCCCCTCTGCCGCGAGCTGGTGCCGGATCTGATCCCGGCCAGCGAAGCCGACTGGAGCACCGAGTATGCCGACTTGATCCTCGCGATCAAGATGGTTGACTCCCTTGACGAGGCCATTGCCCACATCCAGCAGTACGGATCCCGCCATACCGAAGCGATTGTAACCGAGGATGCCGCTGCTGCCCGGCGATTTTTGGATGAAGTGGATGCGGCAGGGGTCTTTCACAATGCTTCCACCCGCTTTGCCGACGGGTTTCGCTACGGCTTTGGGGCAGAAGTGGGCATCAGCACCCAAAAACTGCCGCCGCGCGGCCCGGTGGGCTTGGAAGGCTTGGTGACTTACCGCTACCAACTGCGAGGGCAAGGACATCTTGTAGCCGACTACACAGGCCCCCAGGCGCGACCTTTTCAACATCGGGATCGCCTGAACAACACCGGCTTAGCTTAGCTGCAAAAGCCGGCTGTACAAACCGGCTGTACAAAGCAGTCGTTCACAAAAACCGTTCTCCTCGTCTTCGCGGCTCCAGGTTGAGGTAAATTAAAAAATAGCTTCGTGATTGCCAAGGGTTGCGCTTTGCGGCGCGCTATGGTGTGACAATGGACTACCGGGTTCCGGGTTTGATGTTATGGGCTTGAGCGCCCTAGATGTAGCGCTTTGCATTTTGGCCTTTTGTTATTTCGATTAGGAGCTTCGCTGGATCATGCCTGTGCGTCTGTATGTTGGAAATCTGCCGGAAGAGGTGGATCGTCAGGCACTGGAGAAGCTCTTTCGCTCTGCCGGTGAGGTCATTTCCACCAAGGTGATCCGGGATCGGAAGACAGGCAAATGCCGCGGCTTCGGCTTTGTAACGGTGAACACCGAAGAGCAGGCGCAGCAGTACATCGAAAAGTTCAACGGCCACAGCTTTGGGGATGTCAACTTGCGCATTGAGCTCGCCCAGCCGCGCGACCGAGGGGAAGAAGGCGAATCCAAAACAGCGACCTCTGAGCCTTCATCCAAAGAGTCCAGAGGTTCCAAAGATTCCAGAGCGTCCAGAGATTCTGAGGCCAAGGGCTCTAAAGAGTCGGCAGAAAACCCTGCCCCCAGCAAAAAGCAACGCCAGCGCGGCAATAAGGGTGGGCGCTCCACCGTCGTCGCCGAAAGTGAGGCAGCCTCTGAGCCGGATCCCCGCTGGGCCAGCCAGTTGCAGCGGATCAAGGAGCAGCTTCTGCAGGTCACCAATTCCTAACCCCCCCGAACGAGTGATAGACACTGTTGGGATCTGACGGTAGGCTGGGTGAGTTGCGACGGCTTTAGGCATGTTTGAGAGGGGGGTTGGGATGCATAGGCTGGTGAGGATTTTTCGCGCTTGGGGGCGGAGCTTGGCCCGGGCTGGACTTTTGTTCGGGCTGACGGTTCTGCTGGGAGTGGGAAGTGGAGCTCCGGTTTTCCTACCAGCGGCGGCGGCTGCCCCGGCAGATTTGGAAGAGCAGGTGCTGCAGATCATTCGAAAGAACCCCCAGGTGATTCTGGAGGCCGTACAGGAATACCAGCAGCGACAGTACCAGGAGCAGCAGCAACAACAGCAGCGGCTGGCGGAAGAATTTGGCCATCAACTGCGGGAGAACCCACGCGCCGTCATCGGAGATTCCCCTCGACTGGGATCCGACGCTCTGCGGTTAGTGTTGGTGGAGTTCTCCGATTTTCAATGCCCCTTCTGCGCCCGCGCCCACAGCACCCTCAAGCAGTTCATGGCCGACCACGGGGATGAGGTGACCTTGGTGTACAAGCACCTGCCCCTGACCAGCATCCACCCAGAAGCGATGTCGGCTGCCCGGGCTGCTTGGGCCGCCCAACGTCAAGGTAAGTTCTGGGAGTTTCACGACGAGCTGTTTGCCAACCAATCTCAGCTTGGGGATGGGTTTTATGTGGCCACTGCTGAGAAGCTGGGCCTGAATATAGAAAAATTCAATCGGGATCGGCGCAGTCGGGCGGCAGAACGCGCCATTCAGCGAGATATTGACTTGGCCTCTCAACTGGGCATCGGTGGCACTCCCCATTTCATCTTGAACGGCATTGCCTTCTCCGGTGCGCAGCCGCTGGAGGTGTTTGAGCAGACGCTGCAGCAGGCTAAGCAAGCCCTCTAGGAAAAATGCTCCGCACTGCTATTGAAACAGGTGGTGTATTGCAAACAGGTGGTGCAACGGCTGGCCTATCCTTCTTACCAGCCTCGCCCAGTTGCCCAAACGCTCCGTCCTTGAGGAGGGCTTTACGGTAGGCTCAGGGCAGTGGCAGGGTAGTCAACCGCTCTATTCGCCCAAGCGGGCTGTAGGCTTTGACAAGCCAGTAGGGTGGGGAGTATGTCAAAAGCAGAAACTCACCCAAGTCGCCATTTGGGCCGAATGGGGATCCCCAACGGCAGGGAAGGAGGAGAGCGTTTATGGCGGAAGTGGCTCTTGGCTACTCCACGGGCAGGATGCGGGCATCGAACCCTGCTTCGGCCAGAGAGCGCCGCGCCTGTTCGGCGTTGGCCCGTTGCCGGTAGGTGCCCACCTGAATCACTGAGCCCCGCAGGAAGGCATCAGGGGCAAACTGTTGCAGCTTGGGTAGGGCCTCTTCCCCAGCCGGCACCACCACCCAAAATCCGCTGCCACCTTCTTCCCCAGGAGGAACAGCCTGGGCAGGCGAGGAGGAGACGGGATCCGCTTGCAAAAGAGGCTGAGAGCGGCGCAGATCGGCGGGGAAGATCCCCGCTTCATAGCCTTGGCCGGCCAAGTAACGCACCTGCTCGGCGGCAGCAGCAGGGTCGGCAAACCCACCTGTGCGCACCACCCGCAGGTCATCGTAGATCAAGGGCAGGGATCCTTCTAGGAGTTGTTTTAGCGCAGGCCATTTCTCCCCGGTGGGATCGGCCACCAACACCCAATAGCGCTCTCCTTGTGCTAGGTTGGAGATGGGATCCTGGCCAGCATTTTCTCCTACCAGCGACACCGCCACTGCCGGTAACCCCTGAGCGGTTAGCCAGCGGGCTTGATCCTGGGCCAACGACAGGCGGGAGAAGGTTCCCGTTTGCAAAGCAACCTGGCCGCGGTACTGCACCACAGTGGCTCCTGGAAAGAAGCGGCGCACCCGTTCCTCCAAACGGGGATCACCGGTGGGGTTGGGCACGTGGGTGGCAAAGGGACGCTGGGGATCCAAGGGGGGAGCCGTTGGCGTCGGCGGCACAGAGGCTTTTGAGCTGGCAGCAGGGCGGCTGGGTGCTGCTTGGGCAGGAAAAGCAGGGGGCAGAGGGGGATCCGTCTCTTGGCGGCTCACCACCCGCACCGATAACCCCAGCCGTTCCAAGTCGGCCTGACGGCGTTGAGCATGGCTACGGTTGATGAACGTCCCTGCCAGAATGAAAACCTGCCCATCCCCTTGCACAAAATAGGCATCCGGCACCTGGGTGCGCACCTGAGCCAACTCCGCCGCCCCATCCGCCAGTACATGCACTTGGTAACGGGTCAGGGCCAAAGCAGCCGGCAGGACGTTCCCATTAACGGCGTGGAGCACAAGGGCAAAGGCCGCCAGGGATCCGGCAAAGAGGGCCGGTTGCGCTGGCAACAGGAGTGCGGAGCACTTTGGCCAGCCGTAGTCCTTACGGGCGTTGCACATGGGATCCATCTCCTCTGGCGGGATTGGCGGCAACTCAAACCTCTGCATCCGGGATGGAGTCTTTGCCTGGGCCTGCGGGGATCCCCCACAGTGCCAGAGCTCGCAGTTCACCCCCTTGCGGGAAGGACAACTCAAAGCTAGCGTAAGCCGAAGTTTGGGCAAGGCTGTGCCAGGGATGGGCTTGCAGATGCCGCCCACCACCGATAGAATGCTCCGCACTGCCACCGCAAAGATGCAGCCCAGTTGGGTTCACGGGAGAAACACAGATCTAGTGCATCTCCAGTATAGATAGGCTGGCAAGACTCTATCGCTATGGCTTGTCGGGGAGTTTGTTTCAGAGGCGACGGCGGCGGGATGGAGTCCTCGCCACAAGGGTGCGGGATCCCCCCAGGGCAAAGCGGATGATCTCCGTCTTGTACTGCTGCGAGCCCTCTGTGTAGCGGGCAAGCTGAATGGCAGATCCCTGGCCGGAAGGAAGCAAGAACCGTTCGCGACAGTGGTGGGCAGCACTCTCTGGAGTTTCCGCTTCGAGGGCAATGAAAAACCGCAGACGCAGCAGCACTTCCAACTTGGACAAGTGCTCGGTTTGCTCTGGCACCAAGCGGCCTAACGAGATTTGTAGGCGCGGCCTGCGTCGCCGAGATCCGGGGCGGCCCCAAAGCTGCTGGGCCAGTGTCCACAGAGAGGTCTGCTCAGAGGACTTGACCAACAGCTTTAAGCCTGTCAGCGGGTTAAGACCATAGGTAAGCAGCAGAGAATACATCGGCGGCAGGAAAGATTCAGAGGAGCGTTTTGAGCTAACGTCAAAAGGATACCCTATAGGCCAACTGTAGCACTGCCTACCCTCTATCCCCATCCAAGCCCCACCCTTCCCTATGGCCGGGATCCCTGCTCAACGCTGGCTGTTTCATCCGGTGGACAAGTTGACTGCCCAGAGCTTGGCCGAGGCAGTGGGGATCTCGCCTGTGTTGGCCCAGATCTTGCTCAATCGCGGCCTCTCCAGCCCTGCTGCCGTGCAGCAGTACCTGCAGCCGGATCCCGCCCACCTGCCTCCACCCAGCCAGGATTTTGCCGATTTGCCCCTGGCGGTGGACTTGCTGGACGAGGCGATTCGCCGACAAGAGCCCATCGCCATTTGCGGCGACTACGATGCCGACGGCATGACCAGCACGGCCCTGCTGCTGCGGGCTTTGCAGGACGCTCCAGTGCATTACCGCATCCCCAGCCGCATGACGGAGGGCTATGGCCTCAACAGCCGCATGGTGCAAGAGCTGCACCGAGAGGGGGTGCGCCTCATTCTCACCGTGGACAACGGCATCTCCGCCCACGAGCCCATCCAACTGGCCAAAGCTCTGGGCTTGACGGTAATCGTGACGGATCACCACGATTTGCCGCCCCAGTTGCCCCCTGCCGATGCCATCCTCAATCCCAAGCAGCTCCCCGTTTCTTCTCCCTATCGGGGGATGGCCGGGGTGGGAGTTGCCTACCTCCTGGCCCAAGCGCTGGCCGAGCGCCGCGGTGATGGCCATCTGCAGCGGGTGGCCCTGGAACTGTTTACCGTGGGCACCATTGCCGATCTGGCGCCGCTGACGGGGGTTAACCGCCTTTGGGTGCGGCAGGGGCTGAACCTTTTGCCCACCTCCCAGGTGGCAGGGATCCGCGCCCTTCTGCAGGTGATGGGCATGCAGGGATCCCTGGAGGGGTTGCGGCCTGAGTGGATTGGGTTTGGCCTGGGGCCGCGCATCAATGCCGTTGGGCGAATTGGCCGGGCGAGAATGGGGATCCAGTTGCTGACCACCGACGATCCCCAGCAGGCAGAGAAGCTGGCCCGCCGCTGCGAACGGCTCAACCAGGTACGACAGCAGATGTGCGGGCGCATCGAGGCAGAAGCCCTCGAGCAAATTGCCCAGCAAGGCCGAGATCTGCAACAGGAGCGGGTGTTAACAATTTTGGGATCCCCTCAGCAGAAATGGCATAAAGGGGTGATCGGCATTGTGGCCTCGCGGTTGGCAGAGCGTTTTGGCTGTCCGGTGTTCATCGGCAGCCAGTCGCGGCAAGGGGAGATCAGTGGCTCGGCGCGGCAGGGGATCCCCGAGTTTGACGTGTTTCAAGCGTTGGAGTTTTGCAAGGATCTGTTCACCAAGCACGGCGGCCACCCCGCTGCCGGGGGATTTAGCCTGAGAGCAGAAGACTGGCCTTTTTTTGAAGAACGGTTGCGGCAGTTTGCCCAACAGCAGTTGCAGCCGGAGCAGATCCAGCCGCTGGTGCAAATCGATGCCGAAGTGTCGCTGTCAGATCTCACCCTTGACCTCTATCGAGAGCTCCAGCATCTGCAGCCCTGTGGCATCGGCAATCCTGAGCCGGTCTTCTACAGCCGCAACCTGCAGGTTCTGCAACAGCAGCGATTTGGTTCAGGGCCCGCCGAGTCCCTTCGCCCCCACCTGAAGCTGCTGCTCCGGGATCCTGCTCTCCCTACGCAACGCTCCCATGGGTTACGTGCTACTCGGACGGAGTCCTCTTGTCCGGGCAGGAGCGACTCAGCCGCCAAAACCCCCAGTGATGACTGCGGAGTGGCCAGCATCACCGATGCGTTGGTGGGGATCACAAACGCGAAGCCCCAGCGCCCTCTTTGGGCCATCCGTTGGCGGGGAGCGGAAACCCATCCGCTGCCGGAGCGAGTTGATGTAGCCTACACGCTCAAGGCCAAAACATGGCAGGGAGAAACCCAACTGGAGCTGGAAATTGTCGGGATCCGACCTGCCCAAGAGGCTGCCACTGCCGGCAACCCCCCTCTCGAGAAAACAGCGCACCGCACCCCTGATGGGAGCAAGTCTCCCATCTCCCCCGCCTCTCTGGATGCCACTCCTCCCATGCCCAACTCCAAGCCCTCGACTGGCTCCCAGAGGGGGACAGAGCCCTCACCTCTGTTGATCTGGCGCCCCACCCCCCAGCCCACCCAGCCTTTGCGTTGGCAAGCTGTAGACCGATTTTCTGTCCTCTGGCCTCAGGCGCAGGGAACCATCCTGTTCTACGGCTTCCGCCGCCCCTCGCTGGTCTTGTCTTCAAGGCCTACGGCCCGCTATCGCGAACGGCGGTACCTGACTCTCCACTACGACCGTCCCCAAGCCGGCCACCGCTATGATCAACTCTGGTTGTGGAGCTGGCCCCCTTCTCTGGATCACCTCAAGTGGCTGCTCTGTTGCACCCCCAGCAGCGAGCTGTTGATTGCCGTCCATCAGCAAGCGGTGCCCCTGCCCTCCGCCACCGGCTTGCAACGCCAGCTCCGCCAATACCTGCAAACCCACAGCCAGGTGGATCTGCTGCGCTTGGCCCAGCAGTGGTGGCTGTCTCCGGCAGTGTTGGTGGCAGGATTACGCTCCCTGGGGTACACCTGCCCAGATTTTGGCCCCACGGGATCCCTCGGCGAAGAACTGGAAGCCCAGCAAGCTTGGTACAGCAGCTCCTGGCAGCAGGTTGCCGCCCTGCTTCAGCGATCCCACCTGGATTCTTCTGCTGCAGAGGTCCATGGGGATTAAACTGCTGCTCGGCTCTGACTACCACGGCAGCGCTCGGCTGATCCGGCAGGCCCTTGCCCATCTGCCGGAGGTGGATGCTTACATCAACTGCGGGGATTTCTGTTCCAAGGCCGGCAAACCTTCCCGCAAGGCCACCCAGGGCTTTCATCCGGCAGCCCAAGCAGAGGTGGTTCATCTGCAATCCTTTTTGGCGGCAGTGGAGAGCCTGGGCAAACCCTGGCTCTTTTTACCTGGCAACCACGATCCAGCAGCTTCGGTTTTGAATTCGCTGGTTGGCCGTTGGGGACGGGCCATCACCCAGTCCTGCTGCTTTGAGTGGCTGGGGTTACAGGTTTTGGCTGTGCCCTGGACTCCCCCCTGTGGTTGGAGCTGGTCTCTGACCTCTGCCCATTTGCAGGAGCTGCTCACCCTCTACAGTCAGCCCCCCCGACCCATTGACCTGCTGCTGACCCACGCTCCGCCGCGAGGCTTTTTGGATGAAGGCGGGAAGTGGTATCACCGTCGCACACCCACCTTGCGCCCCCTTTTGGAACAGCTGCAGCCCCGCTACTACATCTGCGGACACATGCATTGGGATGGGGGCAAGGTAGAGCGATGGGGATCCACCCTGGTGATTAACACAGCCCTGCACAACATGGTTCTCGAGATCCATTAGGTAGGGATCCCTTGAGTCGTCTTCCGCCTCCTCAGCTTTCCGCTACATCCATACGATTCGTAGAAACCCTTCCATGCCCCGTCCTTTGATCTTGGCCAGCAGCAGCCCTGGCAAATGGCGCGAGTTCAACGCCTTCTTCCAGACCCATGCCCCCACTTGGGAGCTGCGCCGCATGCCTTCAGCAATCCAGGTGGAAGAAACCGGCACCACCTTTGCCGAAAATGCCCTTCTCAAAGCCAGAGCCGTGGCCAAGTCTCTGGGGGAGTGGGCCATTGCCGACGATTCCGGCCTAGCGGTAGAAGCCCTTGGCGGCGTCCCTGGGATCCGCTCGGCTCGCTATGCCCCCAACGATGCTGCCCGCATCGAGCGGTTGCTCAGGGAAATGGAAGGGATCCCAAATCGCCGGGCCACCTTTCACTGCGCCATCGCCCTGGTGGATCCCCAAGGTGTAGTGCATGCCCTGGTGGAAGGGGTATGCTCAGGAGAGATCTTGACCCAGCCGCGGGGAGAGGGGGGGTTTGGCTATGATCCCCTGTTTTGGGTGCCCGAAGTGGGGCTAACCTTTGCCGAGATGAGCCCAGCTCAAAAAGAGGCCATCGGCCACCGAGGCCGAGCCTTGCGCGCCTTGAAAGCGCAGTTGCCTCTCCTGGAGAAGCGTATGGGCTGGCTTGGATCCCAGCAATAGCCCCCGATGTCCTGGCTGGGGAGCTGCTAGGATACAGTAGTTGCTTCCCTTCGGGGGAGTGAAATTGAAAGCCGTCTTGCCTTGGCAGCTGAGGGGAGCGCTCGAAGAACTATGGGTTTTTCTGAGTTTGAGGATCAAGATCCCATTGCAGCAGCGGAACGGACTGCTGCCCCCGATCCCAGCCGCCATTCCCCGGATTCTGCCGGTGAGGAAGCCGCGATCTCCTCGGTTTCAAACTCTGGTGAAGGAAGGGAGCGGCAAAGTCGTCGTTCCCCACCCCCTTTGCCGGAAGAGGGCTCAACCTTTGTGGGCGCAGAGGATTGGCTGGACGATCGCGGTAGCGGGACGGAGTCCTTGGAGAATGGGCGGGATAGCTACAGGGAGTCCGCGCAAGGGGCCACTTCTCGCCCTTCCAACCGCTCCCCCCAGACTGGCCGAGACGAGGGGTCTCGTGTTGACAGCGAAAAGGGGGGGCAGAAAGCCGCTGCAGGATCCCCTGGAGCCGGTGAGCGTCCTGGGCAAGCCCTGGTTTCCCGCCGTTCTGTCTCCAGCAACCGCAGCTACGACGAATCCGCCCGTTCCTCTGCCTTTCGCGGTAGCGGGACGGAGTCCTTTGCTGGCCGCTCGCGTAAGCGGGACGGAGTCCTTGGGGAATCCGGCTACCGCAGTGACTACAGCCGTTCCGCGGCTTACGGCTACACCTCCAGCTATGTTGGCGGTGGGGGATATGGCGGTGGTGGGCGAGGCGGCAGCTCCAGCGGGGGGGTCTCCTCCTCCGATCTGATGATCCTGCTGGTGGTGGCCCTGCTGGCCTTCTTCGGGGGATTCGCTATCCGCAACATCTTCGCCGAGTCGGGCGGCTTTGACGATGAGCGCCCCATCCGCGCTGCCAATGTGCCCGCAGCCTTTCGCGATTTTTGCTTTGCCTATAACGGCACTGCCTCCTTTACTGTGGTGCAACTGACCAGCGTTTCTGCTCTGACCATGGCCTCAGTGCCCGTTTACAAGATGGATACTTGCACCATCCCCGTCAGCCAAACGGCCAATGCCCTCCAAGCTTTGGGCATCCGCGGCCGGGCCAACACCTTGGGCCCCCAGCTGGGGGGATCCAACCTCACCCTGATCCAGCTCCCCTTGGCCAGCAGCTTGGCGCGCGCCGTCTACAACCAGTTTCCTGGCTTGGCTACTCAGGGCAACGAGGCGCAGGTTTTGTCCCAACTGGAAGCCACCATCAACAACGCCCTGCGCTCCAACATCGAAGGGTTAGCCCTGCAAAGCCTGGAGCCCACCAACATCCCCGACGTCTACGTGATGGTGCCGGGGCACTCCTTTAATTTGCAGCCCCAACTCAACCTGCGCTAACCCTCTTGCAGAGGACGACGGTGTGTTCATCACCCTAGAAGGCGGGGAAGGGGTGGGCAAAACCACCCAACAGGCCCTCTTGGCTGAGCGACTGCGCCAAGAAGGCTACGCTTGCCTGTGTACCCGCGAGCCGGGGGGCACGGCGCTGGGCAAAACGCTGCGGGAGCTGTTGCTGCACGGGGATCCCTTTAGCCCTCTGGCGGAGTTGCTCCTGTACGCGGCGGATCGGGCTGAACACGTGAGCAAAGTCATCGCGCCGGCTCTAGCGGCAGGGCAGGTGGTGGTTTGCGACCGCTTTACCGATTCCACCCTGGCCTACCAGGGCTACGGTCGGGGGCTGGACTTGGAGAAGATCCGCCAGCTCAACCACTTAGCCACCGGCGGGTTGCAGCCGCACCTCACCCTGTGGCTGGATCTCCCCCCAGAGGTGGGGCTGGCGCGAACAGGGTCTTGCGACAAGCTCGAACAAGAACACCTGGAGTTCCACCGCCGCGTCTACCAAGGGTTCCAGGCTCTGGCTGCCGCAGAACCACAGCGGATTGTCCGCATTTCAGCCCAGGGATCCCCGGCAGAGGTGGCTGCCCGCCTCTGGTCAGTGGTCGAACCCCGCCTACCACTTGCGACAGCAGGCCGGGAGCCCTAGACTCTGTTCCGCTGACGGGAATGGCGCGACAGGCCAAAGCTCGCGACAGTTTCCCTGGCCACAGCCTGCTCGGTTTACCAAGGTTAAGATTAGGTTAAAAAGGAAGAGGCGGGGGTAACCTCAAGCTAGGCTGGATGACCTATGTGAAAAGAGCCTGCTGCCCTCTTGGTTCTCGTTTTGGGTAGAGGAGACTGGCTGTGGACGCTGTTGCTGCTGAGCTGAAAACCGATCGCGTCAGCGGGACGGAGTCCTTGCACTTGACCTTGCCCTCATCTGCGCCCTTGCCAACCGTGGCCGCCTGGGCCCACCAGCTGTTGAGCCAGCAATGGCAGCGGCTGCAGAAACACGTAAAGCGAGTTCTGACCCAGCATCCAGAAGCGGCAGAGTCTCTGCACCAAATCCGGGTGACCCTGCGCCGTATTGGCACCTGGGTGCAGGTATTTCAGGGATCCGTCCGGCTGCCCAAGCCTCTCAAGCCCAAACGCCTGCAAAAGCTGGCCAGTGCTTTGGGCAAGCAGCGGGATCTGGACGTGCTGCTGGAAATCCTGCAGGAACCTTGCTGGGAAGGGATCCCGGCAGCCCAGCAGGCAGAACTGGAGAAGCTAAAACAAGATCTGCAGCAACGTCGAACCCAAGCCGAGAAACGCTCCCGCCGCATTCTTGAAGATGCTGACTTCCTGGCGTTTCAAGCTGCCTGCGAGCAGTGGCTGGCTCACCCCCGCTATAAGCCCCAGGCGGAGCTGCCTTTGCCGGAAAGCTTGCCCCACTTGCTGACTCCCCTGCTGGCCCAGTGGCTGCTGCAGCCAGGCTGGCGGATCCCTGCTTTCCCCGCAACGGAAGCCCAGGCTGAGCAACTGCACGAGCTGCGCAAGGCCACCAAACGGCTGCGCTATCAGGTGGAGTTTTTTGCGCCCTTTTACGGGGAAACCATGCAAGATTGGATAGCAACCCTGAAGTGCTTGCAGGATCAACTGGGCCGCTTTAACGATTTGCAGGTTTTGCAAGGCGAGCTGCCTGCAGACTCAGACCTACAAACCCTTCTCCAGGAACAACAAAAACTAGCCCTCCAGGAGTGGCCTGAGCACCAACAGCGCTGCCTGGCCTCTGCCGAGCAGCACCGGCTTTACTCTAATCTTTTCTCTGTTTCCAATTTCTTTCCAACTGGGGATCCCTAGGTTTCCAATTCTATAGATCCCCCCGAAGGAAAAACCCCGCCTTATTGGCGGGGGATTTTTTGTGGCTATAGGGTTTCCAATTTCTAGGGATCCCCCCGAAGGGGGAACTACGGAAAGCCCAACGCCAAGAGCGGAAACGCTCAAGGTTGTTTCCAATTTCTAGGAACCCCCCCGAAGGGGGAACTGCCGGTTACTACTCCCCAGACCCAACCTTACCCGTGGAGGGTGTTTCCAGTTTCTAGGGATCCCCCCGAAGGGGGAACAACCCCTTTGCAAAAGGGGACTTCCTGAACAAAATCCCCCAAGGTTTCCAATTTCTAGGGATCCCCCCGAAGGGGGAACATAGCTTTATTGCGGAGAATTTCCTCTTTTGTGAACGTTTCCAATTTCTAGGGATCCCCCCGAAGGGGGAACTGCTTTCATACCTCGACTAAGGGAGTATGCGCCTATGTTTCCAATTTCTAGGGATCCCCCCGAAGGGGGAACAGATGATTTAGGTATTGAATATGAGGACCTTGCTCTAGTTTCCAATTTCTAGGGATCCCCCCGAAGGGGGAACGGGAAGCCTACAACCTATGTGCAAACATTGAGGACAACGCGTTTCCAATTTCTAGGGATCCCCCCGAAGGGGGAACTTGCACTAAACTGTCTCTCGACCAAGTGAGACAGCTAAACGTTTCCAATTTCTAGGGATCCCCCCGAAGGGGGAACTTGGTTTTCTACCTACCATCCAGGAGTTACCTACCGAGCATGTTTCCAATTTCTAGGGATCCCCCCGAAGGGGGAACAGGGTGTGGTGTACTCCCTTATGCAAGCTCTCGGATTACTTGTTTCCAATTTCTAGGGATCCCCCCGAAGGGGGAACAGGAAAATCCTGGGTGTCTTGTTGGGGGAGGTCTTTAGTTGGGTGGTTTCCAATTTCTAGGGATCCCCCCGAAGGGGGAACCCCCAAACACACCCAGGATTATCTCCTGGGTGTTCTTTATCGTTTCCAATTTCTAGGGATCCCCCCGAAGGGGGAACCACCTTAGTTAGGCCCCTATAAATATATAACACCCCTAGTTTCCAATTTCTAGGGATCCCCCCGAAGGGGGAACGACTGGTATAGCATACCAGGTGGTGTGGGTTACGTATAGTTTCCAATTTCTAAGGATCCCCCCGAAGGGGGAACACTTACCGTCTACTTCTGATGCAACAACGTCAGCTATGTTTCCAATTTCTAAGGATCCCCCCGAAGGGGGAACTAAACGTCCAAAAGGACAAAACTTCCCAAACCCTCCGTTTTCCAATTTCTAAGGATCCCCCCGAAGGGGGAACTCACCTACCCCAACCCACATGGGGGTTTGATCATGGTTTTCCAATTTCTAAGGATCCCCCCGAAGGGGGAACCAAATCAGTTCAAACTGTCCTGGGAGCAACTCCGCACCTTTTTTCCAATTTCTAAGGATCCCCCCGAAGGGGGAACAGTGTCCTTCAGAAGGGGAGCAGGTAGGAAGCTGTTCCATTTTTCCAATTTCTAAGGATCCCCCCGAAGGGGGAACTTATCTGAACCAATGACTAGTTCATGGTTGAGATCAATGCTATTTCCAATTTCTAAGGATCCCCCCGAAGGGGGAACACGATGGATGGCTAAACATGGCAACTGTAGCACTGAATGATTTCCAATTTCTAAGGATCCCCCCGAAGGGGGAACTTACAGACAAAAAGGTGGATAGACATCTATCCACCTTTTATTTCCAATTTCTAAGGATCCCCCCGAAGGGGGAACAAAATTAAAACCGGGACTAACAACTATGACCCCCTGAGCAAAATTTCCAATTTCTAAGGATCCCCCCGAAGGGGGAACCTGTCGTTCCAAGTCTGGCTTCTGACCACGGCTGCTGACTCGGAATTTCCAATTTCTAAGGATCCCCCCGAAGGGGGAACTTGAGTAATCCTTCCCCGCGGGGTGCTCGCCCCCTCATTTCCAATTTCTAAGGATCCCCCCGAAGGGGGAACTGATTGGGCTACCGCGTGTGAGCTGCCAGAGCTCGAATTTCCAATTTCTAAGGATCCCCCCGAAGGGGGAACAGGCACCACCTTCACAGCCTCATGCTGCCCTTACACAGCATTCGATTTCCAATTTCTAAGGATCCCCCCGAAGGGGGAACTTGAACACAGCACCCTGACTGATCAGCCTCACCCCTATTTCCAATTTCTAAGGATCCCCCCGAAGGGGGAACAAGACGAAATAGAAGCTGTCGGCCACAGCCGGAGTAGCCATATTTCCAATTTCTAAGGATCCCCCCGAAGGGGGAACCAACATTCTACCGTGAGTGGAGCAAGTTGATGTTAACTTATTTCCAATTTCTAAGGATCCCCCCGAAGGGGGAACTGTGCACCAATTGATTATAGCCCGTGGTGCTGGGGCTATGCAATTTCCAATTTCTAAGGATCCCCCCGAAGGGGGAACCACAGCTTTTACAAAGAGTGGAGCAAGTTGATGTTGGATTTCCAATTTCTAAGGATCCCCCCGAAGGGGGAACCGGATGTGGTGAAAGAGGTCATTCCCCAAGCCTTATTTCCAATTTCTAAGGATCCCCCCGAAGGGGGAACCAAGCTCGGTGGTCGCTGAAGCAGCTGAACGCTGTGGATATTTCCAATTTCTAAGGATCCCCCCGAAGGGGGAACGACAGCTTCCCAGTCGTCCACGCAGCTCTCGATGGCCCACATTTCCAATTTCTAAGGATCCCCCCGAAGGGGGAACTGGTTCTGATTGTCCGGGAAAACCGGAAGACTGCTCAATTTCCAATTTCTAAGGATCCCCCCGAAGGGGGAACTGAATCGTTACGCCCTTGCCCTTGGGGTTTGGTAACCTTACAATTTCCAATTTCTAAGGATCCCCCCGAAGGGGGAACAAAGCACCCAGGTATTTCACCTGGGTGTTGTTTATTATTTCCAATTTCTAAGGATCCCCCCGAAGGGGGAACCGGTTAAGTTGCGCATCGAGCGCGGGGAATACGAAAAAGCGCTATTTCCAATTTCTAAGGATCCCCCCGAAGGGGGAACAGCGGCTGTAGAGTTCCACTATTCTCGGTGTAGCCTGGTTATTTCCAATTTCTAAGGATCCCCCCGAAGGGGGAACTAACGGAGTCAAAGTTAGCGAGAATCAGTATCCACCCGAATTTCCAATTTCTAAGGATCCCCCCGAAGGGGGAACCTGGAGTTTATGAAGTCTTCCAAGGACGTTGCTACGTATTTCCAATTTCTAAGGATCCCCCCGAAGGGGGAACGCCGGACGGTTTGTCCGGTCTCATCTGATCAGCAACTCATTTCCAATTTCTAAGGATCCCCCCGAAGGGGGAACTTTAACTAGAGGACCGGGTTGTTTTGAAGGAACAACCAAATTTCCAATTTCTAAGGATCCCCCCGAAGGGGGAACCTGATTAGCCGTTGGAAACTCGCTCCAAAACCTGAGATTTCCAATTTCTAAGGATCCCCCCGAAGGGGGAACTTCAAATTCGCCAACCTGGACGGCCGCTACCTGGTAGCAGCAATTTCCAATTTCTAAGGATCCCCCCGAAGGGGGAACTTAGTTAAACCTCTCGGTTCAATATACTTTAGATAGATTTCCAATTTCTAAGGATCCCCCCGAAGGGGGAACATGCTTCTGCTGCAGGTTGGTAAGGCTCTGGGAGAGTATTTCCAATTTCTAAGGATCCCCCCGAAGGGGGAACAGGTTAGACTTGGACTTTACGTCCAAAGCATTGCTGATTTCCAATTTCTAAGGATCCCCCCGAAGGGGGAACTCAAGAGCGCACTAGTCGAAGTGCTAAAGCGGGAGATATTTCCAATTTCTAAGGATCCCCCCGAAGGGGGAACTCCTAAGGCAGGGAAAGACAAACCTGCCTCTAAAAATTTCCAATTTCTAAGGATCCCCCCGAAGGGGGAACTATTCTTCATCGTCGGTGTAAAAGCTTACACTAACAATTTCCAATTTCTAAGGATCCCCCCGAAGGGGGAACGGGATCCAAGTCGGATGATGGGATCCCGATCGCTTCCGATTTCCAATTTCTAAGGATCCCCCCGAAGGGGGAACACAGGATGTAGACGCACACACGTTGGGTGTGGTGTACTATTTCCAATTTCTAAGGATCCCCCCGAAGGGGGAACATTCAATACCAGTACGTCCCAGGTCAGGCGAAGATCCAGATTTCCAATTTCTAAGGATCCCCCCGAAGGGGGAACAGGAAACTGGGTGATCTTACAAGACGGGTTCATCGGAGAGATTTCCAATTTCTAAGGATCCCCCCGAAGGGGGAACCCTTTTTATTTTTAGGATAGGCAGGTTACTGTTAGAATTTCCAATTTCTAAGGATCCCCCCGAAGGGGGAACAGAGACTCGAGAAGGTTACCAATTCATCTTCGCAGATTACTGGGAGTACGAGTATTACTGTGCTCTCAAGATTTCCAATTTCTAAGGATCCCCCCGAAGGGGGAACTTATGACCGTTGACCGTAGATACGGTCACTGGTTAATCCTGTTTCCAATTTCTAAGGATCCCCCCGAAGGGGGAACGGTGCACCCAGAATGATTGGACGATTTACCAGCGCAGTCTTAAGTTTCCAATTTCTAAGGATCCCCCCGAAGGGGGAACTATGGTTCGCAATCTTTGCTAAGCCACTGCTTAACCAGTTTCCAATTTCTAAGGATCCCCCCGAAGGGGGAACCTCCCTAGCTTCAGGTTCTGGCGGTAGACGTCCGACCGTTTCCAATTTCTAAGGATCCCCCCGAAGGGGGAACTTCCATTGTCATCCGAGACCCCGTACCAGAACAAGTTGTTTCCAATTTCTAAGGATCCCCCCGAAGGGGGAACTCTCCTGGTTCATAACTAAACCCGGGTATTGCCCTAGTTTCCAATTTCTAAGGATCCCCCCGAAGGGGGAACACTCTAAGGGTCACAAGGTGCTCTCTTGACCAGTTTAAGTTTCCAATTTCTAAGGATCCCCCCGAAGGGGGAACAAAGTCGAGGTTTTATACAAAGGCCAAACTTATATTGGAAACCGTTTCCAATTTCTAAGGATCCCCCCGAAGGGGGAACCCCACCCCTATTAAACCCAAGCAGGGCAAGGAATGCAAGACCCATTTGCGAGGGATCCGGAAAAAAGTCGGCAAAAAGGGTGCTGGCGAGGGGGCTTTGGGGCCGGAAAGCCTTGTGGCGCAAGGCGTCGAGGGATCGGACGAAAGAATCGGCCTTTGCGGCTTTTGGCGGATCGCTCGCGCAGGCGTTGATACCGTTTGAGTGTGCTTTTGGAAACACCGAGTGCTTAAGTAGGAAGAGACTTGCCTGAGCTACACAATGACCGAGCTGGGGGGTGCAGTCAGGGCAGGCCCACCCCAGATTTCCACCTGGGCGAGGACATAGCTAGTGAGCGGATAGAAGCGGACGCTGTCTTCCTCGGGCTTGATCTTCTTGCGGAGCCGCAGTTTGAGCTCCTCGAACTTGTCTTTGTCGAGGACGCACTCAAACACGCTGTATTGCACGCGCTTGCCGTAGCCTTCTAGCAGGTCGGCAATTTTCTTGCGTCGCTTGTCGCAGGGAGTATCGTAGGTAACAACATAAAGAAACATCAGCGAATCCGGTAGGGCTGGTACAAATCTTGAGGATTATAGACGGATTGCTTAAACTTTTTAACTTGCTGCGTTAGCAGATCCCAGCGGGGTTGATCTCCGTCAGGGGTCTGGATGGATCCCTCCATTCTTTGGATGAAAGCTGTAAGGTACTTTTTCCTGCCACTATCACTTAGAAAACAGCCACCATCGCGATACTCAAAGTCTTCTTCGATGTTCATAATGCCCTTGTTGATCAGCCAGAGGACTATTGAATCTACAATAGGCGCCCGAAATTCTTCCAGTAAGTCCGAAACCAGAGCAGCATGGCGTTCACTGCTAGCGTGCAAGCAACCCTGATAGGGATCCAAATCTTGCAGCTCAATCAGGGTTAATAGATGGTTCCAGAGCACCATGTAGCCAAAGCTGAGCATGGCATTAACCGGGTTAGTGGGCGGCTGTCGAGTGCGGTTAAGCAAAACAAAGCCCCTTTGCTGAAGGCAATTTCCCAATTCCGGGAAATACAGAGCCGCAGCCGCTCCTTCAATGCCCCGCAATTGATCTAGAGACTTGGCCTCAAGAGCTTGAGCAGCCAAATGTTCCAGACTGCGCAGGGTCAGATCCCCTGTCTCAGTGGGGCGCTGCCTGAGCTGCCTCATCAGCAGCACTCGGCTATTGAGCAGCTTGGCTCGCACCATCTGGGCTGCTGTTTGCAATCGCCATGTCTCCGGTAGTGCTTGCTGCAAGTGGGCCAAGCGGCGGTAGCCCCTTGCAATGGGAATAAGGCGGCCGTAGCAGTAGCCCA
Source organism: Synechococcus sp. W60.1 (assembly GCF_047461575.1). Lineage (NCBI taxonomy): Bacteria > Bacillati > Cyanobacteriota > Cyanophyceae > Synechococcales > Synechococcaceae > Synechococcus > Synechococcus sp. W60.1. The sequence continues at coordinate 146,093 of NZ_JANSHL010000004.1, read as the reverse complement.
GCCGCGAGAGATAGGCGATGGGGATATTACGCTTCAAGCACTCTCTCACCACATCGGTGGTTACCTGGGATCGGCCAAAGATTAAAATTTGCTCCAGCAAGGGTAGAGGCACCTCCTGCAAGAGCGACTCGCCCAAATAGACCATTACGAACTCTTGCTTAAGGCTTAGCCTACACCCCTGCTGAGAGACATATAAAGTTCGCATTATTCGTCATGACGACGCAGATCTTCAGCGCCTCGCCTCTGATCTATGGCGTTGCCGGGTTTAGAGCGGCCACGCTCCGGTAAAATCTCAACATCAATTTCGGGACTTGACAAGAAATCCATCACGATCTCGGCCAGAATGCCCGAAAAGAAGCTGGCAATCGCGACAAGAATGGTATTGGTAATCACGGCTGCCAATCCCAAAGGGGCAATTAGCAGGATGGCCAGCGTGATCGAGCCGTTGACCACAGCTGTAACAAGGTTTCTAAGAACTTTGGCATTGATCCTCTTTTTGGACATTTTATTCCTCTAGAGATTCTCCAAGATCTCTACTTCAAGGGCCAGATTATTCCAAAATCATCAGCATTTTTCCTGAGCTGTTCAAGATAACTTTTCCTAGGATTCGCAGTTGCCCCAAAAACGGTAACCACCTGATAGTCATCCAAATCTGCAATCCAAACAGGGGACGGCATGCCTGTGTCGCCGCAGAGAAACTTGTCGTATTTTCCTGGCGCTATCTTGCCTACCTTGTGCAAAACAGCCAAAGCATAGGGCTTATTAAACTCTTCTGGGCCGCTGCAGACTACAATCCTGCAATGGGCATCCACAGCTTCAGGCCACTTTTCTCTGCTGACCTGACCAAAGCTCCTGGGATTGCTGGGATCAATGGCCTGCCCAGTCAAGACCTGGAGCGCCTCAAAAAAGCCCTGCAGCCGCTTCTGAAAGAGTTTCTGGAATTCCTCTACCGACTCTGGCAGATTCCAAAATGAATCTTCGGAGTTAGGAATGAGGGTGGATCCCCGCCACCAAGGAGCTCTGTCGCGATTTTGGCGAGAGTAGCAGGGCCTTCTTGCCCCCTGGCCAATACCTCCCAGGTGAAACAGCATCCAGGTCAGATTCCGAAAGAGCTTTTGCACCGCTTTCTGGTTCTCCTTTGAAGCATGGTTGTGGCACTCCTCAGAAAGGCTGAGGATGAGGATCCCTTCTTGCTGTCCGGCAGGCTCCCCCCTTCCTGCTTGATTGGGTTCCGGCTCCGGTTGAGTTACTCGCCCCTTCAAAAGATCCACGTGGATCCAGCCGTGTTTTTGCTGGGGAGTGATGGCCCCAAAAAGTTGCCCCTCCCATTCCTGCACCTGCTTCACGGGCAAAACACCCAGGGCAAAGGTTCGAAACCAGTAGCGCAGCATGTTCTTAAAGGCTACCGGTCGCACTTCGGCAATTGATTTGTTGTCATACCGGTTCTTATCAGGTCTCCAGTTGACCACTTGCCGCCCGTGGATCAACTGACCCTCCAGCTCAAAAGGCAGCCGCAAGAATTCTCCCTTGTATTGAGATAGAGTTTTGCCAGTTTGAATCAGCCGACCGTAGCCGGTATTGACTTGGGATCCCACTCCTTGCTCCAGCCCGCGGATAAGCCATTCTTTCACTTGGGCTAACATCTCGTCGGTGCAGCCTGGGCCTTTGCGGATCCCGATTAAAAACGTGGCCTGTTTGAGAGAGAAAAAGACATTGGGATTTGCTTTATATTCCAAGCTGTTGCCATTCCATCTCCAAACGTTATTGGCAATATCAACAGCCAAGCCTCCCGACCTGGAGTTATCGGGATCCCCTTGTTTTTGAGTCCTGGTCGGCACAGGGTAGGCATCCAAAAAGATCACCTTGCCAGCACTATCTTTATCCTCAGCTTCTAGATGCCCAAGCCAGGGTGCCACTGCTTTATCTGCCTCCTCCCAAGACAGATTGTGCTTCTGCATCAACTCTCGAATAGCCTGGGCGCGGGCTACCCCCCGCAAGGTGGAGCTGGGAAGGTAAGGGATCCCTAAGTGATCAAAAGCGGGCAGCAGCATGCTCTCCGGGCCTTTGGCTCCGCCTACCCGAATTCGCCAGGGACAGGTGACCTGAAAAGTGTTTTTTTCTCCGGCAATGCGTTTGATGCGAGCATTCAGAACTTGAAGACGCGCTCCGTAGTTTGCCTTTGCTTCTGCCTGGTGCACCAGATCGACTTTGGCTCCGTCTTTGAAAGGAGTTGCTGGAGCCCTCATCCAACGCAGATATTCAATAAAGCTCGCTGTGGGATCTGGGCTGGGGTTGGGATCCAAGGGATGTCCTAACCAGGGAGCAGGACGATTGCTAGGCATTTGATCTTCTCCTAAAGCTGGAAAGCAGTATTAGGAATTGCGAAGCGTTTCCCGAAATTCGCGCAACATAGCGCTGGTGCCAATTTCTAAGGCGCGTCGAATAAGTTGAGGTACAAGACTGGAGATGTCGAAGTCTGGGAAAAGTCGGCTGCAGCTCGATTCTACGTAGTCTTCTCCCTGCAGAATAAACATCCGTAAACTTCGCTCACCCAAGAGCCAAACTTCCGGCACGCCAATAGCTTTATAGGCATCGATAAAGGTCCGGGAAGTAACGTCGGACTCAATGGCCAGATCAGGCGGGGGCAATAGATCAACATCAATTCTTCCCTCACACCCTCGCATCTGCTCCAGGTTATTGACATAGAAGCAGGTGTCAGGCTCTACTCCAACGCTGCCAGACTTTTTAAGGGTTGTTGAGCCAAAATCTTCCCAGTCTCTCCCCTGAGCATCCAGAATAGCTGAGACAATGTAGCCGGCAATGCGGTGAGGGCGCTCGTGTTTGGATAAGGGAGACATAATCTCTAAGGTGCCGTTGTAATAGGCAATGCGAGTGTGGCGATCTTCGCCCAGCTCTTCCAGAATGCTCTCAAAGTCTTGCCAAGTCAGCGAATGGATAACCACTTGGCTTCCTTCATACAGGGAAATAGACTGGATTGGAACAGCTACACTCATTAGTCCCCCCCGCTAACGTCATGGTAAATGGCTGTAGCCCAGAAGCTGAATTCTTGCGCCAAAGCAAGTCCCAGCCCTGTTAAACCCAGGTACTCTTCAACTTCTAATCTCATGAGGCGATCTAGGCCGTCGGATTTGGAGATTCCATTCTGACCGGAGATCTTTTCTAGGCAATCGAAAAACTCCTTGACCACCTCTTTTTTGCCCTCTTGGCTAAGGGCATCTTCTTCGGCCTTGAGGCGCAGCAAACCCCAGGTGGAAAGATAGGTGTACAGCTCCACAGCCTGGTTCTTCTGCTCTTTTAGCCTTTCTGTATCCTTGGTTTGTGCTCTGAGCTGGCACAGGGATTCGTAAACGGGCTTGGCCAATGTACGCGGGTCAAAGCTATTCATAAAACCTCCCTCCTAGGTTGAGATCTAGTTCAAAGACAGCTCCACAAAGCCTCGGCCCAAGCTTTCCTGGCCGCCAATCTGCATAATCTGGTTGGATTGCAGCAGATCTCGAAACTCTTTCATTGCCTCCTCAGAACTGCCATTTGCTTGGGCGGTAACCCCCCAGGTAAAGTACATCAAGCTGTCAGGAGGAATGGCCTCTTCATAGCGGAAGCCTCCTTCCACAACCTTGTGCTCGCTAAGCTTGACTTTCACCTGCCGCCACAGGCTCATTTGAATGAGGGTGGCACAGTGCTGATCTGGTAAAACAATCATGCGACTGATATTAGGATCTTTGGTGTAGCTCTTCCATTCCGACCATTGTCGAAGACCCTCTTTGAGAATGGCATCTTTGAGGTAAATGGGTCGGTCGGCCTTCAAGCTCGTACTATAGGGATCCGGCACTGACAGATTCTGGCCTGTTAGCCGCAGCCAGCGCTTGAGCAGAAGCGGGCAGCTTATCCACACCACCCCGTGGCTGAGGGAGGGCACCGGGATCCAAAGCAAGGAGCCATCTCCAATCCAAATGGATCCCTGGGTCAGCTGATCCCCTTCCCCAATTTCGTTGCCAAAGAGCTCAAATTTTTTGTGCTTATCAGTCACACTGGCCCGCAACCTGCCCCGGATGGTGCTGGAAGGGATGTAGGGCAAATGGGTGTGGGATTCGCGGGCAATGCCCAAGAGGTTGCCTTCTTGGGTGGTGCCGCCAGTGTGCAGGGGAGTCAACAGATGGAGGTAAACGATCTGAAAAGGCATACAAATCTCTCCTTTTTTGAGTAAGCATTGGAGGGTTGAAAGCAAAACTCAGTTCGCCCAGGGCAGCCATAAGAGCTCGCTATAGCCCAACAGCCGCCAGCGGTGGAACACGTTGAGCCGGCCATCTTCCAGCTCGGGCTCTTCTTGGTTGAGGGGGGCCGGTTGCTCTAGGTAGTAGACGCTACCAGGGGGCGCGGCAAAAACTTGGGGGGCAGGCAGGCTCATCTGCCGCTGCTCTTGGGGGCGATCCACCCGCAGGCGTCCACTGATGGGAACGGGCTTGCCGGTAGCTACACTCACTAAGGGGCCGGTGAGGGGATGGGCGGGGTGGGGGGTGGCCAATCTCCATTCCCAGGGCCAGGCACGGCATAGGGAACGTCCATCCACCTTCTTGATGAACACGCCTGGGGTCACCAAGTAGGCCAAAGCGCGTCGGGCTTGGCGAAAGGTAGCCTGAGAAAGGGTCTGCAACTGCTGCCACTGCTCCTGCAGCTTCGGACAGGGGGCCAGCAAAGCGCAGTGGCCTTCTCCCCCCAGCCGCACAACCACTTCTTGCTGCAGGGGCAAGGGATCCCAGGCTTCGCGATCGGGATCCCAGCCCTCGATGGAAAGGGCCAAACTCCAGCCCGGCTGAAGGCGGATGCAGGTCTCCACAAAGTAGCCATCGGCTTCTCGCACTTGCCGCTTGCTCACCTGCAGGGTGTTGTGGGGCCGCACTTCATACTTCAGCGGTGGCTTAACGGCCTGGCTGAGATCCCAGCCTTTGCCTTCCAGCGCCTTTTGCACCGCCTCGAAGGGCAGATAGCCTCCCGTTTTTTTCTTCTTGCTGCTCTGGCTGCCTTCGGGTTCCTCCTCTACCGGCCTCAAGGAAACCAAGGGGGCTGGCCGGGTGGGATCCCAGTGGCAATGGAAGTAGGGATCCCTCTCGTCCAACCAAGGCACAGGGACAAGGGGGGATCCGTCTTCCAGATGCAGAGGGGCGGGGAAATAGAGCCTTTCGTCGTGGCAGAGAAAGGGGCCCCGCAGCCGCAGCGTCATCGGCTGGCCCAGGTAGGCTTGAACAGCCCCGGCCAAGGTGTGGCCACTGGGGGGAAAGCTGCTATTGGCCCAGGCCCGCTCTCCCGGGGCAAAGGGCTTAGCATCTCGAAACATCCACACATTCAAGGGTGATAGGGTAAACCAACTCATCGGCCGTTCCTCCCCAATTTCACGGTGCGGTTGCGCAGCACAAAAGCCGCCAACTTGAACCAGTTTTTGATCTCCAGATCCCACGCCTGCGGCTGGGCGGGTAGGCTGTGCTGCCAAAAATGCTGGATAAACTCCACAAGCTTGTTCTGGAAGTGCTCTTTCTGCTCCGATTCCTGTTTGAAGAGATCCCGGCGGCTGCAGAACAACCGGGCCCACTCGCGCACTGCCTCTAGGCTCGGAGCTGGGTGTTGCTCCCAAAGCTGGGCCGCTTGTTCAAACAAAGAGCTTTGATCCTGCTGCTGGCCCATGAGCTTCCAGTCAAAATCAAGGAGGTCTTTCCACTTGTCGAAAGTGTCGAATTTGCAGGTGCTCACCAGTTGGTTGCCATTGGCAAACAGCACCCGCACCTGCACGCTGTCTTTGGGGCAGCCATGGGCATAGAGGTGGCCCTTGGCTTCTTCTTCCGCCTGCCAAAGGTTTTCCAGGGCAATGGCCAGAGGCACCGAGTGATGGGCAATCACCACGCCGAAGCTGATGGTGGCTGCGGATCCCAGGGTAAAGAGGGGGCGCCGGCTCAAACCTTCGGGAGGCCGCCCTTTTTTCCACTGCCAGTAGTCCCCCAGGTTCTCAAACTCCCGCCAGTCATCCTCTCCCCCCCGGAAACACTGGCGAATATCCCACAGCCAGCCATCCCACTCCCAGAGGTTGGTGTAGGCCAAAACGTCGTCCCCACCGGCGTAGATGAGCTTGCCTGCATAGCGTTGCTCTGTTAGGTAGGGCACCAACTGGCCGGAAAAATCCAGCAGGGCGCGGCTTAGGGCGCTGTGGGTGGCAGGCCCCATGCGCTTGCGGCTGTTTTTGACAAACTTCTGAAAAGCGTCTTTGACTTGCTCCAGCTCCTCCTTGTCCTTGCCAAAGACCTCGCCAATGGCTTCCGTTTGCCCGTTGGCCAGCCGCTGTAGGGGTTGAGGCAGATAGTCGTAGTAGGATTTCATCTTCTCGCCCCTGAGCCATTTGCCCATGTCGTCCCCATCCCCGGCAGCCAGCACGTACCAACTGGCGGGGTTAACGCTGGGGTAGTAGCGGCCTAGAAGCGTCTCGATGTCCTGCCGGTAGCTTCTTTGCGTTTCCTCGTCCAGCTCCAGGTCTTCCACCAGCCAACCAGCATTGAGCAGACGGGGATGGTAGCGCAGGTTCTGCCGGTCGGCCCACGGGATCCCCCATTTGCCCCGCATTTCCCGCAGCACCCCTCTGACCTCCGGGTAGCGGGCCTCCACTGCCTGACAGGCCTGCTCGAAGTGCTCTCGTTCCCGTTGCCCTTGGGTTTTGAGGTAGCCGGCTACGCCAGCGGTGAGATCCGGGTAGGAAGCGGCAATCTGGTCTTCATCCAGCTCGCGGAAGAGCTCCGGCAGCACTTTGTACAAGCCCCGCTTGAGGGTTTCGGTGGCATTGAGCTGTTCCCGGCCATCGAAGAGCCCGGCCTGCCGTTGCCAAAGCCGCCGACTCTCCCCTTCTGTTATCCACCCCTGCCGCGGCGAGGGATGCACCACCGGCCCCAAGCCCGAAACGGTGCTGCGCGGCCCAAAGGCAACGGGGAGCTGCCAATCGCGGGCCTGCTTACAAGCTGCCTGTAGGCGCCGAGTTTGCTCCACTGCAGCTGCCCACCAGGATCCGACGTTGAGTCCGGCTTTGTATTGGCGGCGCTGTTGTCTTTGGGGATCCCAAAAGCTAGCCCGCAGAAACTCCAGCTCCTCATCAGCAAAGAGCTTTTGCTTAGCCCCCAGGTGATAGGTGCGGTTTTGGGCACTGACCCAGGGATCCGCATCAATGGAAACATGAGGGGGCTTGAGGATGCCGGTATCCTTGAGAGAGTGAGCCGGGGATCCCAAGGGCACGGCTGCCCAGTAGTGCTGCCACTGGTGCTCTAGCCACCCTCCCCAGGAGGGATCCTCTGGGTGCAACTGCACCATCCAGTGGCGATCCGCCTGCAGGTGATCCAGCACCCTCTGGGCCAACTGCTTCCATTCTTCCTTGAGGGTCTGCTGGGCAAACTGCATGGCCGCCTCCACCCGCTCTTCTGGCAGCAGCAGCAGGAGCACATTGGGAAAGCCGGCGGTGAGCAGGGCGTTAGGCGAAGGCTGAGGGATCCATTCTTCAAATTCGGGGTACTTCTCCCGCAGCCAGTAGTCGATTAATGGCTGGCCATAGAGGCTGGGGTAGAGTAGGCAGTCGGGACCGTATTTTTCAGCTAGTCGCCAACTTATGCGAGCAGAAAGGTAGTGCAGCAGCCAGGAGCCAGCCCAGAAGTCCCGCATTTTGCGGCTGGCTTTGATCAGCTCCTGGATGGGGTTGAAGGTAAAGCTCACCAAGAAGGGACGCGCGAACTTGGGCTCGTCGTAGCCGGCCAAACATCCCGCTAGGGCTGCGGTGACGCTGGCGTGGCTCCACAGGGATCCGTCTGGCAGCCGGGTTTCTGCTGGCAATAACAGCAAGCTTTCATCCCCAAACTCCTGACAAATAGCTTGGGGAAAGCACCGCCAAAACCACCAAAACACTTTTTGGGGATCCGTCTCCTGCCGAACCCAATCAGGGATGGCGTTCTCCTCCCGTTCCATCAGGTAGTCTGCACGGGAGCGGGCATTCTTGAGGGCTTGGTGTTGCTCATTGGCCAATTGCCAAAAGTGCTTGCGCCCCGAGAGCAGATGGCTCATCTCCAGTCCAGAGCCTAACCCCTGGCCGCGATCCTCAACCTGGTAGTCGATGGCTACAGGCAAATGGCCAATGGCAGCCCGGTCGCTGGCCGAGGCGATGAGATCGGCATCGCCTATGGGAGAGGATCCCTCGGCTTTGGGAGAAGACCATCCCTGCATCGCCGCCAGTCTGGTCCACAGCCCTTCCTTGGAGCGGCCAGTCCTGTCGTGTAGGGCTTTGAGGGCGGGATCATGTAACAGACCCCAGAGCTTAGCTTGCCAGTAGTAAGACATGGTGTTTTCGCTGGAGAAACAGAACAGTTAGGAACTCCTCGAACAAGGAACAAAACCCCGCTAGCCACCCGATGTCGTGGCTACAGAAGCTACAAAACAAAATCGATCTGATCCCGGCCAGCCCTCAGTTTTCTTCAGTATTTCTCAATAGCCGTTGTTTGACCAAAAACCCAGAACCTGAGGGCGAACCGATGTCTTTAGCCTACGGAGAAGTGGAAAGATCCCCTTCCAACTTCCCTTCTGCCCAGGTCAATTTGGGAAACAGCTCTTCCAGGCCAGGCAGCAGGTCTTGCAAAACAAAGCTTTCTAGAGCTTCGCTGTTCAAAGGGTTTGGATTCATCTGCACATGGGCAACATCGTTGCGGTACTGGCTGAGGCGAGACCAGAGGTTGGCAAGTTTCTGCACATCGGGAACATGGGCAGCAATGTCAGGAGGCGCCTGGGGCTGGTCTTCCCGTGGAATGAGGGATCCCAGTTGGTGTTCGATCTCCTGCCGCGCTTCCCGCTGGCGGTAGTTGGGCAGCCCCTCACACAAGCAGAGGGCCGAGATCACCCACTCCCGAGCTAAGAGAATTGCCTGCGTGGTGAAGCGTTTCTCCACATACCAGCGCAGCAGTTGAAATTGCTTTTGAACTTGAGCCTTGGCATCCGTAGCTCTGTCTGCTGGCAAAGCCAGTTGGCTGTAGCTGTCTTGAATGCTTTGCAACAGCAAGCCAAAGGGCTTGGCAAATTGGCCCACCTCTTCTGCCAACTCCTGGGTGGAGTGCCTTTGCAACCTAAGCAAGTCATCCTCCAAAAGGCTGACCGGTCTTACCAGCTCCAGGGAACGAGAGATATTGCGGATGGCTTGGCCAAAGTTCTGCAGCCGGATGGGCTTGGGATCCCTTTTGCCGAGCTTTGGTTGGCGGTAAAAGTCCCGTTGAACTGTATCCAAAAGTTGGCCCAACTCCAAGGCCGAGCCGGTGCTAATGAATTTGTCGGTAGCCGTCAGCCAGTCCAAAAGACGAAGGGCGGGGGTGAGATCGATGATGGGTGTTTCCTGCTGGTCTTTGAGATAGAGACCGTAGTACAGCCCCTGAATATTTACATTCTTGGCCTTGCGCAAAAGGGCGGCTCCCAAGAGCACCAGTACGGGGATGGAGCGAAAGGCGTGGGTGATATCGAAAACCAGCCGCGTATGGGGCTCGATGCTATCGACCAGCACATCGAAGATCTCCCAGGTCTCTGCCTCGGTTTTCCCTTCAGGAATGGCCTTGGCAATTTTCTCCACGTGGGGGGGTAGGCAGTCCTGTAGATGCTTCCAATGGGTGTCATGTGCTTCTTGGGTTAGCAGCACAATCACCCTCTCGATGTCAAAGAGCTGACAGAGGGCTTTGGCAACATAACGGGTTCTATCGGCTTTCCGCTCCCCAAAAACATACACCGTCTCGCTGTAGGGGCTGGTGCCTAGAGTGGTCAAAAGGGTATTAGCCATAGGGATCCTCTCGATGACGGCTTTCAAGCATTGAAGCACGGGCATCTTCAAGCTACTGCAGCTTGGAAGCCCCCCCTTCTCAAGTTGTCTGGAGAGGGTTCTGGGTTGAATGTTGCCCTATCCTCTCCCGAAAAGTGGCATCCTCTGCTCAGCCGGTGCCAGAAAGATGGGGATCTCTACCCCCAAAATTGAGTGGAGCCATCTTGCCGCTGGATTTGGATCCCTGCTCGACAACTGTTTCAAAACGGTGAAGGTGGGGGATGTCAGAGCTAGCCTAGACAGAGATTCGGCCATCCTAAACAACGGGGATCCTGTGATGCTATCGACTCCAGAGTTGTCCATTTCAGGTCAAAAGCTAACTCCCGAACAGTTTCTGGCCTTGCCGGAGGGGGATATTGTCTATGAGCTAGTCGATGGGCGGGCCGTCTCCAAAAACGAACCCATGTCGCCAAAACGCTTCCATGCTCGTCTCCAACCGGTGTTGTGGCAAATTTTGGAGGACTGGTGCTCTAGCCCTGAGTGTCCTAAGCCTGGGTCAGCACATACTGAGTGGGCAGTTGTTTTAACACGAAAGGCAGAGCCCTGGATCCCAGTTCCTGATGTTACTTACATCTCTAACGAGCGGTTGCCGGTTGAGGCCATGACCGATGAACCTTGTTTTGCCATTCCCGAGTTGGTGATCGAGATCCTTTCTCCTGGCCAGAGTTTTGGAGCCATAGCTCAGAAGGCAACCGATTATCTAGAAGCTGGGATCCCCCGCGTTTGGGTTGTGGATCCCCAAGCCAAGAGCATCACGGTCTTCTATCCCGATGCCCCGCCGCGCACCTTTACGGGATCTCAAGCCATTCAAGATGATTTCCTGCCGGGTCTAAAGGTGATCCCTCAAGATGTATTCGCTCAAGCCCGGATCCCTTAGGGAGTACCTAGCGAGCCCACGATAATCAGAGTTAGTTCCAGAAAGAGAGCATCCGGCAGAGGTGGCCACCCGCTCGGGTCTGGAGCTGATTGGCTCAGGAATGCCGAAGGGATCCCGAAGCGATATTCCCTGCTATGGGCTAATGGCGAGACGGAAAAGCTTCTCATCGGCCAGTTGAAGAACTTCCTGCCCTGCAGCCGCCAGTTGTTCCGGGGGCAAGTTCCGGTATTTGGCGATAAACTCGGGCAAAACTTGAAACTCCACCCGCTTGCCGGTCTCTCGGTGGATGACCACACTGCGCATTTTTTCAAGAGATTCGACCTCCACCAGCTTCAAGTTCAACTTGCCCAAACTGGCCCCTGTTGCAGCATGCAAGCCATCCACAATGCACACAAACGGGATCTCTGCCGGCGACTCGTGAATGACCTCCACCAGAAAACGGTTCCTAGAAGTGTGGGGAGTTGGACTCATCAAGCCCAGCTCCTGCAGAGCGCGCATCCCCATGCGATAGCCGACCACGGCCCAAGGCCCAGCTCCGCCATGAATTTCCGTTACTCGCTGAATGGCCGCCGCCGTCGAGTCCGTTGCAGAACTGGTGACCGGATGAGCTGTCGCCGGCGCTCCCAGAGTTAGCTGAAGTGCAATCAGCAAAAGAGAAAGCTGCTGTGGCTTGGCAATGGATGACAGGTTCATAGGCAGCAAGAGAGCTGATAAAGAGGAGATGGGTCAAGCCATCCTAAGCTCTACCCTTCGAGGTTGCCTATGCGGGGGTAGGGGATCCAGCCCTCTTCTGGGAACTCTTCCGAAAATCACCTCCTGGCTGAAGAGGGCTAAGACCAATGGTATTGTCAGAGGTAAGCCCCTGGGCGTTGAGCACTTTCACGTGGCTGCTGTGGTCGAAAGTGCCTTGCTGCTGGCAGCAGGCCTTAGCACACCTGACTGCCCTTTCCACTGATCGCCCTGGGGCGCCGCGCGCTGCTTGACAGAAGCGAGCTGTGTTCACTAGCATTTCTTACATATGTTTCACGTGGCAGTTGTGTGATGAGCCACTCAATGACTGCTGAAGCTTCAATGGCAAACCCAACACATGTCCCTTACGAAGCTCCCGTAGTGGACCTATGCCTGCCCGTGCGAGGAACTACCCTCCCAGCAGATCACGGGTACGCTCTACTCGCGGCGCTATGCCACCAAGTACCAACACTGCACCGAAACCCTCACATCGGGATTTTGACAACAGCGGGAATTGGAGACAGACGAGGCAAAATCTTACTGACTCCGCACTCCCACATTAGAATTCGGCTGCCCATGGAAGCAGTGCCGGAGGTGTACAAGCTAGCCGGCAAGCAATTGAAGATTGGATCTCACGAAGTACAGCTAGGGATCCCCAGGATTTTTACTCTCAAACCAAGCACTTCCCTAAAAGCCCGAATTGTTACAATCAAGGGCTACACCGAGCCAGATCCATTTGTGCAAGCTGCCCAAGACCAGTTAGAGAAGCTTAAGATCTCAGGCCGGGTATCAGTACTGCAAGATAAAACTGGGAAACCCTTGCGCAAGACCTTGAGAATTAAAGGGCATACGATTGTAGGTTTCTCAACCTTAGTAGAGAACCTACAGGAAGAAGACTCAATTCGCCTCCAGCAGGTAGGGCTAGGTGGCCGGCGGCGCATGGGTTGTGGATTCTTTTTGCCGTGCAGGTGAGGATGACTCTACAATGTTTAAGTTTTTGCTAGCAAAATCGCTGGGAAAATGGGATCCCAGCTACCAATCTAAAGAAGAGTATGCTCAGGCAAGGGGCGCTGCTAAACTTGCAGGCCATGTTGCGGCTGTCTTGTCAGCGGCTGAAGTCTTCTCAGATCGCCTAGGACAGACTATTTGCAAGCAGTTAGGGTTAAGTGACTCAAATCGTTTGGGAGCTGTTGTCAAATTAGGAGCTTATCTGCACGACTGGGGTAAAGCCAATCAACATTTCCAGGAGATGGTTTATCTCAAGTCATCAATCTTAGACACTGAGTCAAAAGCAAAACTTGACAAAGCTTGGAAAGCTCACAATGGGCAACAACTCATTCGTCATGAGTTTTTAAGTGGCATACTTGCCCTACAAGTCAAAGAATTCCGCGAGTGGCTAGGGAAGGCATTTTCTGAAGAGGAGCTGATCTTAGCTACTTGGGCAGCAATTGGACATCACTTCAAAGCAGGAGTAGATTCCCAAGGTAGGGAATCGCATAGAATTACAGAGTTGCCTGATGGCGCAGGACTAGGGATCTACATTTACACTGAACATACAGACTTTGAATCTGTACTGAGACTGGGATCACAGAGACTTGGGCTACCGGCAGAGATTCCAAGGGTAGCTTCAAAAAACTGGGAAAAAGAATGTCTAGAAGATTGCCTAAAGGCTCTAGAAAGTCAATTTCGAGACTTTGCCAAAAGTTTAAGCCCTGAGCAGAAGGTGCTGGTGGCTGCTGCCAAAGCAACAGTAATTGCTGCAGATCTAGCAGGGTCAATCTTACCGACAGAGGGAGAAGATCTGCAAGATTGGATTTCTGGTGCACTAAGCTTGGTTCTTCGAGAGGAAGACCTAGAGCAACTCATTGCCCAAAAACTAGGAGAAAGCTCCCTACGTCCTTTCCAAGAGCAAATGGCTGCTGCCACTCATCGAGTAACACTGGTCAAGGCAGGCTGTGGTACAGGCAAGACCTTGGGAGCCTACGCTTGGGCGAAAAAGTGGGCATCGGGAAGGCGACTGTTTTTTGGCTATCCGACCACCGGGACAGCTACTCAGGGTTACCTGGACTATGCCGAGGGATCCCCAATAGAAAAGGCACTGATGCACTCACGAGCAGATTTGGATCGAGAACTTTTATTGACCGGCGAAGGCGAAGAGGATGAGGGTGCTTCGTTTCGTTTGGCAGCGTTGCAAGTATGGAGAAAGAAACTGGTTATCTGCACTGTAGACTCTATTTTAGGGTTAATCCAGAACAATAGAAGACCACTATTTTCTTGGCCAGCTCTAGTTCAATCTGCCTTCATTTTTGACGAGGTACATGCCTATGACAATCAGTTGTTTGGCTCTTTGCTGAGATTTTTACAGGCTTTTCGAGGCGCACCTATCCTACTGATGAGCGCCAGCTTCACCCCAGGGCGACTTGAGGCGATTAAACGGGTGATGAGTGAGTTGGGTGAACCTATTGGGGATCCCATTGAAGGGCCTCAAGAGCTAGAAGAGCTGAAGCGCTATCAAATACGAGAAATTCAACCAAAGGAGGATCCCATCAATTCCGAATCCATTTGGTCAGAAGTTACTAAGGCAGTTCAAGAGAACCAAAAGGTATTGTGGGTAACCAATTCAGTTGCCAGTTGCATTAACATTTATCGAGAGGCTCAGAAGAAGCTAAAAGACATTGAAGCCAAAGTTTTAATTTATCACAGTCGATTTCGTTATAAAGATAGACTTAGAAAGCATGAGCAGATTATTAACGCTTTTGGTCAACCAGGGCCTGTTCTCGCTGTTACTACACAGGTTTGTGAAATGTCCTTAGATTTAAGTGCAGACTTGCTTATCTCTGCTATGGCTCCAGCGACATCTTTAATTCAGCGACTAGGTCGCCTCAATCGAAGAATGAAAAGCGAGCAGGAGGGATCCCGTGTAGCTCTTTTCTACGAATGGAACGAACACCTCCCCTATGGCGCAGCAGAATTAGAAACTGGCCGGCAGCTGCTTGAACAGCTTAGAGAACTTGAGTATATTTCCCAGCGAGACCTGGCTGATATCATCTCTCAGCTCAGCCGGGAAGAGCCTGCCAGGGTGAAGTCAGCATGGCTTGATCAAAACTGGTGCACTTATCCAAGTTCCCTGCGAGAGGCCGGCTACACGATAACAGTGCTTCTGGCAGAAGATCAAGACGCTATTTGGAAGGCTGCTGAAGTCAGACAGAAGAAAGCTCTAGATAAGGGCCAAAAGCTATCGAGAATGCAAGCTTTTCTACAAGAAGCTCAAGCCTGGTCAATTCCAATTCGGATCCCAGATAAAAAGACAGAGTGGTGGAATTGGCAACGACGCGGGTTTTATTTCATCACAGAGCCTGGATATATCACCTACAGCGAGGAAGTTGGCACACCATGAGCGAATTAAAGTTGCACCTAGGACACCCCGGATTAACATTGCTGCATCGGGCGGGCTTAGCCGGACTATGGATGACTCTCAAGCAGCTGGAGCAGGAAATTCCACCAGAAAAGCGCCCAGGGTCACTAAGTTGGGAGTTGACGCCACGACAAGTTCAACTGTTCTGGGAAGGGAATGACTTTGAAGTGATTGATTGGTTGCTCAAAGAGTCCTTCCAGCTTGACAATGGGTTAATCGCACTGCGAGGGATCGACAGTAAGTCGATGCGAAAAGACTCCCAGGTAGTCATCCATCAAGGAATCCTGGGAACATTTCTACAACATGCCAAAACCCGTAAAGTTATTGGCGAGCAAACTCAATCTTTAGAGATTGATGAGGATCATCCACCTGTCATTATCAAGTATAAAGCTTTAGAAAGCTACGTCCATCAGGAATTTGCCAAAAATCTATGTGATAAAAACGGTAATTGGCTTAAGCAGCCAATTAGCATTGCTGGCTGGCTTAATCCTGGTGCAGTCGTTCGCCACAATGCATTTCCCTCGGATACAAGCTTTGAAGAGTCTCCAGAGATGGCCTTTATACTTCTCTACGCTCCTGTTTCTTGCTGCTACTACATACTTCGCTCGCGGCTGCGAGATCAGAAAGCTCAATATGCCCTGGTAGTTCCCGAGATTACCGATATGGAGGTCTATGCAAGCTACCGGCAAGATCCCCAGCTTCGTTATGCAGCCTACCAGGATTTTCATGCTTCGAGTTTGGGAGATGCTGGGCTTAGGTTTTTGACGTACCAAGGGATTGCAGAATCTGCTAGGGAATTTAAGGTAAAACGATGTCAGGTTCTAACTCTAGGTGTTGTTCCGTGGTCGACCCAACAAAAATCTCGCACAGATCTACTTACTGTAGAAGCAGAATATCGCGTCTGTAAAAACTACCAGATCTGCAAAGCAGTGTTACCAGATCGAGTTGTCGTCAAGGCAAAAGCAGAGGAAGGCAGTTTCATTGCAACAAGTTTTGCTCGTGAGATGATTGCTGAAAATCTGGCAAGGGGTTACTCTTGGTATGCCGGATTTGCAGAGCAGGTTAATAGCAACGAGCAGTTTAAGCAGCTATGTTACGAGCGCGGAGGTCTAAACGAAATGGTCATGAAAACCGAAATGGATGACAGAGAGCGCTGGTTTGTTCAGGCTTGTCATGAAGCCATTCGCTTTACCTATGGTCGGTTATCTCAGAAAACCCAGGATAGGGGAGAGTTTACTAACTTCGACAGAGAAAATATACGTATTCGCACTGGTCTGACTCGATGCAAAAACGCGGAAAGCTTCCGCGAGTTTATTACTAGCTTTTGGGCGCGGGCTGGAAGAATACCGACACTGCAAGAGCATTGGGATGACTTGATGGATTTAGTTATGGATCCCAAGGAATGGAAAAAAGCGCGAGACTTAGCTCTTCTAGCGTTGGCCAGCTACAAAGGCAAGGAGCGACAGGAAGAACTTCAGGATGAGCTTGACGAGGATGATGTTGACTTGATTGTACTTGCCGAGCTAGAGGAGGACTGAAAGTGTAAAGCAAGAGCCAGAAAGTCAAGTGAAAAGTTGATGTAGCAACGACTTAACAGTTCAGTTTGAAGGACTAGCCTGGAGGAAGACTATGACTTTGCACCTGTTTGGCAACATCTTGACCAGCTACGGCACTGCTGCCAACAACCACGGTGAGAATGACGGCAACATCACTACCCTGCAAAAGATCCTCTGGAAAAATGAGGTGCACACTACCGTCTCTGCTGAAGCAATCCGTTGGGCCCTGCGTTACTATTGGCAGGTCTCAGGGAATGGCTGCGAAGTTAACCGACGTTGGAATGATCAAACCAACGACAACGAGTGGCAAGCGCCTAACTTTGATCCCGAGCGGTATATCGATGATGATGTCCTAGGCTTTATGCGTGCGGAAGGGGCTAAAGTAGATGCCTCAGACGAAAACTCATCCAGGAAGAAGGGAGAGAAGTTACCAAAGGGCACTACCACTGCTCGGCGAGGTGTTTTGGAAGTAACTCGGGCAGTTTCTACTCGACCCTACAGCGGAGATGTAACCTTCAACGCGAAAAGTGGCCAGAAGGGATCCACTTCTCTCTACGGAACGGAGGTTCATGCTACTCGCTATCAGTACGGCTTTGCAATGACTCCTGCTCGGCTTCACCGGCAAGACCGAGTAATCGAAGTGTTAAACGGACTGGTTTCGTTGGGGGAAGTAGCCGGCAATCACTCTCGCTTTCTCTATGACTTTTCACCGGATAGCATAGTCCTGCGCTGGACACACGACTTTTCGCCACGCCTGCTCTACTCTTTTGAAGAAAACTCTGATGGAGAAATCAGCATGCCGGACTTAGTGCGTCGAGTGCAAGTGGGGGATATAGCTCCTCAAGAGCTGTGGCTAGCAGGAGCTGCTGCCGAAACTGAGGACGGGAAGAAGCTAGCCCAGTTGGGTGCTCATGTAAGTCCAGGCATTAAGTCAACAGTTAATCAACTTATTAGCTTAATTAGGCAGCAAATTTCTTGTGAGGAGGCAGCATGATTCGGCTCCACGTTGAGGTGCCTATCGCCTGTTTTCGTCAATCTTGGGCCAGGGAGTTTGCCGAAACTTATCCGGTGCCGCCACCGGCTACTGTTTATGGAATGTTGCTTTCCCTGCTGGGAGAATGGGATCGGCATCGATATTGCGGATCCCAACTGGCAATTGCTCTCCTGAGCCAACCCCAGCTTTCTACAGTGATCCGTACCTTTCGTCGTTTTAAGACAAAAGATATTCAGCATCCAAACAATGCCCGTCCTGACTACCAACAATTGCTGACCGATGTGCAAATCGCAGTTTTGGTCAATGGATCCCTTGCTCATGACTTGGAAAGAGCCTTTGAAAATCCTGAATTAATTGACCGATCTGGGGGACTAAGCCTAGGAGAGAGTCGTGACTTAGTTAACTCGGTAAGACCAATTCAGAAAGTCCCTTCAGGGGGAAGATGGCTAATTCAAGATGAGGATGGGATCCTGACCTTGCCGTATTGGGTTGATCACGTGGGATCGCGGGATACTCGCTGGCGAAGATACTCACTCCGAACTCTTGAAGGTGATGATGTGCCGGAGTTAGCCTGGACGGAAATTTGCCCAAACTAAGCCGTGAGAATTCCAAGCTGTTGGTTCTAGACTTATCAACCTTAGGTCGAAGGCTTATTTCCGAACAGCCTATTAACCCTGCCAGGAGAAGATCTTGCGTGGAGCCTGAGTTTTGTCTCTGCTCAAAGAGAAAGCTGTTCTAAGATTGCTGAAGAACTCTATATTTTCATATTTCGGAGTATCAGATTATGCCGGCATCACTAATCGATTTCCCCGCACAGATAGATTCAGATTTGATTCGTGTTTCAGCACTGCACGCATTGGCCTACTGCCCACGACTATTTTATCTAGAGGAGGTCGAGGAGCTCTATACGGAAAACGCAGCTATTTTTGCCGGTCGGCGGTTACACACAGAGCTGGAAAAGCAAGAGGGAGAGGAGTGGGAGGATCTATTTCTAGAAAGCGAAGAACTGGGCTTGCGGGGAAGAGTGGATGCTTTGCGCACTCGTGATGGACAGATGTGATTTTCCTCTGATTGCCGTAAGGCGTTGAGCACCCAGTGCTTCTGCAGAGTTTCTCCCCACCCAAATCCATGATTTTCCTCTGATTGCCGTAAGGCGTTGAGCACAGCATCAGCACATGGAAGTGTGGGTGCGCAGATCGTGATTTTCCTCTGATTGCCGTAAGGCGTTGAGCACTATCCGTCGCACGTGACATACCACGATTTGATGGGATATGATTTTCCTCTGATTGCCGTAAGGCGTTGAGCACGAGGGATAGCTAGCGGGTATTTCTTGCCGCGTGTGATTTTCCTCTGATTGCCGTAAGGCGTCTTGCTTTCCCTCTGCAGGTTTTGCATCCGAACTCGAGGCAGAGATGGGATCAGATGACTTGGCCGTCGGATGTTATTCTCCCCTTGAGTTTACCGGCCCGCTCTTCGGCCTCCTCCATAACCCTGTCCAGCTGTTCCAGCACCTCGCCCGGATGCTTTTCCAGCACCCGCAGGGAGAGGGCCATCCGTCCCTTGGCCTCATCCACATCGATGACAACAGCTTTGATGCGTTGGCCTGGTTTGAACAAATCCGGTAGCGAGGCTACAAAACTTTGGCTGACCTGCTTGATGTGCAACAGCCCGGTTACCCCTTCTTCCAAGTCCACAAACACACCGAAGGGTTTTAGTCCGCTGACTTTGCCTTCCACCACTTGGCCACTGGTGTAGCGGCTCAGGTTCTCGGATTTTACAGCCGCCCTTTGGGAGAGCACCAGCTTGTTGGCTTCTGGGTTCACCTCGATAAAGCTTGCTGTCAAGGATTGCCCCACCAACTCCTCCAGACTTTCCCGTTGGCTGAGGTGGGAGCGGGGAATGAAGCCGCGCAGCCCCTGCACATCCACCACCACCCCCCCTTTGTTGGTGGCGATCACCGGAACGGTTACCGTCTGGCCGTTGGCTTGCTTCTGGGCCAGCTCTTCCCAAAGCCGCTTCAGCCTCAGCCGCCGCGCCGAGAGCACAATTTGTCCTTCTGCATCTTCCCGCAGGATGAGAAACTCGGCTTCTGTCTTTAAAGGAAAGAGCGCACTCAAATCTTCCCCTGGGCGGATCCCTGCTTCCTTGAGGGGCAAAAAGGCCGGGGATTTGCCGCCAATATCCACCAGAGCGCCATCGTTCTGATGTTGGAAGATGCGGCCTTGCACCACCTGCCCCGGTTGAAAGCTGAGGTTTTGCTTGTCTAAAGCCTGGGCAAAATCTTCCGCGGAAAACGTATCGGCAGCCTGAGAGCGAGAAGAGCGAACGGTCATGGAAGGGCTCAATTCGAAAAGCAATGTGTTTCAGGATAACCCAAAACTTGCCAGGGATCCCAGCTCCAGCCTCTGGCCTAGATGTAGTACATGAGCCGAGCCTGTTGCTGTTGTGCCTGCCGGTCGCAGAGGTCTTGCAGGGTGGTCTTTTGGAGAATGGCTACCGCCGCAGCTTGGGCATCTTGCCAGGCCTTCAGGAGCACTTCCCGCTCTGGGGTGAGATCGCCCGAGGGCAAGTCGCGGAAGCGGGTGAGATCTTCCCCCTCGATGGCCTGGATAACATCCAGCAGCGAGATCTGCCAGGGTGCTCGGGCCAGGAAGTAGCCTCCCTTGGATCCCCGTTGGCTGCGCACCAACCCCTGTCTGCGCAAGGTGGCCAGCAATTGCTCCAAGTAGCGGTCGGGTATGGACTGATGAGCCGCAATTTCTTTGATCTGCAGCACCTGGCCATCGCTGTAGTGCTGGGCCAATTCCAGAAGGGCCAGGAGAGCATATTCACTTTTGCAAGACAGTTCCAAGATATCCATCCTTGTGGAGGGCTTAGGTCTATGATACTCCGGTTTTTCACTGGGGTTTAGCGGGATCCCGCCCTGAGCTGGCAATGGGATCCAGCCTGTAAGGTGGAATAGGCCCCTTTGGGAATGGTTTATGGCGAGTGTCAGCACCCGGTCTGGTTCAGCACGGATCCCAGCGGAGCGATTACAAACCTTGCACCAACAGATTGGCAAGCTGATTGCCAATATCGAATCCGTGTTTCAGGGCAAATCGCAGGTGGTGCAGGCGGTGGTCACGGCCTTGGTTGCGGAAGGTCATGTTTTGCTTGAAGATGTGCCCGGTGTAGGCAAGACCACTTTGGCGCGGGCCATCGCCCACAGTTTGGGAGCCAAGTTTCAGCGGATTCAATTTACCAGCGACCTATTGCCGACAGATATCCTTGGCCTCACCCTTTTCAACAAAGAAAAAGGGGATTTTGAATTTCGTCCCGGCCCCATTTTTGCCCACGTGGTCTTGGCGGATGAAATCAATCGCACCTCGCCCCGCACCCAAAGTGCCCTGCTGGAGGCAATGGCGGAAAAGCAGGTTTCGCTGGACGATCGCACCTACCCGCTGCCCAGCCCATTTATGGTGTTGGCCACCCAAAATCCTTTGGAGTACCACGGCACCTATCCCCTCCCAGAAAGCCAGTTGGATCGGTTTTTGGTACGGCTGTCGATTGGCTACCCCAGCCCTGAGGTAGAGCGAGCTTTACTCTTGCAACGGCAACAGGCCGAGCCGGTGGATGCTCTGCAGCCGGTTCTCTCCCTGATGGAGTTGCGAGAGATTCAGTCGGCGGTGGATCAGGTGTATTTGGAATGGATCCCTGGCGGACTATCTTCTGCAGGTGGTGCAGGCCACTCGCGTGTCCAAGCTGCTGCGGTCGGGGGTATCCACCCGTGGAGCCCTGGCCTTGGCGCGGGCAGCACGGGCTCAGGCGCTGGTGAAAGGGCGCAGCTTTTGTCTACCAGAAGATCTGCAAGCAATGTTCGTGCCGGTACTGACCCATCGGGTTTCTCTGGCCGGGTCGGGAGAGATGGCCGGCAACCGACGGCAAGAGGCTGAGGCGGTGATTCGGGATATTGTCTCCACAATTGAGCCGCCTGTTTGAGGGATCCGTAGCAGCAATGGTTAACTACAGCAGTGAGTCGGGTCGGATCCGGGGATCCACCCACATCAGGAGCAGATCGGCCAACAAATTGCCCAGAATGAGCATCACGGCCCCCAGCAGAAGCCCCGCCATCACCACATTGATATCGAAACTTTGAACAGCTTCCAAGAGCAGCTTGCCCAGCCCCGGCCAATTGAAGAAAAACTCGGCGATAAAGGAACCGCTGAGCAGATTGGCAAACTCAAAGCCCAAGATCGTGATCAAGGGGTTGACGGCGTTGCGCAGCGCGTGCAACCAGATCACCCGCCACTCCGGGATCCCACGGGCCCGCGCCGCCTGGATGTATTCCTGCCGCAGCACATCCAAGAAATTGCCGCGCGTAATCCGCTGCAGCCCGGCAAAGCTGGTGATGCTCAGGGCCAGCGTGGGCAGGAGCAGGTGGCGGCCCAGATCCAGCAACTTTTCCCCCAAACTAAGCTCGGCAAAATAAACACTGGTCATCCCCCCTACCGGCAGCCAGCTCACGTTTTGGGCCACAATTAGCAGCAAAATGGCCAGCACGAAGCTGGGCATGGCCTGGCCCAGGTAGCTGAGCAACTGCAACGCCCGATCCAGGGGGGTGTTCTGCCGCAGCGCCCCCAGGATCCCTAGGGGAATGGCGACCAGCCAAGTCAGCACCACAGAGGACACCGCCAACAGCAAGGTAGCGCCGGCGCGGGAGAGGATGAGCTGTGCTACCGGCACGCGATAGGTGTAGCTCACCCCGAAATCCCCTTGCAGCAGGTTGCCCAGCCAGGTCAAGTACTGCCAAACCAAGGGCTTATCCAACCCCAGCCGCGCTTCCTCTTGGGCAATAAACTCCTGGCTGACACTGGGATCCGCCCGCAAGGGATCCAAAAAATCTCCGGGGGCCAGCTGCAAGAGCAAAAAGCTGAGCACCGTGATCAACAGCAGCACCGGCACCGCTTGGGTCAGCCGCTGCAAAACCAAGGCCAGCGGCGGCCAAAGGCCAAAAGCGCGGGAACGGGAAGGCGGAGAAGAGGTTACAGCCACAGATGCAGATGGATATTCGGATATGCTCTTTGAGTTGGATTCTTGTCGAACTATGCTGACATCCTTGCGGCCAGATTTCCAGTGTGGGGTTTGCCAAGCCGAGCGGCTCTCTTGCAGGGGAATTGAGGGCTCAGGCAGTCCGGCAGACAGAAGCTGAAGCGGTACACTAGTCAGAAGCTTTTTTCATCGAGTCCCGTTGGGAAGACCTCTTGCGAAACCTGTTTCTTACCGGCGCTAGCGGCTGCCTGGGGCACTATGTGTTGGAGCGCCTGGCCCAGCAAAGGGATCCCGAGTTTCCGGAGCGGCCCGCCTACCACCTGTACGTTCTCATCCGCGAGACCAGCCGCCTGCGGCTGCCCCTAGAACGGCTGCCCGCCCCTATCACCCTAGTACCCGGCGATCTCCTGCGCATCCGGGAACACGCCGCTCTGCTGCGCCAGATGGATGGGCTGATCCACATGGCAGCGGCTTGGGGGGATCCCGCCCTGGCTTGGGCCGTGAATGTTACCCACACCCTGGAGCTCTTTCAGTTGTTGGATCCGGAGCGCTGTCAGCAGGTGATCTACTTTTCCACGGCCAGCCTTTTGAACCAGGACCTGGAGCCTTTGGCCATTGCCGGACGGGCCGGCACCGACTACATCCGCAGCAAGTACGAGATGCTGCTGCGGCGGCAGGAAAGCGGCTTCTGGCCGGAGCGCCTGCTCACCCTTTATCCCACCCTGCTCTTTGGCGGCAGCCCCCACCACCCCTACTCCCACATCACTGCCGGCCTCAAGGACGTTCTCCGCTGGCTGGATCTGATCCGCTTTTTGCGGGTGGATGCCAGCTTCCACTTTATCCACGCTGCCGATGTGGCCGAGATGGTGGCCTATTGGGTGGCCCATCTGCCTGGTGGCGGCGATTGGGTGTTGGGCAATCCCCCCCTCTCCTGGGATGAATGTGTGGAACAGATGTGTGCTTATTTCAAAAAACGGATCTATTTCCGAGTGCCTCTGCCCCCGGCTCTCGTTCGCGGCTTGGCCTTTCTATTTCGGGTGCGGCTTTCAGCCTGGGATGAGTTCTGTCTGCGCCAGCGCCATTTTGTTTACCCGGCCATTTCCCCAGAAACCCTGGGTTTGCGCTGCCACTTCCCCACCGTGGCCTCTCTTTTGGATACCTACCTCTAGACCACCTTTGAGTAACAGTAGAACTGGACGCTACTTCCTTTCCCTCTGGGACTGGGGGATGAGAGCCGAGGACCCAAGGGATCCCACTCGCCTCCGACAGGGATCAGCCGGTGGGGGCCACCGTTTCTCTGATGGCCAAGGCCTGGAGCTGGGCGGCAATGCGCTCGCGGTTGAGGTTTTGCCCAATCAGCACCAGTCGGGTCAAGCGCGGCTCCTGGGGTCGCCAGGGGCGGTCGTAGTAGGTTTCAAATCGGGATCCCACCCCCTGCAGCACCAGGCGCATCGGCTTGTAGGGGACGGCCACAAACCCTTTTATCCGGTAAAGACATTCCTCTTGGGCCAACTGGCGTAGCTGAGCCACCAGGGATCCCGGCTCATAACCTCCCTCCAAGCTGAGGTAGAAAGACTCAAAAGCTTCGTGCTCATGCTCCTCCCCGTGATCGTGGTGGCTGGGGCGGCACTCGAGCTGGTCTTCCACCGCTGCATTAAAGCCCAAGAGCACTTCTGGGGGAACCTGCCCCCGCTCACAAGGGAGGATTTGAACCTCAGGGCGCAAGTGGTGCCGCAGCCAGCTTTCCACCCGAGCTTGCTCCTCTTGGGTAATCTGATCCACCTTGGTGAGCACCACCAAATCGGCACAACTCAACTGATCCTCAAACAATTCCTCAAGCGGAGTCTCATGGTCCAAACTTTCGTCAGCCTGCCGCTGCGCCTCCAGGGCCGCCAGATCGCCCACCAGTTGCCCAGAGGCCAGAGCCTGACCATCCACCACCGTAATCACCGCATCTACCGTGGCACCTGTACGGATGGTGGGCCAGCGGAAAGCCTGCACCAGGGGCTTGGGCAAGGCCAATCCTGAAGTCTCGATCAGGATGCAGTCCAGCTCTGCCCGCCGTTGCAACAAAGCTTCCATGGTGGGCAAAAACTCCTCCTGCACCGTGCAGCAGAGACAGCCGTTGGCCAGCTCCAAAATGGGGATGGATCCCTCCCCCTCACACCGTTGGCAGTCCCGCAGCAACTCGCCGTCGATGCCCACTTCGCCAAACTCATTCACCAACACGGCAATGCGGCGGCCCTGGTTGTTGAGCAAAAGGTGACGGATCAAAGTGGTCTTGCCGGATCCCAGAAATCCGGTGATGACGGTAACAGGGATCTTGTGCATCTGCTCTGATGACTCAGCGCTCTTCAGTTTCCACCCCAAACTTTCTTTCTGCCAATCCTTGAGGGGGGGATGCCCAAAAAAAGGCCCCCGGTATGGGGGCCAAGCCAAACCATTGAGACCGTTGTGCTAACCCAAAGTTAGCGGATCGGCTTCATCCGGTAAACCGGCTCGTTCTCGCGGTTGATCCCTTTCTCAAAACCGGCAGCAGCGGCGCGGGCGCGACCGGCATGCCACAGGTGACCCACGAAGAACAGGAAGCCGAAGATGAAGTTGTGAGCAGCCAACCAGGTGCGCGGGCTGGTGAAGTTCACCGTGTTGATCTCGGTAGCCACACCCCCCACCGAGTTCAGGGATCCCAGCGGCGCGTGGGTCATGTACTCCACCGCACGGCGAGCTTGCCAAGGTTGGATGTCGTTCTTCAGCTTATCCAAGTCCAGGCCATTGGGGCCCAGCAGCGGCTCTTTCCAAGGAGCGCGCACATCCCAGAAGCGCATCGTCTCACCGCCAAAGATGATCTCGCCCGTGGGGGAGCGCATCAGGTATTTACCCAGACCGGTCGGCCCCTGCGCTTGGCCGATGTTGGCCCCCAAGCGCTGGTCGCGCACGATGAAAGTGAGAGCCTGAGCCTGAGATGCTTCTGGGCCAGTGGGGCCGTAGAACTCGCTCGGGTAAACGGTGTTGTTGAACCAAATGTAGCAAGTGGCAATGAAGCTCATCAGCGAAACCGCCGCCAAGCTGTAGGAGAGATAGGCCTCCCCAGACCAGATAAAGGCGCGGCGGGCCCAACCGAAGGGCTTGGTGAGGATGTGCCAGATCCCACCGGCAATGCAGATAATGCCGATGTAAATGTGGCCACCGATCACATCCTCCATGTTGTCAACGCTGATGATCCAGCCTTCCCCACCAAAGGGAGATTTGAACAAGTAGCCGAAGATCACGGCGGGGTTCAAGGTGGGGTTGGTGATCACCCGCACATCGCCACCTCCTGGAGCCCAGGTGTCATAGACACCGCCAAACCACATGGCCTTGGCCACCAACAAGAAAGCCCCCAACCCCAACAGGATCAGGTGGATCCCCAGGATGGTGGTCATCTTGTTCTTGTCTTTCCAGTCGTAGCCGAAGAAGGGGAAAGACTGCTCCAGAGTTTCTGGGCCGCGAATGGCGTGATAAATGCCCCCCAACCCCAGCACGGCGCTGGAGATCAGGTGCAGCACCCCGATGACAAAGTAGGGGTAGGTGTCAATCACCTCGCCGCCCGGGCCAACCCCCCAGCCCAGAGTGGCCACGTGGGGCATCAGGATCAGGCCCTGCTCATACATAGGCCGATCCGGCGTGAAGTGAGCCACCTCAAACAGCAGCATCGCCCCCGCCCAGAAGACGATCAGGCCAGCGTGGGCCACATGGGCGCCCAAAAGCCGACCGGAGAGATTAATCAAGCGGGCATTCCCAGCCCACCAGGCAAATCCGCCTTGGGTGCGATCTTGCACCACTGCAGAACCAAATGTTGTCGAGGTCACAGAGACCAACCTCCAATGATAGTCAGGAACAAGAGACACCAAAAAAAGTTTAGTTAACGTTAACGCGAGCGCCTGCCGTTGGGCTCCCTGTCCACTGGGATCCGCGGCAGGGGATCCCTTGGGCAAGCGCTCATCCTCACAGAGCAGATCTCTAGGGATCTACCGCAGCTAAAGTCGAGCGAGCTCAGTGGGTTTAGAGCGCATTGCCGCGGGGGAGGACTTCTTCAGGGAACTCAAAGCGCTCATGGGGCTGGTCCTGCGGCGCCATCCACGCCCGAATCCCCTCGTTCAGCAAAATGTTCTTCGTGTAAAACGTCTCAAACTCAGGGTCTTCCGCTGCCCGCACCTCCTGACTGATAAAGTCATACGCCCGCAGGTTCAGCGCCAACCCCACTACCCCAATGCTCGACATCCACAAACCCGTCACCGGCACAAACAACATGAAAAAGTGCAGCCACCGCTTGTTGGAAAACGCTATCCCAAAAATCTGGCTCCAGTACCGGTTCGCCGTCACCATCGAGTAGGTCTCCTCCGACTGCGTCGGCTCAAAAGCCCGAAAGGTGCTGGCCGCATCCCCATCCTGAAACAGGGTGTTCTCCACCGTCGCCCCGTGAATGGCACACAGCAGCGCTCCACCCAAAACGCCAGCCACCCCCATCATGTGGAACGGGTTCAGCGTCCAGTTGTGGAACCCCTGGAAAAACAGCAAAAAGCGGAAAATCCCCGCCACCCCAAAGCTGGGCGCAAAAAACCAGCTGCTCTGCCCCAGCGGGTAAATCAAAAACACGCTCACAAACACCGCTATCGGCGCGCTAAACGCAATGGCGTTGTAGGGCCGCACCCCCACCAGCCGGGCAATCTCAAATTGCCGCAGCATAAAGCCAATCAGCCCCAGCGCTCCGTGCAGGGCCACAAAGGTCCACAGCCCCCCAATCTGGCACCAGCGGGTGAAGTCCCCCTGGGCTTCGGGGCCCCACAGCAGCAGCAGGCTGTGCCCCATGCTGTCGGCGGGGGTGGAGACGGCTACGGTCAAAAAGTTGCACCCTTCCAGGTAGGAGCTGGCCAACCCGTGGGTGTACCAGGAAGTTACAAAGGTGGTGCCGGTGAGCCAGCCGCCCAGGGCTAGGTAAGCGCAGGGGAACAGCAGCAGCCCGGACCAGCCGATAAACACGAATCTGTCGCGCTTGAGCCAGTCATCGACGATGTCGAACCATCCTCGCTCCTGACGCACGCGCCCTACCGCTATGGTCATCTGAACTACTCCTTAAAGACATCTAAATGAATGAGGACATTAATGAAACTACAAAGTTTGCTTCTTCGAAGCAGGAGCGGAGCCTAGGTATAAAGACTCAACTCCTGGGTCTTTTGCCTCAGTTTCCTTGAACGGCTCTTTGGCAAGAACTGCTCAGGAGTTTCCCGTTAAGTCAGGATCCCTAGCGCTTCAAGACCCTACTTAGAACCGTTTCCACAACTCGCGAGGCCCAACGGGCCATTCGAGAGCCACCAAACAAGCTTTACGGCTGTAGGCATTACAATTTAGCCTATGCCGGTAAAGACTTGTAAATTGCTTTCATTATAGAGGCGGATAGCCGGATCTCATCAAGTCTGGGAGAACGACTGTTTTTCGAGGAGTTGGGTTTGGGCCGCTACACCCTTGGAGTGAAGGCCAGGGCTTGGGATCCGATATCCTGAGAAGGCGATGTAACCCATGTGCGAGGAATCTAATCTATGGCTGGCGAGATCTTCACCACTGCTGGACTCTGCATTGTGCTGACCCTGGTGGGTGTGGCGCTTGGATATGGGATCCTAAGGGTGACCCAAGGGGGGGCAGAGTAAAGCTGTCGAGGATTTCTCCCGGGCCCGGTATCGGGCCTTGTTACAGCTCCATGTCAATTCCATGTCAATTGGCCACCTGGATATGAGGTGGGTGGCGGAAAGATGATAAACTCATGAAGATTTGTATCGTTGGCGCTGGGGCGGTGGGAAGTCACTTGGCCATATGCCTGGCTCGGTCTGGCTTTCCCGTCAGTGTCGTGGCCCGTGGAGCTCACCTGCAGGCCATTCGCACCCAAGGTCTGAAGCTCATCCGGCAGGGGGATCCCTCCCAAACCTGGGTAGAGCGGTTGACAGCCACCGACGATCCGGCTGCCCTGGGCCCACAGGACTGGCTGATAGTGACGGTCAAGGCCCACAGCTTGCCGCAGCTTGCCCCTCGACTGGGATCCCTGTGTGGCCCCGACACCCCCATTGTGATTGCCCAGAATGGTATCCCCTGGTGGTACTTTTACCGGCATGGGGGCGAGTTTGAGGGGCATTCCCTGACTTCCGTGGATCCAGAAGGGGTTATCGCTGCCCATCTGCCGATAGAGCGGGTGATTGGCTGTGTGGTGTATATCGCCGTGCAGTTGGCAGAGCCAGGAGTGGTCTTGCACACAGGGGGTGGGCGCTACATTCTGGGGGAGCCGGATGGATCCCTGTCAGGACGGCTGCAGTCCTTGGCCGCCATCTTTGAACAGGCGCAGCTTTCCACCACCCTCACCTCGCAGATTCGGGCCGAGATCTGGCAGAAACTGTGGGGCAACGCTGCCTTCAATCCCATCAGCGCCCTCACCCGAGCTGCTCAAGATGAAATTGCCCAATACCCACCCACCCGTGCTTTGGTTCGGTCGGTGATGCAGGAAGTTGAGGCTGTGGCCCAAGCTCTAGGGATCCGGCTGCCGGTCTCTTTGGAAGAGCGGCTAGAAGATGCAGCCCGCGTGGGATCCCATCGCACCTCGATGCTGCAGGATGTTGAGCTGGGGCGACGGACGGAGATCGAGGCCATTGTGGGATCCATCACCGAGCTGGGGCGTTTAGTGGGCGTGCCCACTCCCCATTTGGATACCCTGTACGCTTGTGTCAAGCTGCTGGAGCGCTCTCTTTAGGCTCTTGCAGGGAGCGGTAGGGTCGCTACCGAACAGCAGAGAAACGATTCGTTTGCTGGATCCCAGGCTCCCCCCTGGGGAAGTGGCTCGAACTCCTAGAATGGCTGTAGCCTCGAACTGACGAGGAAGCTGAAGGTGGCTGTCCATTTTTCTCCGACTCAACCCAACTGAAATCACAGCATTTGAATTAGCAAATGATGCTTGAAAACTCCATCGTGCTCATCACCGGAGCCAGTAGCGGCATTGGGGCCGCTTGTGCCACCCTTTTTGCCCGTTCTGGAGCCCGCCTGATTCTGGTGGCCCGCCGTCAGGATCGGCTGCAGGAACTGGCTGGGGAATTGCAGCAGGCTTACGGCACTCCTTCCTACCTGCTGGCTTTGGATGTGCGGGATGGGGCAGCCGTGCAGCAGGCGCTTCAATCTTTGCCCTCGCCGTGGGCCAACATCGACATCTTGGTCAACAATGCCGGTTTAAGTCGTGGCTTGGACAAGCTCCACATGGGGGCCTTGCAAGACTGGGAAGAGATGATCGATACCAACCTCAAGGGTCTGCTCTATGTTACCCGCGCCGTTTTGCCCGGCATGGTGGAGCGAGGTCGAGGCCATGTGGTGAACATCGGCTCCATTGCCGGTCGGCAGACCTACCCAGGTGGCGCTGTGTATTGCGCTTCTAAGGCCGCCGTGCGGGCCATCTCTGAGGGGCTGAAGCTGGATTTACTGGGCACCCCCATTCGCGTCACCGAGATTCAGCCGGGCCTGGTGGAAACCGAGTTCAGCCAAGTGCGCTTCCGTGGGGATCGCGCCCGCGCGGCAGCAGTGTATCAGGGCCTCACCCCCTTGACGGCGATGGATGTAGCTGAAGTGGTGGTGTTTGCGGCAACCCGTCCCCCCCACGTGAACATCAGCGAGATCTTGCTTGTGCCCACCGACCAAGCCAGTACCACCCTCGTACATCGTCGATAAGAGGCCGGCAACCGGGCTTTCGCCTCCACTCTTGCTTCCCTGAGCGACAATGGCAGCAAAGGTGGTGGGAACATGGGACTGGAAGCCGGGATCCTGATCGGGTTGGGAATCGGTTTGCTTTGCACGTTGCTCCTGCTGTGGCAGACTCGGCGCCGTTTCAGACGCGAATTGCAGCGGTTGGGATCCCTGGTGCATCTGGCCATGCCCCTCCACTCCCTGGAACAGATGCTCAGCTTGCTCAGCCGTTATCTTCGCCAACAAGATCTGGATTGGGCCAACCAAAAACAGCAACTGCAAAACTGGCAATACCTGAGTCAGCGGCTCCCTTGGGGATATCTGCGGGTAGACGAAAACAACGTGGTGCTGGAGTGCAATCCTGCCGCCCAGCGTCTGCTGCGCATCAGCCAATGGCAGCCGGGCATCAAGCTCTTGCTGGAATGGGTGCGCTCCTATGAGTTGGATCAGCTCATCGAGGCTACCCGCCGACAGGAGACCGCTGCTCCTGTCCAAAGTCGCGAATGGATTTTCTACCCTTCCGGTGGGGATGGCAAACCGATTCCGCTGCGGGCTTGGGGGCTGCTGCTGCCGCAAGCGCACGTGGCCATTTTTTTGGAAGACCGGCTGGAAGCAAAAATGCTGGCCCAACAGCGGGATCGCTGGGCTTCGGATGTGGCTCACGAGCTGAAAACCCCCCTCACCTCCATTCGCTTGCTGGCCGAAACTTTACAAAGCCGGGTCGATGCCGCTCAGGCAGTCTGGGTAGAACGATTGCTGAATGAGACTCTGCGCCTGAGCCGTTTGGTTCAAGACTTGCTCGAACTCAGTGCCCTCAATCTGGGAGCCGCATCCCGCTCTCAGTGGCGCTGGGTGGATCTGGCAAGTTTGGTGCGCGAGGCCTGGCAAAGTTTGGAGCCGTTGGCCAAACCCCGCCACCAGGAACTGCACCTGAGGGGATCGTCCCAGATCTATCTCTGGGGGGATGAGCAACGCCTATACCGCCTCGTTCTCAATCTCTTGGACAACGCCGTCAAGTATGGCAAGCCCGACTCTCCTATCCACGTGGTGCTTTCGGAGCAGGGATCCCAGGTGCGGCTAGAGGTGTACGACCACGGCCCCGGCCTGCCAGAGGATCAATTTGAGTTGGTCTTCCAGCCCTTTTACCGCACCGACACTGCGCGGGCCCGCAGCAAAGGCGGAACTGGCCTAGGGCTGGCAATTGTGCGACAAATTGTCGAAGTTCACGGGGGCACCATCCAACTGCGCAATCACCCGCAAACCGGTGGGCTGTGGGTTCAGGTGGAACTGCCCCGGAAGCACCTGGATCCCTTGTGAAACCCGCCCGAAGACGCTCGCGTCAGTGGCCCGCAGCCAGAATCTGGACGAGAATCGCCTAAGATTTCCTTTCTTCAGGGCTGTCCATCTCAGGGGTGATCCCCTAGAATTGGGGTAGGTAATCCTTACAGTTCATCTTAAGCAGGCATTCGGAATGGGCACCGACTATCATTCCGCGGACTTGTTGTCCGAACGGGAACTGCAAGTCATCGAGTTGATTGCGGCAGGACTGACCAATCAGGACATTGCGGAACGCTTAGAGATCAGCAAGCGCACCGTTGACAATCACATCAGCAACATTTTGAGCAAGACCCGAACGGCAAATCGGGTTGCCTTAGTACGCTGGGCCTTGCAGTGGGGAAAGATTTGCCTGGATCAGGTAAACTGCTGCACTTTGGTCGATGACAAAATTGCTTAGTCCTATCCTGTTTTGCCGGTCAAGTCCTCGCCCCAGAGTTTTGCATAGAGGACTCTTTTACTTTTTGCAGTGATTGCATAATCCGGAAGTTACTTGGGTTGTCTTGAGTTATACCCTGGGCTACGTTGATCGGGCTGTCATTCGTGAGCACTCCCAAAATGAAGCGCTACGCTGTTCGCTACGATTCTATGCCCCTGATGGTTTATCGGGAATTGGCTGCCCATTTGGCTTGTGTTTCAGGGGTGAAAACGGAGCTGGAGTGGAAAAAAAACTCCACCTTTCGCTACCAAGACAGCCAAATAGAGGCATTGCATATTCATCAAGAACCCGATGCCGACATAGAACAAATTAAGCGTATTCTTGACCACTATGGAGCGTGGCAGTATAGCCCCTTAGAAGACTAGCTCTCTCTGCAACCCAAAAGGGATCCCTAGGGATAGGGATCCCCGGATGATTCCTCTGCAAGGTCTGGGAAAAACCAGTTCAGCGAGCAGCTTGGCCTTGGGCAGGCAGGTGCAGCTTACGAGCCAGGCCCAATCTCGCCAACAGCCAAATGGCCCAGTAGGTCATGTCGATCTCCCACCAACGTAAACCGGCCTTAACGCACTTCGGGTCGGCATGATGGTTGTTGTGCCAGCCTTCACCATAGGTTAGAATGGCCGCCCACCAAAGGTTACGGGCATTGTCGTTGCTCTCGAAAGTCCGGTAACCCCAGAAGTGGCTGGCCGAGTTGATCAACCAGGTACAATGCAGCAGCAGCACTGTCCGCACAAAGATACCGTACACGACGAATGACCAGCCCCCCAGCAGGTAGAGTATTGCAGCCAACGGCAGTTGCAAAAGCAGAGCATACCTATCCAGCCAGCGGTAGAAGGGATCCCGAGCCAAGTCGGGCGCAAAGGCAAAATACTTCTCAGGGTTAAAAAATTCTTCGCGGTGGTAGATCAGCCAGAGCACATGGCTCCACCAAAAGCCCTTACGAGCAGAATAGGGATCCTTCTCCTCGTCTTCGGTGAAGGCGTGGTGCTGACGATGGCCGCCCACCCAAAAGATCGGCCCCCCTTGAACGGCTAGGGCACCGAGAGTCGTGAAGACATATTCCAGCCACTTGGGCACCTGGAAACTACGATGGCTGAGCAGGCGGTGGTACCCCAAGCAGATGCCTAAGCTACCGAAACACCAGTGGAGAAACAGGGCTACCCCCAGAGCAGGCCAGGAGAAGAAGAAAATGCCTCCCACCAGGGCCACCACGTGAAAGATGGCAAAGAAGAGCACATGTTCCCAAGCAAACCGAAAGGACTCTTGGGGCTCGGGCCGATTGAGCGGAGCGGGATGATTCAGCGATTGGCGAGAAAAAGAAGTGGTCATGAACCCACAAAACCTCAGAAGAAGAAGTAGACTAGACTGACTAGGAAAGAGCCAAAACACAAAGCCCAAGCTAAGGCCGCCGGATAACAGCGGCCCAACGTGAAAACGGAGTCAAACCCCTGAAGACACCGCCATAGCCAGCGGTGACTTGCTATGTGCTCCGCTGTGATGAACTTGGCTACACAGGAAGAAGAGGAGCAGAGGCAACGCTGCCGACATCCTCTCGCTTGACATTAAGCCTAGCGGTATTCCACCGTAAATGCAAGCGTCACTTGCAGCCCGCCGCAATTCTTCAGGTTTTCTCCTCACTATGGCACGTCCTTCTTCTCGGCAAAGGCTGCTGAATGCGGCTCGGGAGCTGTTCGTTCGTCAGGGCATCACCCAAACCACCACCCGTCAAATTGCGGATTTGGCCGGAGTGAATGAGGTCACCCTGTTTCGGCACTTCGGCACCAAGCAGGGGCTACTCCTGGCCGTATTTGGGGAGTTGGGGGTTTTTTCCGGCATTGCCGATCTGCCTCTGAAGGCGGATCCCGCCCCCTCTCAAGGTTCTGGGTTGCAAGCCATTCTCCTGCGCTATGTCCACACCTGTTTTCGGGCTTTGGCCGATAATCCTGAACTGGTGCGCTCCCTGGTCGGGGAGGCTGGCCTTTATTCTGAGGAACATCGTCGCGCCTTGCGGATGGGTTTTTCTCAGGCCCAAGAACAGCTGACAGAGTATTTGCGGCGATTTCCCAACTCTGAGTTGCAATCTGTCGAGCCAGATCGCCTTTATGCAGCCGTTGGGGTTTTGCATGTAATGATTTTGGGAGCAGCAATGTTGGCGGTAACTGCCGAGTTGCCTTCCGTTGGCGCCGACGGAACCGAGCCCTCTGTTGAGGGGCAGCTATCGGATGAAAAATCTAAAAAATCAGAGAAAGGCGCCGAAACCGCCAGGATCCCCCCCCTTCTGCAAGCCTGCGTGGAGCTGTGGATGGCAGGCGTGACCCAACAGAGACCAGATAGAAAAGAGAGGAGGTTGTAAGCCGGGTTCTGTAGTGCAGAGTTGCACTGGCGATCATCTATCTGGGAGTGATGTTACCATCACCCTCTAGCGGCTCACCACCATCGAGAGCACCCTTCCCCACTTTGGGTACCGTGACCTCGATGCAACCGACAGGGGCGAAGAACAGCCATAGTCCTGCGGCTGCGGCCTTGCTTTCCACCGGGGTTTACCGAGCCAACGCCTCACGACGTTGCTGGTGGGCTCTTACCCCACCTTTGCACCCTTACCTGTGCTGGGATCCCAGCCATCGGCGGTATGTTTCTGTGGCACTATCCTCGCGGTTACCCGCACTGGGAGTTTCCCCAGCGGTGTGTTCTTCTGAAAGCCCGGACTTTCCTCATCCCGCTGTCTGGTGGCGACAGCAAGGACGCGATCGCCTGCCCCTCCTCTCTCTTCAGCTCGATCCTACTGCATCTCCCAAACCTAGAAAATCCCGGAAATCGGTACAAACTCCACGTGATCGGGAATGTTGGGGGCCAGGTGTAAGATTTGCCGGTTCAAATCCATCACCACAGCCGCCACGCTTTCGGTGCGATCCCAGACGGGCAGATGGGGATCCGGATAGCGGCAGATGCAGTGGGGGGCATTCGTCCGGTCCTGTAGGATTTTTTGAAGAGCGACCGCGTCTAGGGTTCCCGTTTGAGCACTCTGGCGAAGCAAATGATAGGCCCGTTCTAGCCTTGTGGAGGATCCTATATGGGGGGGCAGCTCATCTTCTCGCAAGGCCGGATCCAGGAAATGATTGGTGTGGGCGAGGATCCCTCCTTGAGGGAGATGCAGGCCAATTCCTCGTGGACTGATTTCAAAGCTGATTGCACTAGCGGGCTGTAGGCCTACCGCCTGTCCTGCGGTACCCGCAACGCTGACACAAGAGGAGGCGGTGTAGGGGTAGGATCCCACCCTCTCTACAGCCTGCTGCCACTCCTCGCACTCCAACAATAAGCGCAACAGCAGATGCACCGGCATTCCCTCGGTTTGCCCATCTAGGGTAGAGCGCAAGAGGTTGAGGGCTACGGCCAACCCTGCTCGGTTGAGGCCGATTTTGGCCAGGATCCCAGCTTCGGTCAGGGTGAGGTAGGCAGGGTGGGTATCGGAGTGAACGCGCAACAGCACACAGGCCCTGCGCTGCTCCCCAAGCCAATCCCAGGTTTGGGCCAGATAGGTGTGGTGGGTGGAGGTAACCTGGGGCAAGGCCGCTAGGGTAGTACATTCTCCCCCATCTGACTTGGCTGGGTTTGGATCGATGAGTTTCTCCATTGCCTTGCATTCATGAGCAGGATCCGCTGAGTGCTGGGGTACTCCGTTTTGGAGATTGTGTTCCAGAGCAGCGGCGCAGTCGGGATGGGATCCCCTGGGAACCGATCTGGATAAAATCTCGGTGCGCAAATTGAGGGCCAGAATCTCGGCAAAACGGAAGCCACTCCCCGCGGCAATGCCTTGGATTTCTTCCAGCAGGTGGGGCACGTGGCGCTCTAGCCAGGGCAGGGATCCCTCTGCTTGGGTCTGGGCCTGCTGCCAGGTGAGACCACAGCGGTAGGCAAATTGGCGGGCGTAACTAGCAATGCTGTGGCGAATGAGTTGGGCCGCCTGGGATCCATACTGTTGGCCTCGTTGTTGGGGATCCCCCTGCAGATGAAGAATGGGGAACATGGTGCTGGTTTGCCCGTGACCTCAATAGGTGGGCAGGGAGGGATCCACCTCACAGGCCCAAGCGTGAATGCCGCCGCTGATGTTATAAACCTGAGTGAACCCGTTGGCCTGTAGCCACCGGCTCATCTGAGCAGAGCGGATGCCATGATGGCAGAGCACAAAAGTTGGCTGATTCGGATCCAGCTCTGTGAGGATCCGTTCCCTCCATTCCTCGTACCGGCTCAAGGGGTAGTTGCGAAAGCCCAGGGCATTTAAATTCACCAGCTCCAGCTCTGCCGGTTCCCGCACATCGATCAATTGCAGAGGCCCAGCCTCGGGATCCCGTAGGTGTTGGGCCATCTGTTGCGGCGTAATGGAACGGATGGAAGAGGACATCGCCAACTCTGGTCTACAGGGATCCCTTTTCAAGATACACCGGCTCAGCGGCTGCCCTGAGACTGCCCGCAAAGGTTAAGATGTCACCCTGATTTGGGCTTAGCCTGGGTATGGCTGTGCAGCGCTTTTTGATCGACACGGATACGGCGGGAGATGATGTTACCTCGCTGCTCTTTGGGCTGCTCTGGCCCAACAGCATCCTACAGGGCTGCCCGCCGGGGTGAGTTTCATTCGAGATCCCTTTGCGGAAGTGCCCAAACCCGCCGATTATGCCAGCATCTGCAGCGGAGATACCCGTCCGCTGTTCTTTATCGGTGTGGATGCTAACCAAAACTACCTGGGGGATACCGATAACAACCCTGCCACCCTCAACCACGGTCTCACCTCGATGCTGAAGCGGGTGGATATGGCCACCTATGAAGTGATTCGCAGCGTGGTGGAAGGCAACTTTAAGGCAACTTTGTCGGCGGCATTCAAACCTTTGGCCTGGAGAACGAGGGTGTGGGCTATGCCCTGGATGAATACAACCAAGCCTTGCTCTCAGCGGATTTGGTGGCTGCTGTGGAAGCGGTGAAGCAAGACATCCTCGCCGGAACCCTCGAAGTACCTGAAGAGCGCTAGATTTTTGAGATTTTTGTTGCCGATTGATTGCGGATCCCTGGCGAAGCCTTGACTAAACAGAGGATCCATCAGAGGATGCTTTTGCTGAGGGCATTGGATCGCAACTTGGCCACCTGCACTTTGACCTCGTGGCAGTTGTTTGTTGCTCTTGTTTGTTGCTGTAACAACCTTAACCGCTAAGCGCTTGTAAGGAGCTTTCCACCTATGCTTGGCCAAGTATCCAAGTCTGGTTGGGGGATCTGTTCAGCCTTGCTGCCTCTGTTGGCGGGGGTTGCCCTCGGCTGTGGGGGTGGCGGCGGCAGTTCTCCACCTCTTCCTCCGCCAGGTGGCGGGCCCGTCATCCTGAGAGTGGATCCGGCCAGTGGCCCCTTTACCAAACTGGCAGACGCAGTTGCAGAGGCGCAGCGACTTCAGACTGCCACAGCCGGCCTGGAGGTGCTGATCGAGATTTTGGGGACGGGCAGGGAAACTTTGCAAAGCAACCTGGCCCTGGATGGCGGCGATGGCACCAACGGCGGTCGCATTCGCATCACCAGCTCCACCGCCTATGAGATCCTGACCGGGCTCTTTGACGTGATTGTAGCCAGCCAAACCAGCCTGCAGGGGGTAGATGTGGTGCTGGGGGGTGGACGGGTGCAGGTGAACAACGGCACTTTTCAGCCGCGCAAGGTCACCCTCAACGACCCTCGCTCCAACATCTTGGTCAACGGCAATACCGCGGTTCTGGAGGGCGACTTGGGCCAGTTAGCCCAGATCTTGTGCCGGCAATTTTTGGATCCCTGTGTGCAGATCTCCGGAAACAGTCGAGTCAGCGGCATTTCGTCAATCGTTAGCAAAACAGGCGGGGTGGGCATAGGCACAACACCAGGAAGTAACCCAACCCTCGAGAACAACACGATTCTCTTACAAGCTTTAGGGACTTTGGCTGTTCGCTACAGCGACAACTCCGGCGGGATCTTCCGCAACAACCAAATCGAAGGGGATCCACCCACGGCTGGAGCCGGCTTGGTACTGCAGGCGCGGCAAGCAGGTACGAGTGGCACTACCGGGATTCAGCTGGATGGGGCAGGCTCAATTCCATCCATTCAATCCAACCGGATCGGCGTGGGCAGGATAGCCGGCAGTGTCGGCATTCGTATTTTGCAGGGAACCCAGGCCCGCACCATTTCCGGGAATACGTTCCTAGCTCGGGGCGAGGGCGTAGGAGTGGCAATTCAGGCGGCCCCCGGCACCCCAGATGCGGTAGTCGCAGCCTACCTGGCTGGCAATACTTTCCAAGGAAACTTTGCTCAGAGGGTCACTGGGGAACCTGCGCCCACGCCAACTCCTACCCTGAGGCCACCACCAACTCCTGCACCGACACCCTCTCCCACCCCCACTCCTACACCGACACCCTCTCCCACCCCCACACCTCCAGTATTGGGCACCGGCCCCATTCAAGTTACCTTGAGTTGGAACACCATCGATGACCTTGACCTGTATGTTACGGATCCCAAGCAGCAGACGGTGTTTTTCAACAATCCTGCCATTCCTTCTGGGGGGCGGTTGGATGTGGATGCCAATCGCGATTGTGTTGGAGCGACCACAAGCCCTGTCGAAAATGTCTTCTGGATCTCCACTCCTCCCACAGGGCTATACATTATCGATGTGAGATTGTTTCGACGCTGTTCCCAAGTAACTGCTCCCATTCCCTTTACCGTAACGGTTCGCAAGAGCGGAAACGTCGCGCAGACTTTTAGCGGCTTGGCCACATCCCCTGGCTTGGCGGGTAGGTTTACGTTTTCCTTCCCCTGAAGTTAGCCAAGGCTGGCAGCCATCTGCCCTGCCGACGTATGGCCATTTTGGTTCAGACTAGGACACCACACCTATACTCATACTCAGATCTTTGATTGCAGATCGCAGGGTTCAGAAGACCTTATTTCTGCGCCCCAGGCATCTCCTTCCCACTAAGGACAGCTCCAACTTCGCGGCCTCGACGCTTTTTCTGGCCATCACCTTGCGGCAGCGGGCGATGCTGGAAGGCAGTCCCACAAGTTCAAACAGTCACATCCCCTGGGAAAGGGGCTAGGGGTGGCGGACAGCGGCGCGGAGCGCTTTGCGTCAGCATGAGTGCGGGAGTATGTCACGCTATTCCGCAGCAGCCTTGGCTGCTTTCGCTTCGGCTTCCTTAGCAGCTTTGGCCGCTCTCATTTCCGCCAGAATCTCCTCCGGTCGTTTGCCAGCCCGCTGGGATCCAGCAGGCAAGTCGTGGGGATCGATCACCCCTTTGGGCAGATAGGCAAACTCCCGCAGTGGGGTCACCATTGGGTCCTCAGTTACCTTGGAGGGCAAACGGCCCATCGCCACCTGATGGTAGTTGAGGTCGTGGCGGTCGTAGGTGGCTAGCTCATAATCCTCAGTTACCGAGAGGCAGTTGGTGGGGCAAAACTCCACACAATTGGCACAGAAAATGCACACCCCAAAATCAATGCTGTAGCTGTAAAGCTCTTTTTTCTTCAGCTCTGGGTTGTAGGCCCAATCCACCACTGGCAGGTCAATTGGGCAAACCCGAACGCAGATCTCGCAGGCAATACACTTATCAAACTCGAAGTGGATGCGTCCCCGAAAGCGCTCAGAGGGGATCAGCTTTTCGAAGGGGTATTGCACAGTTACTGGGCGCCGACCCATGTGGTCGAAAACCACCCCCATTCCCTGGCCAATGTATTTGGCAGCTCGGAAGGCATCGCCCACATATTCTTTGACACGCTTGAGAAACGTCATGACCTATGTTCTCCCTCTCTTGCCTCTTTACTTCTCATTCAACCCCCAAAAAAGGTGGGGAAGGCGAGCTTTAGGGCTGCCGTCAGCAGCAAGTTAACAAAGGATACGGGCAGCAAAAACTTCCACCCCAAGTCCAGCAGTTGGTCAATGCGCACCCGTGGCAAGGTCCAGCGCAGCAGGATGGCCAAGAAGATGAAGATAAAAGCTTTGACCATCGTCATGACAATGCCTAAGGCCGCCGCGCCGATCTGCAAGAAAGGGTTATCCAAAGGAATCCCGGCAAGTGCAGCAATCGTTTCCACCGGCACCACAAACGACCAACCCCCCAAGTACAGCACTGCCGCAATCAGAGAAGCCAGCAGCAAGTTGGCGTAGGATCCCAGATAAAAGAGGGCAAACTTCATGCCGGAGTACTCCGTTTGGTAACCGGCTACCAGCTCTTCTTCTGCTTCCGGCAAGTCGAACGGGATCCGCTCCGTTTCCGCCAGAGCCGAGATCAGGAAAATGACAAAGCCAATGGGCTGCCGCCAGACGTTCCAGCTCAGAATGCCTAGGCCGCTCTGCTGCTCCACGATCCCCACCGTGTCCAGACCGTTGCTCATCAGCACCACGGCCAACACTGACAGGGCCAGCGGCAGTTCGTAGCTGATCGATTGAGCTGCCGCGCGTAGCCCACCCAGCAAGGAGTACTTGTTATTGGAACCGTAGCCCGACATCAACAAACCGATGGGTTGCACGCTGGAGGTGGCGATCAGGAAGAACACGCCAATGGCAATGTTGGAGATCAATAGGTTCTGGCCAAAGGGAACCACCAGGTAGCACAAAAAGACGGGCAGGAAAACCAATATCGGCCCCAGCGTAAACAAGACTGGGTCGGCCAAGATGGGCAGAACATCTTCTTTGGTCAGCAGCTTGATGCCATCGGCAATCGGGATCAGCACCCCCTGAGGGCCGGCCATGTTGGGGCCAATCCGCTGTTGGGCTGCTGCCGAGATCTTGCGCTCCAGCCAAGTCATGACCATCACCCCCAAGGTGGCGGCGATGATCAGCAGCAACATCGGCAGGGGCATCCAGAGGGCATGGGCTGCGCCTGCTCCCAAGCCTAGGTTCTGTAGCGCAGTCTCGAAGCCAAGCTGTAGATCGATACCGGCGTTTGTCATGGGGGTGAGTAGCTCCCTAGAGATGGCGGGTTGGGTAGGGTTTGGGATCCCTGTAGCTAAGTTTTCCCGTTGGGATCCGATTGGGGGGGACGGTTGCGGCGGCGTAGCTCCTGCTGGATGATGGCCTGAAGGCGAGCATCAGATAGCTCTTCCGCGCGGCGGCGCCTTTCCTCTTGGTACTTAGCCCATTGCTTGGGGCCAATAATCGCAGCAATGACAGACACAATCAACAGCGGCAGAACCAAGATCGCCCAGGCCATTGCCTTTGTCCTCGCTTTCCGTAAGTATCTTAGCGATCCACCTCGCCCATGATGATGTCAATGCTGCCGAGGATGGCGATCATGTCGGCTACCTTCATGCCGCGAATCAACTGAGGCAGTACCTGCAAATTGACAAAGCCGGGGGGACGGATCTTCCAGCGCCACGGGCAAACGTTGTCGTCACCAACAATGTAAATGCCCAGCTCTCCTTTGGCGCTCTCCACCCGCACGTAGGCTTCCCCTTTGGGGATCTTGAAATTGGCGGAAGGCTTTTTGCTGATGAACTGGTAGTCCCCTTTGTTCCACTCCGACTTCGGCCCCTCCAGCATCCGCTTGGCTTCTAGGTTTTCAAAGGGGCCGCCCGGCAGAGCCTTCACCGCTTGCTGCACGATCTTGCAGGACTCCCGCATCTCTTTCATGCGCACCCGATAGCGGGCCAGGCAATCCCCTTCGGGATAAACGGCCACCTCCCAGTCGAAGTCGTCGTAGCATTCGTAGTGATCCACTTTGCGCAGATCCCAGTTGACGCCACAGGCCCGCAGCATGGGGCCGGACAGCCCCCAATTGATGGCATCCTGCTTGGAGATGGTGCCCACCCCTTCCAGCCGTCGGCGGAAGATGGGGTTGTCGGTCACCAGCCGTTCGTACTCATCCACTTTGGGCAGGAAATACTCACAAAAGTCTAGGCATTTTTCCGTCCAGCCGTAGGGCAAATCCACTGCTACGCCGCCTACCCGGAAATAGTTGTTGTTGATCAGGCGCATGCCGGTGACGGCTTCAAACAGGTCTAGAATCCACTCCCGCTCCCGCATGGCGTAGAGGAAGGGGGTTTGGGCGCCCAAGTCCGCCAAGAAAGGGCCAAACCAAAGTAGGTGATTGGTGATGCGGGTTAGCTCCAGCATGATCACCCGCAGGTAGCTAGCCCGCTTAGGCACGCTGATCCCGGCCAGCTTCTCGACGGCGTTGACGGTGATGGCCTCGTTGAACATGCCAGCCCCATAGTCCCAGCGGGAGACGTAGGGCAAGTATTGCACCACGGTGCGGTTTTCGGCAATTTTTTCCATGCCGCGGTGCAGATAGCCAATCACGGGCTCACAGTCGACAATGTTTTCGCCATCGAGGGTGACCAGCAGGCGCAAGACCCCATGCATGGAAGGGTGGTGCGGCCCAAAGTTGAGCAGCATCCGATCGGTACGGGTCTCGATCATGGGCATGGGCATAGCCGCCGCCTCCGCAACTGAAGAATGTTTATAGTCTGCAACATTTGCAGTATAGCGGTTTTCTTCTGCCTTCTCGGGATCCCATGCCATCAAGGATCCCAATCCTCGATATTGAAAATCTCCAGGGGAACTCAACTAGAGTGAGAGAAAAAGGAGGGAGACCGATGGCTGTATCCCGTTCACCCGCGAATGGCCCATCCCGGAGAGAGCAGCAACATCCGCAGTATGCCACCGACCGGGCTGTGCTCGATGAGCTGATGGTGCAGGCCCAGGAGAGGCCCCTCTCGGATTGGGTACTGGCGGAAGTTGCCCGTTTGCGCATCCGTTACCACGGCTTCCCCGGCGCCTGGGATCTGCAGCGGGATTTGGATCAGATCTTGGAACAGTGGGGCCTGAGCGAAGAAGAGCTGTTCGCCCGGACTCGCCAGATCCATGCCCGCGGCCAGGTGTACGACCGCAGCTTTAGCACGCGAGACGACTGGGCCTAGTGGAGGGTTTG
This sequence comes from Synechococcus sp. W60.1, assembly GCF_047461575.1. Classification (NCBI taxonomy): domain Bacteria; kingdom Bacillati; phylum Cyanobacteriota; class Cyanophyceae; order Synechococcales; family Synechococcaceae; genus Synechococcus; species Synechococcus sp. W60.1. The sequence goes on along the minus strand of NZ_JANSHL010000004.1, from coordinate 103,166 downwards.
GGTCGGGATCCCTTACCCCCCTGAGAGAGGGGAGTTTGCCGGTTGTTCATGAGACGTGAAGTTGCTCGGCAAAGATGGGATCCAAAGGCACATCCAGGGCGGCAATCACCTTAGTCCAGAAGTTCATAAAGCCAATCCAAGCCGATAGCTCCACCAGATCTTCATCTGACCAAATGGCTTTTAGCTGGGCAAAGAAGCTATCGGTGACCACCATGCTGGGCACGGTCATCCGCTCGGCGTACTCGATGGCCAGCTTCTCCGCTTCGGTGTAGAGGGTGCTGGTGCGGGCCTGGGCCACCGCCGCAATTTTGGCAGGGGAGGCGCCGTACTTTTGCGCCTGCAGGGTGTGGTAGGGCAGGCAGTAGTGGCGGCAGCCGTTGATTTGGGCAATGCGGATGCTGACCAGCTCCTTCAGCTCTTCAGGCAAGTTGGGGTTTTGGGTGTGCAGCGCCCCGTACAGGTTCATCACGGCTCGCATCAGTTGGGGCTTGTGGGCCATCACCTGCAGGGGGTTGAGGGCGGTGCCGTAGGTTTTCTCCAGGCTTTCGTAAACCTTTTGCAGTTGCTTGTCGGCTTTCTCTGGGGTAACAGGAGGGATCCGCATGGACAGTCTGTAAAATTGCAGCATTCTCGACTTTAGCGCGTCTGGGGGATCCACCCAAGCCTGAGGGGCGCTTCACGGTCTGGGGGAGGGATCCCTTCTCCGCCTGAAACCAGGCACCTGCCTCCCTTCTTACTTGTCAAGGGTCAAGGATTGCCCAAGGATTGCTCAACGGCTTCCACCTGCTGCTGGGTGGCGGTAGCCCCTTGGTTGAGGGTTTGCTGGATCTGTTCCCGAGATTGGTAAATCTGCAGCGGCCCACCTTGAGGGATCCCCTGCTGGGCAGCTTCCGGGCTGGCTTGCTCTGGTCTCGGCTCCGAACTCAGCGGGTTGCGATAGAGGCGGTTAACCAGCAAAAATCCCACCAGCACCACAGCAGTTGCCACCAAAAGCCGAACCATACTCGGATCCCTTGCAAGCATCTGGTTCTAGAATGCCCAAAAAGAGGAGCAGGTATCCGATGTCGGGCAAAGTTGCGCAAACTTCCCAGCCGGTACGGGTTGGCATTGGCGGCCCGGTGGGATCTGGAAAAACCGCTTTGGTGGAAAAGCTCTGCTTGGCGCTGCGGGACCACCTGTCTTTGGCGGTGGTGACCAACGATATCTATACCCGCGAGGATGCCGAGTTTTTGGTGCGGGCCAAGGCCCTGGAGGCAGAGCGGATCATTGGCGTAGAGACCGGCGGCTGCCCCCACACCGCCATTCGGGAAGATGCCTCCCTCAACCTAGACGCCATTCAGGAGCTGGAGCGCCGCTTTTGCCCCCTGGATCTCATCTTGGTGGAATCGGGGGGGGACAACTTGGCAGCTACCTTCAGCCCGGAGCTGGTGGACGCCTGCATTTACGTCATCGACGTGGCCGAAGGGGACAAGATCCCGCGCAAAGGCGGGCCGGGGATCACCCGCTCCGACCTGTTGGTGATCAACAAGATCGATCTGGCTCCCTATGTGGGGGCAGACTTGGGGGTGATGGAACGGGATGCCCGTCGCATGCGGGGAGACAGGCCCTTTGTCTTTACCAACCTGCGCACGGGCGAGGGGCTGGAGCAGGTTCTCAGTTGGCTGGAGCGGGAGGTGCTGTTTCGCCCCATCAAGGCCAATTCCCCCTCGGTGAGCCGCCTGTGAACTTCGGTAAGGCCATCTTGAAGGCAACCCGCCGAGGCGACCATACCCACATTTGGGAGTATTCTCAGGCTCCCTTGCAATGGCTGGGATCCCCTGGGGAGCCACCTGTGTACTACCTGCGCAACCCCAACGGCGGCCTGCTGGGTGGGGATCGCCACCGGATCGAGATCGGGCTGGGGCCAGGCTCGGCGCTGGAAATTCGCACCCAAGGGGCAATGCGGCTACATCCCGGCTTGATTCGGCAACAGGTCAAGGTCAAGCTGGCCCCCACCAGCCAGTTGATCTGGATCCCTCACCCGACCATTCCGGGGGCAGGGGCAGACTTTCGCCAGCAGGTGCAGATCGAACTGGATCCCACAGCCCGCCTGGCCTATGCCGAGATCTGGACTGCCGGACGGCTGGCCATGGACGAACGCTGGCAGTTTGAACATCTTGCCAACTGCTTGCAAGTTTGGGTCACTGCTGGGATCCCATCCTCCCCCGAGGGGAGAAAACTCTGGCTGCAGGAACACATAGACCTGCACTTTCCCCATCGGCAGGTCTCCGCCGCGTCAGTGCTGGGATCCCATCTCTGTTGGGGATCCCTGTACTTGCTGGGGGATTGGCCGGAACCCACTTGGCTGACCGTTCACATCAGCGGAACGGAGTCCCCATACTGGCTGGTCAAGTCTCCGGATCCCATCTGTAAGGGTTGGATTCTGCGCCAGGTGGGGCCACAGGCAGAGGCCATTTGGCGGCATTTTGGCCAGGTTGCACTACAGCTTGCTCAAGCCAAGGGTGGCTCACCCCAGGGGTGGTAGACTAAGGCTGACTCAAACCAACTGGTTGACCCAAGGCCGGGACGGAGTCCTTTGAACGCTGCTCAACGGATTCTCAGCTAGAAATCGCAGGAGCCCCGCACTGTACCCGTAGGGTCAGTGCCGGGAGGAATGCGCTTTGATGAAGTACAATGAACTTATGAGCCAAGTCCTGACCGTCTCCTGTAAGCTCAAGGCGTCCCAGTCGCAAGCCGCCAAATTGGACGCGACGATGGAGGCTTTTGGCCAAGCCTTGAACTGGGTCAACCAGAACACGCCGGAGAAGATCGTCAACGCGGTCAAACTGCAATCCCTTTGCTACTACGAGATTCGAGCCCGGTTCGGCTTGTCCAGTAACTTGGCTCAACAGGTGTGCAGACGGGTGGCAGGCGCTCGCAAAGTGGCGAGACAGCGCAACCGTCCGGTTAAAGAGTTCAAGCGTAGGTTCGTTACCTACGACGCACGTATCTTTTCATTCCGCGAGAAAGACTGGACGGTGTCGCTGACCACGGTGGAAGGGAGAGAACGCTTTGAGCTAGCCATTGGTAACTACCAGAGGGGAATGCTGGCTGGCTCTAACCCCAAATCGGCCACCCTGGTCAAGCGCAAAGATGGCTCCTACTACATCCAGATTTGCGTAGAGAAAAAACCACCCAAGCAACAAGATACCGACAAGGTGATCGGGGTGGATTTGGGAAGGATAGATATCGCTCATACCTCAGAGGGGAAGAACTGGAATGGACAGCAGTTGAACAGAGTCCGAGACCACTACTCCCGGTTGAGGGCGGCACTCCAACGCAAAGCCAGTAAGGGCACACGCAGTTCGCGGCGCAGATGCCGTCAACTGCTGCAACGGCTGTCTGGCAAGGAGAGACGCTTTCAAACGTGGGTCAATCATCGCATCTCCAAAGCTATTGTCTCTAGGGCAAAAGCTACCAACAGCGCTATCGCCCTGGAAGACCTGACAGGGATCCGGGAAAGGGTCAATCAACAGCCACGCAGCAAAGCCGAGCGGCGTAGGACCAACAGTTGGGCGTTCTACCAACTACGTCAGTTTCTGGAGTACAAGGCGAGGGTTGCAGGGGTTTCTCTGATTCTTGTGCCGCCCGCCTACACGTCGCAGACCTGCCACAAGTGTTTGCACATCCATCCCGATCCTGCGCAATCCTACCGCAGTGGCAAGTCGTTCAAGTGTGGGCACTGTGGATGGGAAGGGGATGCGGATTTGAATGGTGCGAATGTGATTGCGCTCTTGGGGGCTGTCGTAAACCAGCCTAGAGGTCCGGGCTTGTTTTGTTCTCTGGTAGAGCAGAGCAGGCCCAGGGCTACTGAAAGCCCGCTCCGTACCGCTTAGCGGTCGGAGCCGGGTAGTTTACGGCGCCAACAAAACTGGCCAGTTTGTGCGTATCCTCAATTTGATGCGGGAGCACATCCCAGAAGCCGACTCTGCCAGAGCCGCCTTTGCCCGCTTTTGGACTGCTGAGTACTTGGCCAGCGCCGATCCTGCAGATGGAATTGAATTTTTCCAGACCCGGCTGCGCCCCCTCTTTGAGACCAACTATTTCCGCCCCATTGGCGAGAGCGGTAACCCTGTTGACTTTTTCCCGGTGCTGGATTTTCCCTTCGTGCTTCTGTTTGGGCTGGAATTTTTGCTGCGCACGGTGGCCATCAGCCGCCGCTACACCGGCGTCAATTGGCTGGATGCCATGCTCTGGCGTTGGTACGATGTGCTGCTGCTGCTGCCCTTTTGGCGCTTGCTGCGGGTGATCCCCGTCACCATCCGGCTGGGACAAGCGCAGTTGCTGGATCTGGAGCGGGTACGAGCTCAGGTGAGCCAAGGCTTTGTCACCAACTTCGCCGAAGACCTGACGGAAGTCATTGTTGTGCGGGTGATCAACCAAATCCAGGTATCCATTCAGCGGGGATCCCTGCCCCTACTGCCGGCAGCACGTACCCCGCGGGACTACATCGACATCAACAACACCAACGAGCTGGAGGCGATTGCCAACCTGGTTTTTCGCATTGTCCTCTACCGCGTTTTGCCCCAGGTGCAACCGGAATTGCAACAACTGCTCCGCTACAACCTGGATGGCCTGCTCAAGCAGTTGCCTGCCATGCAAACTCTAGAACAGCTTCCCGGCCTGGGATCCCTGCCTGGCCAACTGACGGAGCGCCTGGCCAACGAGCTGACCACCACCACCTACAAAACCCTGACGGGCAGTTTCGAGGATCCCGTTGGCTCCAAGCTGGCAGCGCAACTGATGCAGCGGTTTGGTGAAGTCTTGGCACGAGAACTCACCCAGGAGCACGCTTTGGAGGAAATTCGCTCTCTCCTGCAAGACTTGCTGGAAGAGATCAAGATCAACTACGTCGAGCGGCTATCCCACGAGGATCTGGAGGAGGTGATGGAGCAAACCCGCCAGCTTCGGCAAAAGGCCCAGCAACTGGAGAAAGACCGCCGCCGATAGAGTTCGGGGGATTGGTTGACGAGGTTTCGCCAGTTCAGTAGGATAATGGTTCCAAGTCGGGCGAGTGGCGAAACTGGTAGACGCACCGCACTCAAAATGCGGCGGGAAACCGTGTCGGTTCGAATCCGACCTTGCCCATGCTCCTCAAATCTGTAGGGCTCGCCGCTTTCTGTGTTTGGTAGGTTGATCCGTCTTGCCTCTTCTCACAGGGGTTTGGTGATAGAACCAGCCAAGCCCTTCTGGAGCAGGGTGCCAGCGGGACGGAGTCCTTAGATAGGGCAGCCAGAATCGGGCTCATCCTGCATCCTAGAGATGAAGCTCTAGCCGCTAAACTGGGGAATCATGGATGCAACTTTGGAATCTTTCTTTGCCTCTGCCACCCAAATTGGGCTAGGTCTAGCAGGCTTGCTGGCTGTGCTCACCCTGCTGGCCTGGATCCGCAATTGGCCCTTGAAGTTTGCGCTGGTGGGCTACACGGCGTTTGCGCTGGTTTTAACAGCGGGATGTTTTGCCCTCAGCTTGGGGCCGATCTTTCGCTCCCGCATTCCCGGTGCTGCCCCCTACACCACCGTCTATGACCAAGGGGCGGATCGAGCGGTTATTGCTGTCAGCCCGGATATCACCCCAGAGCAACTGATCCTCACCCTGAAGCAGGCGGCCAGCGATTTGGGATCCCCGGGCCGCTTCTCCACCGGTTCGCCGGTGTTCACCTTGCGGGCCCGCACCGTCATCCATCCCGAGCCGGGAGTTTCCGAGCCGTTGCTCTTGGGCACGCTGCAACAGCCGTTGGGAAAGCGCCTGCGCACCCCAGAAGAACAACAGCAGCAGCAGATCCATCTAGAGGAAGAGGCCTTTGCCCGGCTGCGGAAGTTGGCCCAGGGTCAGGCTTCTGCCGCCTTGTCTGCAGAGGGAGCGGAAGAGCCAACCACCGGGATCCCACTTGCCCAGTCTTGAGCGCTGAGCCAGCGGCGCAGATCCTGTCCCACCCGGTCGGGGATCTCCCAGGGAAAGAGATGAGCCACGTTGGGATAGACAATGCAGGTGCAGTGGGGCAGGGCGCGGGCTGTGGCCAGGCTGCTGTTGGCGGTGATGTGGCGATCCCGCTCGCCGGCCATAAGCAGTACCGGGATGCGAATTCGGTGCAGATCTCCCTCGCGGTTGTAGCCCCGTTGCAAAGCGGCGCGCAGAGCTTGGCGAGCCTGGGGGGAGGTGTGCAGATAGGCGGGCAAGGCCATGTGCGCCAAATACCGATAGGCCGTTGGGGTCTGTTGCTGCATCAGGTAGCGGTAAAGGGAGCGACGGCCAAAGGTCTCGATGTTCCATTCCCAGCCAGGCCAAAGCCAGTTGAGCAGCGAGGCAACGCCGGTGTTGACCTGATCCCAAAAATCGGTGGGGGGATGGTTGCTGCGGGGGCAGGCGGCACTGGCCACCAAGACCAAACCCTTTACCCGCTGCGGCAGCCGCAAAGCCAACTCCAGGGCCAGGATCCCGCCCAAAGACCAGCCCAGCACCAGACACGCCTGCCAGCCCAGGCGATCCAGCAGCCGCTCCAAGTCCTCTAGGTGATCCTGCATCTCAAAGGGATCCGTCACCTGGGAATGCCCGTAGCCACGCAGATCTGGCGCCACACAGGGGTGCATTCCCGCCACTGCCTCTGCAAATACCGCCATGCAGTCGGCATTGCCCGGATGGCCGTGGAGCATCAAGATTGGGAGGGAAGGGATCCCTTTTCCCCAAGTACGGTAGTGGAGCTGCAGGCCCATCGCGTCAGCAGTGCAGTTCCCGACTGCTGTAGGCATAACACTCTAGATAGCATCTAGACAGCAGGGTTAGGCGCTGGCCGCCTTCTTCGGAGTGGGCTGGAGCTTTACCCCGTTGGGAATACAAATTAAGTTTTGATCCAGCACCTGCACAAACCCTTTCGAACGCAGGGATCCCAGAAGACGAGTCACCGTCACGCGGGTGGCCCCAATGGCATCCCCAATCTGGGCATGGGTAAGGGGCCAGGGGAGATACATCCCTTGTTCACAGGGCTGTCCATACTCTTCGATCAACAGGCTCAAGAAGCCCTTGAGGCGATCGATGGCGCGCCGTTGGCCCAGATTTCCCAACCACAGCAGCTTCCGTTGCAGTTGCTGGCGGAAGTTTTCCTGAATCTTCTGGTGCAGATAGGGCCACTGCTCCAGATCCTGCCAGTAAAACCACATCACCGTGGTGCGATCGGCGTGGGTGCAGGCTTTCAACTCAAAGCGCTCTGGGTTGCTCAGCTCAAAAGGAAATCCAGCCGTGATGAACCCAACAAAGACCTCCCGCCGCTCTGGAGTTTGGCTGACCAGGCGCACCACTCCCTCTTGGGTGATGTACACCAATCCCGGACGAGTGGGAATGCGCACGTCTTTGGGAAAGGTGCGACAGCGGTAGTGCTCCTCGGCCCACTGGCAAAGCTCACGCCATTCCTGAGCCTCTGTTGCCGATGTGATGGAAACAAGTGACATGAGATCAACTTCCTGTCGCTCGAGCGACCTGATGGGTTTTACAGACTTTCCAGCTTTACCCGGCTGTAGGCTATGCAACGCTTCCGCGTTCGCGCCGGCGGTGCGGAGCACCTACACGTCAACGGGACGGAGTCTTAGGAAGATGGGGATGGAGAAACAGCAAGATACACACAAGAAGGCAAATACAAAGAGGAAGGAAACCGCAGGGTTTACTTTACCTTAGCTTCATAATGGCACTTGACCTCATAGGGTGACATTGTGTTCCTACTGATATTGTTCAAAAGGCTACGTCCAATAATAACCCCAAGAAGCCGTAAATTTTCAGATTCTGCCGCTGAACTCGGCTACCTGGGGGATCAGCGCAGATCATTGGGTCAGACTGGTGTATGTCTAAGGGCGGGTGTGGGGTGGCTGGGATGAATATTCTCATCAGCAACGACGATGGCATCCAGGCGGCAGGGGTGCGGTGTTTGGCGGCAGCGCTGGCCCAGCTGGGGGGGCACCAGGTAACGGTGGTCTGTCCGGATCGGGAGCGCTCGGCCACCGGCCACGCCCTGACGTTGCACAAGCCGCTGCGGGTGGATCCGGTGCGGGAGGGATTTCCTCCAGAAGTGCAGGCCTGGGCCTGTTCGGGCACCCCTTCCGACTGTGTCAAGTTAGGTCTGGACGGGCTATTGGATCGTCCTCCCGATTGGGTGATTTCCGGCATCAATCAGGGAGCCAATCTGGGCACCGATGTGCTCTACTCGGGCACTGTCTCAGCAGCCATGGAAGGGCTGTTGGAAGGGATCCCCAGCCTGGCAGTGAGCCTGGCCAGCTTTACCTACCAGGATTTTCAGCCAGCGGCCCAGGTGGTGCTGACCCTGCTGGAGAAGCTGAGCCTGAAGCTCCTAGAGAAGCCAATGTTGTTGAACGTCAACGTGCCGCCGCTGGGGCTAGCTGAAATACGCGGCATGGTCTTGGCCCGCCTGGCCTGGCGCAAGTACACAGATCTCTACGAGAAACGGGTGGATCCCCGCGGCAAGGCCTACTACTGGCTGGCAGGAGAGGTGGTGGAAGAGGAGGTGGATCCCTGCTCTGATGTGCGGGCAGTTGCCGAGGGCTATGTGTCGATTACGCCCCTGCAGCCGGATCTGACGGCTTATGCTGCCTTCGATAGCTTGCAGCAGTGGGGGCTCTCGGCTTTTGGCTCTGGATTGGAGGGAGCTCTGTAGGGATTGGCGCAGTTCAGAGTCAGAGAATAGAAAGGCTATTAGGCCCTGGAATAGAAAGAAATCGCCTCTGCCAACGTGTTTAGCCCGTAGAGAGAGCGTCGGCAGTGTTGGACTACTGAGTCGCGCTGCCCTCTTCCACCGCAGGCTAAAGAAACTGAGCGAAATAAAGTCAGGCAGCACCAGGACGCTTAGAGCGGGTAGTTTTTGTTGACTTTGCCAAGACATCCCCTGGTCGTCGCAACGTCAAAAAAGGATTGATTGCCTGAATGTGGGCCTGGGGATAGGCCTGACGGACTTGCTCAACAGTTTGTTGCCAGATGGGATGCTCATCAGTCCAAATAGGATGGCGCACAATCCGCACTTCCCGCCCCCGGTTTCCCGTCCACACCGGCAGGAGAAAATCCTGAGACACTTGCTGGAAGCCTAGGTTTTCCAGCAGTGGCGGCAGTACCTGCTCCACCAAGCGCCGCCAGGGATTTTCCTGCTCTTCCCCCCAAGGGCTCTGCAAATCGACCGGTGCCCTAGCATTTCGCAGAAGGCGCGCCATATCCAAGGCTAGTCGCCAATCCAAGAGCCCGTGGTAGGCTAGGTTGGAGTAATCGCGCAAGCAGTTGTTGCAGGACGTGTCGCAGGTCTGCTGGTGCTGCAGCCAACGGAAGGCCAAACTGTTGGGTTGAGACAAGTCCTCTTGTTCCAGCAGCTTCGAGAAGACCTCCGGCTGAGCGAGGTAGAGGCAATACCCCGCGCCATTCTCCAGCTTGTCGAACAGAAAAGCCTGACCCACCACTCGGCCAGCCTCTTCCTTTGTCTGAAAGCTGGCTTGCAACTCGTCAGGATCGACATCCAAAAAGGTGCAGGCAGCCGCTCGCAACCAGAAGGCGAAGGAATACAAAGCTGCTCGCCCTTCCACAGTTGTTGGGTCAGCAAACACGCCAGGCGGCCAAGTTTGAAGGCTGACCAGCAGCACGTCAGTGCGTCGCTTAGACAGTAGGGCAATCCGATAGGTAGGGCCTATTCCTTCGAAATGTTTCCCCTGAACTTCAGGACAAACATAAGCTCCTGGCCACCTCTTATCCGCTTGTAACAGGAACCCCCCCTCGCCGCCGCGATCATTGACGATTAAAACGTCATCGCTGCCTCCCCGCAGGTGAGCGTTGCCGGTCGTTGCGGTCGTCGCTTCCGCCTTAAGTCCGTCCGCGCCCAAGGTTGGCCGACTGACGCGGGGTTGCCACTCAAATTGACCATCAAAAGCCCACGGCTGCAAGTTGGTGAAAAAGCCCCTGGGTTCCCGCGCATCAATGCAGCGGAGGGTGGTTTGCTGGCATACCGGACAGGCTTGCTTTGCCGGCTTGTGGGTAGCTGGGGGAGGAGAGCAAAGCGGCTGCTGTGGCTGGTAGTCCTCTATCATGGCTTGACAGTTGCAGCACAGACCTAGCCAGCGATTGGGTTTGTCGAGGGGCGGCACCAAGCCGGGACGCGATTGTACGCCTCTTGGGTGAGGCACCAACTCCACCAATCCGCAGGCGGTGTGTACTGCCCGATCTTTGACGATTTCCGAGCCAGGGGCAAACTGTGCAATCGCCGTATCCAAGTCGCGATCAATGGTGCCTTCGCTGGCAGACCAGCGAGTGTAAAGTAACCTCACCCGTGTGGGAAAGCCAAACATGGGCAAAATGCCGGCATTGGCCAGACGTTCGCTAAGTTGATCTTGGCTGTAGGCTTCAGACTCAGCAATCTCGCGAATTTTATTGACCAACTCCTCGCGGATGTAGCGATACAGCTCTTCCTGCTGTTCGGCTGAAATGTAAGTCTGCTGGCAAAGTTGGGCAATCACAGCTCGAATGTCTTGGGGATGGTTGTCAATCCAATCCCGAACCGACGGTTCCACTTGCCGCCAGTTTTTGGCCAAGCCAAATTCGCCGTGGACACTGGTTGCATCTTCGAGATCCGCTGCAACCGATAGATCTTGAAAAGCCTGCCGCAAGACTTCTTTGGCGACGACGCGCCGAGCAATGGTGAGGCTGCGCAGGTCAATGTAGGGCGGGGGTGGCGGATCGCCGGTAATGGCCTCAGGGCGCTGAAAGTAAAAATCGTCATGGCTGCGACCCCGGCAAAACGTAACTGCCAAGGAGACCCCGGCACCGCGCCGACCAGCCCGTCCCACCCGCTGCTGGTAGTTGAACCGTCGGGGCGGCATGTTTGCCATCATCACTGCCAGCAGGCCGCCGATGTCTACGCCAGCCTCCATAGTGGTAGTCACGCTTAACAAATCAATGCCCTGAGCCAGCGGTATTTCTCCCTCTAGGAACACTTCCTGGAACCAGCGCTGCCGTTTGAGGCGATCCTCCTTGTCGGTTTGCCCTGTCAATTCGGCAGCATTCATCCGAAACGGTTCGTTGTCAGGATCGGAGAGGTAGGCGTAGTAGTCGAAGTCGCGCGGCAAGCTGCTCGGCTGCAGTCGGATGGCCTGCGGGTCAGAGCGTTTGCTGGTGTTGCGACCGCCACTGCACTCTGGGCACCATCCCCCCGCAGTGTGCAAGTAAAAGGCCCCGCATTGAGGACAGCGGTAGCCTTGAAGACCTTCGCGAGAGACGGGCACAAGGTAGAGGCGATCTGGATCCAAAACCAATCCGTTCTCGCTACCGGTACCGATTTTGTCCAACTCCCGCTCGATCTGGGATTTTAAGTCTGGCTTGCCCTGTTCCTCTAATTTTCTCAAGTATCGCTCCACGTACTGGGGTAATTCCCGCCTAGTACCAGATCTGTAGAATTTGGAGTATCGATGCCGCTTGCGAATTCCCAATTGGCGGATAACCGCGCTGGCAACGTCTTGCAGTTCCGGAGGAACTTGAGCTGTAACATAGCCCTGTCCAAAAGACTCGATGTTTCTGACCGCATGGGCAAACAGCGTAAACATCATTTCATCAGCTAAATAGTCATCGAGTTTATCGAGGTGTGTGTTTTGCTCTGGTGTTGGGGCAGCAATTCGTGTTACTGGTTGACTTTGCCAGTTGTAGAGCTCAGTCCAGGGACGCCGATCCTTAGAATAGTAAAGGGCGCTAAAGGACATCCCGCCAGGGCACAATCCCAACTGCAAGAGTTGGTTGGCCAGAGTGCGTCGAAGCTCGCGGAGCGGGACTTTCTCACCGTAAGACTCGAGCATTTCCAGCCATTGTTGGCGGATCTCATGATTGGCCGGTTGCATGTCCTGCGACCAACGCCATGCCTCGTTATTGAGGAAGGATTGCAGACCACTGACGAAGCGCTTGCAGCGATCCAGATCCTCATCCATCCCCTCAACCTCTCGCAGCAACCGAGGATAGTCACGCAACCGCTGCCGTTGTTGTTCTGGGCTAGGCAAAATGCTGCGCAGAAAGGCCCGCAGGTCTTGCCTATACTCCTCTGCTGATCGCACTAGCAGCAAGCGCACCATATCGCGATAGTGATCCATTTCCATACCGGCGGCTAACTTGGCTGCGTCCTGGCGGCTATCGGAAAAAACCACCAGCTTGCGGGATTGCGGTGTTGGCATTTCCCGCAACAAAGCTCCGGCAATCACCTGACAGGCTTTTTGGAATCCAGTGCGGTGCACGCGCAAAGGAGTGGGATAGGCCTCACGGAGAGCGCGATCGGTATCGCAGCGAGGGCAGCGGCTCGGCAAGGCGGGCTGATTCCCATCCCCCTCTTTCACTTGGTACACCCAGCCGGGAACCTCGCCTTCTCTAGGGGGGCTTTTATCTTGTCGGAGTTCACCAGTAGCGGGGTTGAGCTTGGCTTCAACCCACCCCCGCTTCGTCTTGCCAGCAGTCCACTCCAAATATTGCGGCTGGGTCGCCCAAGGTTCCGGGTCGTGGGGCAGGGGCCAAAAAACGCGATAATTCCCAGACCTCTGCGCAAGGTTCACCAAATCAGGAATGCCTTCCAAGTCAGGTTGATCGGGAGTGAGGATAAGGGACTCGCCGGATTGGTATGCATAGCCCCCCAGGAATACCTCCCCGCAAACTTCGCAGACGATCAAGTCCAGGACACGCGCCCCGCAGTCGCAACTGAGACGGTGTTGGCTGTGCAAAGCGCCAATGGGTGAAGGCGGCTGGTTGTTCTCCGGAGAGCGTTGCGCAACGCTGCAGTGAGGGTTGCTGCACGCCCAGAGACCTTGCAGGTTGTGAAAGAAAAGGTGACCGCGCACGGGCTGGGGCGATCGCCCGTCTTCTCGCTGAGCTACCGCCGTCGCCATCAACAATCCTCGCAAGGCCTCGGAGACCAGACCGCCTTGGGGCACGGCCGCCCCCGGGAACAGTTGCTGGTCAACTTTTTGGATGGGGGTGGCGCGCACGCTGCCACTAGCTTGCCGACAGGCCTCCCGCAAGGCATCGCCAACCTTGAGTTCTTCGAGGCACTCCCCCAAAGCCTGCTCCAGTGGTTTTGAGCTGGGATCGCCCCCCAGCTCTTGCACCAGCTTGGTCAGAGCTTCTTCGGGGATAGGGAGAGGTCGCAGGGGCTGGAGGGGATCCGCCTGCACATCTCTGGCAAATTGAGCAAAAGCAACTTGATACTGACGCACTCGCGCTGGGGCTTCGGGATCCGGAGCAACTTGTTCTCCAGCGATCACCGCAAAGTTATCGCGCCCAAAAAACTCCCGGAGAAACCGGCGGCCCGCCTCGCCCTCTTCCAAGCTGGCGCTGGTCGCCAAAATTTGTAGCTGTTCTGAGTTGACTGTTAGCCCCAAGCGGTACAGCAGCAAGCGCAGCAAATAAGCTACTTCTGACCCTGGTGTCCCGCGATAGGTGTGCAACTCATCCACAATCAGCAAGAATTTATTACCTCGATCCGCTTGCAACCACGCTTTCGTTTGCTCGAACATCCCAGCCTCAATTTGCCGCATCAGCATAATGTTGAGCATGGAATAGTTGGTAATCAGGATATCTGGGGGATGTTCTTGCATGTCCCAGCGTGAGCGCATTTCTCCCCCATCTAAGCGAGGGAAATAAAATACTAAATCCGAATCTTTATCCGAATTCTTGTTCCGAACAGCAACTCTTCCCTGCTGCTCCTGAAGATCTCTCAATAGCTTGGCCAATTCTTTGACCTTTTCAGGGGTCTGACGACCGGGGAGGGGTGTCTGTCCCGTATAGCGACCGAAGGTGATGCGATTGCCGCCGCGCTCGCGATCGAGCCAGGCATGGGTTTCCGGACTGTCCAACACCTTGCGCAACCGTCGCAATTGATCCTCCACCAGAGCATTCAAAGGATAGAGAATCAAGGCCCGTATCGCCGCCGGTCGTTGTTGCCCTTGGCGCTGTGGTACCCACTTTGGATTGTCTTCCTGCTGCCACCAGAACGTATCGCCACTCTGAGGGGACATGGGATCCCAGGTGCGGGATTCTCGAGCAAGATAGGCTAAAATTGGTAGCAAAAAGCATTCGGTTTTGCCTGAGCCGGTGCCCGTCGTTACCACAATATCCTTCTGGTGAACGATGGCTGCTTCCAAGCTCCGCCACTGATGCTCATAGAGAGGGAAATTTGGAAACAAAGACCGACCAAGATGTGCCAAATCTTCGTAACCATCAGGTAACGCCTGTGCTGCTGCCTCAAGGGTCTTGCCGGAAGAAGGATAGACCGGTGTCGGCTCTAGCAAAGGAGGAACGCTTAGCAAGGGATGTTCAGGGCTGGACTGCAAGCAGCAATCGCGCTCAGCGCTAAGAGCCGGATACCGCAAGGGAAAAGCACTCTTGATGTAAAGCCGATAGACCCAATCTAACCGTTGATAGGCACCGACGAGATCGTACATGGTTTTTCCTTGGCGTTCCGTACAACTGTAATCTACAAATTTGCTATTCCCTTGCGCTGAGATGTGGCAGTCGCTCGCCAATTAATTGCCATACAGTCGGCGTGATGTTTCGATAAATCAGCTCTCCAGTGTCAGGATTGTAGTCAGGCAAACAACCCGATTGCATGACCAAATAGCGTTCGTACGCCAACGGCCAGCGCTGGCTGCTGGGAATTGTTAACTCTTGAGAATTTGGGTGGTAATTGACCACCAACTCTCCTGGCCGGAGACAGGTCAAAGCCAAAAAACGCAGGCCGTACCACTCGCTGCTGTACCAAGTGTTTTGCTCGCGGTCGTAAAACAGAGCGTGTTGCCGTTGGGATCCCTCCTCGTGCAGCTCGTAGAAACCCGTTTCCTCGGCGTCTGGCACATCTACGAAGCTGCTCCCATCGTAGCGCTTTAGTCGATAGCGGTGAAGTGGCACCCAATCGACGACCTTTAGCGTAGCTACCCAATCAGCCCAAGGAGGAGGGGCCTCGACCGGACGAATGGCTAGGGCAGGGTATTTGGTCCGTAACTCGGCAATTGCATCGGCAGCATCAGCTTGCAGCTCAAGCTGCCAACAGGGTGGAGCATCCCTTCGAGGTTGAGGGATCTTCACAAGGCGACCAAACTGCTGCAAAGACTCTTGCAGGCTGGCGTTTCGCTGACCGTACAGCACGTAGCAATTTTTGCTCACTGGCTGCAGGGAAGGTGGCTGCATTTGCCAGTGTTGACCATCCTGAGCTGCCAGAAGATGCCCTAACAACTGCAGCCGACGCCACAACCGACGCGGTTGGACTAGATCTAGGTGACCGCATACGGCTTGAAAGGTTTCCCAAGAACCAGAACCGGCTGCCGATAACCACCAAAGCAGCTGTTCGCACGGCTGGGAGCGATCGCTTCCTGCCGCCTCTGCTATAGGTGTTTCCAAACCAAGTGGGTTGACTTTAGGTGGCCGCTTGACTTGGAAATACTCAATGGGTTGGGTATCCCGTTCCAACTCATAGGCGATACCCACCATGTGTCGAATATCTTCCCAGCAAAATCCTTCTCTTCCAATCCTAACTATACTGATACCTCTCACTGTTTTAATCAGCTGCTCAAGGGTGTTTTGTGTGGATGACCAATCAGAGCGCGCATTTGTCTTAATACCCAAGTAGAAGTAATACTCTCCCCTACTTCTTTCCTTAATGCCCTTCTCAATACGAACATGAGACACAACATCGGCCAAGTTTTCTTGAGTAACCCGCTTTTGTAAGTAATTCAGCAACTTTTGGGGTTTGTATCTGGAGGTATGGGTGCGAAAGCCCCAGTAAGTTTGCTCTGACCGAGAAGATTTTTTCGACATAGAGTTATGCCTCTACTCTAGGGAAGCCAATGACAAATCACCCCAACTCAGGATCTTCAAAAAGCGTTCCTGGTGGGCAGTTCCGCCCCGTACTTGGATTTGGTAAGTACCGGGAGGTAAGTCTGCGGGCAAATCCCAAGGCTGGTTGGTAGAGCGATGGTCTTCTGGAAGATATATGCTCCCGGTACGCACTTCAGTTAGAGTCACGGCTACCGTAGGCTGAAACCCGTACACAGTCACCTTTGGCAAGTGACCCTCGAGCCAACCTTGTCCTTGCGGTACCCGTAGCCCTCCACCCAAGGCAATGTGCAGACGATCGCGTGGTTGTAAGGCCTCTTTCAGCTCAGGATGTTGTAAAAACAAACCGTCCCATACCGGCGCCAGCACCTGACATTCTTGGATTTCCCACCAGCCAGAGGTTACTTCAAAGGCAAGCTGGCGATCGCCCTCCCACTGCAGCAGCTTTTCTTCTCGTAGCTGCTGCAAGTCCAACCAGAGTGCTTCCCGAAACAGCACTGTGAAATGACTGCCCAATTTAGGTGCTCCCCAACTAGCCAGCGCACTAGACTCGGGGTTCTCAGGATCGGGCACCAAGACCCAAAAGTCTCGAGCTGGCAGCTGGAGTTCCCGCAAGTGGGCATGATCTCGAATCGGCCATGACTTCCCCGTTGTTAGATCGGCAGCAGAAAGCGGTGCGCCAACAGGGAAAAACCAACCAGAGCGCTCACAACGCAAGCTACCTAGGTTTTCTACGGTCACCTCGGCAACTGGCCAACGACGCGGAACTTTGGGGTAAGGGTAGTACTCTGGATTCCCCCACCGATCTTCGGTGCGATACAGCCCTGCAATCAGGCACGTGGGGGGACGTCGGCTAAATTGTTCAGGTTTCGGGCATTGTGCGTCTAACCACTCCTGATGGACGGCTAGGATTTCGGCGCCCAGTACCTCGTGTCGCTGGCGATCGTCCAGCAGCTCTTCCAGATGGCGGTTCAGGTTTTTTTCGCTCGCCAAGTCCACCAGTAACTTAGTTTCGCTGCGGGCGGTAGTCCAGTTTTTCTCGTAAAACAGGCAACAGAGCTTTTGGATGTCCGCTTTCCGCAGCAGGGTTTGGGAAATGGGGTAATTCAAATACCGGCGCGGGCCTTCCCCTGGCTCGGCGGTGGCAATCCATCCCTTTACCTCTAGCCATTGGTTCCACTCCTGCCATAGGCCTTCTTCATCTCCAGCTTTCATCCCAGTGGGACGAGTGTCGCCGCCTACCCCCAATCGTTGACAAAAATGGGTAAAGAAGTCCCTCTCATCCAGCTCCTCATCCCTCACCATGTCGTTGGCGGCGAGCACCATCAGCGCCAAGAAGGCAACTCCTGCTGGTTCGGGCAAGCTTTGGTTTTGCAGAGTTGATAGCTGGACTCGCTGGCCATCTACCACCTGGGCGCGCACGGCTTGGCAAAAGTCCTCAACTGGGCCTAAGCCTAGACTTGCTAAAACTTCTTCATCTACGCTGAGGTAAACTGGCGTACCGTGAGGAACTCCCAGCGTTGCCCATTGAACAATTGCTTGGTTCCAGCGGGCATAGTTGTTGTGCAGCACCACAGTAACCTCGCCCTGGGTTCCTTCCTCAAGCCTAGGCAGGCGTTGAATGCCCAGTTTCCTATTTTTTGAATCCCTTTATGTTTGTTTTAGGTCAAATTGGCAGCAAAACAGAGTCGGCGTGTAGAGGCTAGCTGCCTCGGAGAGGAAATGGTCGGGCGAGACCGTCGGGAAGCTTACCCCAGATCAAGAGGAGAGGTTTGCCAGTGAGAGCAAGCGCTCCGCAACCTCTGCAGCCACAGGTATCACCGACAGTCGCGTGCCCCGCCGCACCACCTCTAGCTCTGCAGGGGTAAAAGTGGCCCGCAACTGGGCCAAAGGGATCAAGCGCTCAAAGGCAGCAACGAATTGCACCCGCACCGTGTACCAGCGGGGAGCTGCAGGGGTTGACTTGGGATCGTAGTAGGGGCTGGTGGGATCAAACTGGCTGGGATCCACCACCTGGGTTTCCACGATCTCCATTAAGCCGGCTATGCCGGGAGGGTTGGCGTTGGAGTGGTAGAAAAAGGCGCGATCCCCAGGCTGCATAGCCTTCAGGTAGTTGCGGGCTTGGTAGTTGCGCACGCCGTCCCAGAGAGTTTGGCCCTCCCGCTGCAGATCCCAGATGCTGTAGACGCTGGGCTCCGATTTCATCAGCCAGTAGTTCATGGGGCTTGGGAAAAGCCGAGGTCTAGGTGCGGGCCAGGGATCCGGCCACAAAGTCCACGAAGTTTTGCAAGATCTTCAAACCAACCGGGCCGGACTTTTCCGGGTGAAACTGGGTGGCCAACACAGCGCCGCGGGCAATGGCGGCCACACAGGTTTGGCTGCCGTGCTGAGTGGTGGCGGCCACCCAGCTTGGGTCGTTGGGCACTGCATGGTAGGAGTGGACAAAATAGACCCAGGCTTGGTCAGGGATCCCTGCCCAAAGGAGAGAGTGGGGCTGGGTGAGGTGCAACTGATTCCAGCCCATGTGAGGGATGCGCAGGCCCGCCTCTGGCCGAAAGCGCTGCACCCGTCCAGGCACAATGCTCAGCCCTGGCTCTGTTCCCTCTTCGCTGCTTTCGAACAAAACTTGCAGCCCAAGGCAAATGCCTAAAAAAGGCTGTTGCCGCTCCACAGCTTCCCGGATCGCTTTCCCAAAGCCCCGCGCCCGCAGCTGCTGCATGGCTGGGTCAAAGGCCCCATCGCCGGGCAGGACAATGCCGTCAAAAGCCGCTAGTCCAGTTGGCTCTGTTACTAGCTGCACCTCAGCTCCGGCCCGCTCCAGCCCTTTGCAAGCCGAATGCAGATTTCCCGCCTCATAGTCGATCACCGCCAGGCGTACAGTCCCCATGGGATCCCTTCTCGTGAGGAGTTTAGGAGTCTATCAGTATAGTGGTTCCAACCCGTTTGAGCTGACCCATGGCTGTGGCAATTGCTTCGCACGATCCCACTCCGACCGATACTGCTCTGCAATGCTGCCGCGACCAGGTTGATTGGCCTGAAGCAGCTTACCTGCACATCCCTTTTTGTCGGCAACGCTGCCACTACTGTGATTTTGCCACCGGCCTGGGCACCCGCAAGTTGATGGAAACCTACGTGCAAATGCTCTGCCGAGAGATCGGCAGCTCCTACCGCTACCGCCATCTGGCCGGGGATCCCAGACCGTTGACCAGCATTTTTTTCGGGGGTGGCACCCCTTCTCTGCTGACGGTGGAGCAACTGGGGCGGATCTTGACTCAATTGAGGGAGAGGATCCCGTTTCGTCCCGACTGCGAGATTTCTCTGGAGGCCAACCCCGGCACCCTGACGCGGGAGCAGTTGGCGGGCTACCGGGAGCTGGGGGTCAACCGCATCAGCCTAGGGGTACAGGCATTTCAGCCAGAGCTGCTGGCCGCTTGTGGTCGCCTGCATGGAGTGGAGGAAGTTTACGAAGCCGTGGCCGACTTGCAGGCGGCGGGCTTTGAGAATTTCAACCTGGATTTGATCTTTGGGCTGCCCTACCAGACTTTGGAACACTGGCAGCAGTCTCTACGAGCTGTTCTTGAGATTAACCCCACCCATGTCTCCGTCTATGATCTGACGATTGAACCGGGAACCCGCTTTGGTCGGATGTACCGACCGGGAGCAGCACCTTTGCCCAGCGAGGAAACCACAGTTGCCATGTACCTAATGGCGCGGGAGCTGCTCACCGAAGCGGGCTACATCCACTACGAAATCTCCAATTTTGCCCGCCCCGGCTACGCCTGTCGCCACAACCGAGTGTACTGGGAAAATCGCCCTTACTTTGGCTTTGGCATGGGATCCGTCGGCTACGAGGGGGGACGGCGCATTCAGCAGCCCAAAACCCTTTACCACTACTTCGAGCAGGTGAAAGTCGGAGTCCACCCTCTTCCTCCTGAAGCATCCCCAGAGGAAGTTTGGATGGATACTTTGATGTTGGGGTTGCGTCTAAAGGAAGGTCTGGATTTGTGCCATTTACAGGAGCGTTTTGGCCACCCAAAGGTCGAGCAAGCTTTGGAGAGGCTGGATCCCTATTTTGAGAAGGGATGGGCCAGTTGTGAGGCAGGCCGGCTACGGCTGATTCCGCCCGATGGCTGGCTATTTTCCAATGAGATTCTCAGAGACTTGCTGGCTTGATTCCGACGGTTACTTTCACAAGATTTCTCACCAGAGCCCCCTATCCCAATTGGCCGAAAACTCAAGCTTTGAGGAGCGTAGGCCATCACCATTTCCAGCAGCCATTAAACCCAACATTTCACAGATCCTGAGATCTCTAATCTTGCAAGTTGAGGGGAAAGATACGGAAGCCCAGAGGATCCCTATCGATAGTTGACAAATTGCAGCGCCACCGGGTAGTCCTGCTGCCTAAGCATTTGAATGACCGCCTGTAGCTCGTCTTTATCCTTGCCGGAAACGCGCACCAGATCCCCTTGAATGGCAGGCTGCACTTTCTTAAAGTTGTCGCGGATTTGCTTGGCGATCTGTTTGGCCAGTGTGGCATCAATGCCCTTTTTCAGGTGAACCACCTGGCGCACTCGGTTGCCGCCGGCGCTCTCTGGGGGTTGGAAGTCGAAGATCTTCAGGGATAGACCCCGCTTGGCCGCTTTGGTAAGAAGCAGATCCCGAATGGAGTTGAGGGCCATGTCGTTGGCGGTGGTGATGGTCAGGGATCCCTCCTCCAGCTCAATTTCCGTCTGAGTATCCTTGAGGTCGTAGCGCTGTTTGATTTCCCGTCGGGCTTGATCCACAGCGTTCACCAGTTCCTGCCGATCGAAATCACTGACGATATCAAATGAGTAGGTAGAGGCCATAAACCTTATCTTCGCTATCGTTCAGTATCTTAAGCCCTCAGCCAAGCAGGGATCCCTAACTCTCGGAGAAGCTACAACAGGTAGAGGGATCCCAGTCCAGATTTACGGAGAAGCAGGATGGCCGATGTTGTTTTAATTACAGGCGCCTCTGAAGGCATCGGCAGAGCTACTGCCTTTGCCTTTGCCCGTGGGGGTTACCGATTGGCGCTGGCTGCCCGCACTGCTGAAACCCTGAAGCAAACGGCCATCGACCTAGAGCAAAGCCTCAACGCCGAGGTCTTGGCCGTTCCCACCGATGTCACGCAGCCAGAACAGGTGCAAAACCTGGTGGAGAGAACTCTGGAACGCTATGGCCGCATCGATTGCCTGATCAACAACGCCGGCATCTGCATGAGTGGCCCTTTTTTGCAAACTACCCTGGAACACTGGCAGGCTCTGATGGCGGTCAATTTTTGGGGCTACCTCCACACCATTCGAGCCGTGCTCCCCGACATGTTGAAGCGCAAAAAAGGTCAGATCATCAACGTGGGATCCATTGGCGGCAAAATGCCCCTGCCCCAGATGAGCGCCTATTGTGCCAGCAAGTACGCGGTCAGTGGGCTGACGGAGGCGCTGCGTCTGGAACTGCAACCCCAAGGGATCCAGGTAATTGGCGTCCATCCGGGCATCGTCAGCAGCAATTTCCTCAAGCGAGCCATTTTTCTGGATGAGGTGGGGCCAGCGTCCTCTCCCGACAGCCAAGCCCAAACCTCAGGTGGCAAAGCCCGTGAGCAAATGCAACAGGCGCTGGAGAGTTTTTGGGTCAGCCAGCCGGAAGAAGTTGCCGAAGCCATTTGGGATGCCGCTCGCCAGTCCAAGTCAGAGGTGGTGGTGGGCATGGCCCAATGGGCGGTAGGAGCTTACACCCTCTTCCCCGGATGGGTCGGCTCATTGCTCCAGAATGTTCCTCGCTAGGTCAGGTTCTGGGGCGCTGGATGAGCGATTCTGCAGACCCAGCGATAGCAGGAAGAAGGCTAAACTTCGGTATAGTTTGAGGTACGGTTAAACACTGGTATTGACAGCGGAAGTATGGTTGAATCTGTGCCTTCTCCTTCCGGTACCCACCAGCACATCTTGATCGTGGAAGACCGAGATGGCCGCCGTACCCAGGTGCTGGGATCCGCCAAATACTTCATCGGTCGGGACTTGGCGAACGACATCTGTCTCAACTCTCAGTATGCCTCCCGCTACCACGCCATGCTGCTGCGGATTCCCGCCGAGCGAGAGGGAGAATATTGCTACCGCATTTTGGATGGGGATTTGGAGGGTCGGCCCAGCACCAATGGCTTGTTGATCAACGGCCAGAAATTGACCACCCACCAGCTCAAGTCGGGGGATGTGATCACCTTTGGCCCCGATGCCAAAGCCACCTACAAAATTGTTAAGGCTCCCTAGGCCCAGATCTCTGCAGAGCGTGCAATCGCCCCCCAATCAACAGCAGCAAGGCCAGCACCAAGGCCATCTCCGACAGCAAGGTCGCTAGGGCCGCCCCCTGCCAACCCCACCTTGGGATCCAAACCGCATTCAAAAGCCCATTCAGCCCCAGAGCCATCAGTTGCAGACGGCTGCGGGGCTTTTGCAACCCTGCTCCAGTGAGCAGGTGAGACAGCAAAAGGTGGATCCCTTCCAGCAAAATAACCGGGCTGAGCCAGCGCAGGATGAGGGCCGTTTCCCGGTAAGCCGATCCCAGCACCCAAGGGATTCCGTAGGATCCCAGGGCCAGCCCCAGAGCAGCCAAACTGCCGTAGCCCACCACCCAAGGGAAAAGCTGCCAGGCGTAGCGCCAGCCTTGCGGAAGGCCCTTCTGCCCTTGGCGGCACAGCTCGGCAAAATGGCTGGTGAGCAGGGCGATCATCGGCGTTTGCGAGAAGTTGATCACCCGATAGGCAGCGCTGTAAAGACCCCCCGCCGCTGCTGAGGCCAAACGGGGCAAGAGCAGCTTATCCAAATCGGTGAAGGTTTTCACCGCGGCCAGCCCCACCGCAAAGTCCCAGCCCGCTATCAGCCGTTCCCGCAGATCTCGCCAGCTCAGGGCCAAGGGGGGAGAAGGCTCGCTCCACCGCCCCATCCCCCTCGCGATCAGCAGCAGCACGACCAACACCATCAGGCCGTACAGAACAGCCCATTGCACCAGGGATCCCCAGCCCAAGGCCACCGCCAGCAATACTGCCCCCAATCGCCCCAGCGCCATGCCGGTGTCGATGAGGGCTACCCCAGCAGCCTGCTCTCTCCCGATCAGGATCCCCCTGTACACCTCTGGCACCGCGATGAACAGCAGATCGCTCAAAAGCAATACCCCCACCACCGCTGCTGGCGTCCCGGCCAGCCAAACGCTCAAGAGGGGCCACAACACCAGCGCCATCCCCCCACAGCCCAATCCCGCCAACCATAAGCTGGGGCCAATCCCCTGGGTGCAAGTCGGGGATCCCTGCCGGCTGAGGCGCTGGATCAGCAGTTCCGATTGGCCCAAATAACCAAACGGGGCGGCCAGGTTGCTGCAGGCCAAGATGGCAGAGAAAACCCCGAAGGCTTCCGGCCCCAACAGACGGGCCAACAGGATGAAATAGGCCCCGGACAACCCCAGGCGCAGGCCATTGCCCACCATCAGCCAGGCAGCCTGGCGCAGCCGTTGTTGTTCTGCTCTATCCACGCTGCCACTCCTGGACGAGGCTTGCCGCAGCCAGGGATACTGGATGGATGCTGAGACTGCCTGCCCGAGAGCGGGCATCTCCTCTTGATTTTGGGTGTATCGGTTGCAATTCTTCTGGCAATTTCATGGCCAAACTCTACCCCGTCAGCAACGCCGCGCGAAGCCCCCACACCTTGGCAGGACGGGATCCGCAAGCCCTGTTCTCCCCCCATTCCAGACCGCCTGCCCCCCGCCGGGTACTTCCCCCACCCCTGCCGGACGGCGGTAGCCCTCGCTGGCTGGGATCCGCATCGGCCAAAACGGTGGGGCAGGGCTATCGGGCCGTTGTCTTGCTCTTGCTGACCAGTCTGCTGCTGTTTGGAGGGCTGGGATCCCGTCTGGCCTACCTGCAGCTAGCGCGCACCCAGTATTACCGCCAGCTGGCCGATACCAACCGCATTCGCCTGTTGCCCCAGCCGCCAGAACGCGGACGCATTGTGGATCGCAACGGCGTATTGCTGGCGAGCAGCCAATTGTCCCACTCGGTCTTCCTCTGGCCTCTGGTGCAGTCGCGGCAGCGCTGGCAGGAGATGATCCCCAAGTTGGCAGAATACTTGAACATGGCCCCCGAGGAGATCGCCCAGAAACTGGAACAGGCCGGATATCGTTCCCCGTTTCCCCTGCGCATCCTGCGCAACGCCAGCCCCCAGGTGGTCATTCAACTGGAGGAGATGAGCCGCGAGCTGCCGGGAGTGATGGTGGAGGCGGAGACGGCGCGGTTTTATCCCCATGGCGACTTGGCTGCTCACCTGCTGGGCTACACCGGCGAGATCCCCCTAGAGCAACTGCGGGCCGACCCTAGCTATCGCCTGGGGGATATCGTTGGCCTGATGGGAGTGGAGGAATTGTTCGAGAACCATCTGCGCGGCCAATGGGGCGGGCGACAGGTGGAGGTGGACGCCATGGGAGAGGTGCTGCGGGTGCTGGGGGAACAAGCGCCCCAACCGGGCAACACCCTGCAGCTCACTTTGGATGTGCGGCTGCAGCAGGCGGCAGAGCGAGCCCTCGGCCAGCAAAAAGGAGCGGTGATCGCCATGGATCCCAGCGATGGCTCGATCCTGGCCATGGCCAGCTATCCCACCTTTGATCCCAACCTCTTTTCCAGCCGCATCACCCAAGCCCAGTGGGAGAGCCTGCAGCAGCAGGATTTTCCCTTCCTCAACCGCGGCCTGCGGCCCTATCCCCCCGCCAGCACCTACAAAATCATCACCACCGCTGCCGGGATCGAGTCGGGTGCCTTTCCCCCCAACACCGTGCTGCAGACTGGCCCCTACATCCAGGTGGGGGGGTGGCGCTTCTGGGACTGGAACCGGGCCGGCTTCGGGCGGCTGAACTACCGGCAGGCGATGGCCTACAGCAGCGACACCTTTTTCTACCAAATTGCTCTCGGCACCAAGGCTGCCCCCTTGCAAGAATGGTCGCGCCGCTTCGGGCTGGGGCAACTGACCGGGATCGGCCTCAAAGGGGAGGCTGCTGGCCTGGTGCCCGATGCCGAGTGGAAACAGCGCCACTGGCGCGAGCCCTGGTATGTGGGCGACACGGTCAACATGTCCATCGGCCAGGGATTTATTACCGCTACGCCGCTGCAAATGGCGGTGGTAACGGCGGCAGTGGCCAATGGGGGCTGGCGGGTGCGCCCCTTGCTCTCGCACCAGGTGATCCCGGAAAGCCCTGTGCCGCTGCGCCAAAAGGTAGGTCTTTCCCCTGCCACCCTGGAGATCCTGCAGCAGGGGCTGCGAGATGTCGTGGTTTACGGCACTGGCGGCAACGCCAACCTGGGGCCAGGATTTCCCCCAACGGCTGGTAAAACCGGCACCGCAGAGGATCCGCCGCGGCGATCCCACGCTTGGTATGTTGGCTATGCTCCCTACGACCGGCCCGAATTGGTGGTCGTGGTCTTTCTGGAAAACAGCGGCGGTGGGGGTGGATCACGGGCCGCTCCCATCTTTCGAGAGGTGATGCGGGCCTACTTCCGACCTGAGTCGTGAGCCCTGGTTTTCTGTCGGATCCGAGCCGAGCAGGTATAAAATCATCTTTGCAGTCTCTTGTCTCCCAGAAAATTGCGTTAAGATCCCCTAAAACCCCTTGCCCAGCAGGCTTCTGCCCTAACTTAGCTGTAGAATATGTCAGTGATTTGGAGCTCAACTGCCACAATCCTGCCATTCGCGCCAGTGGCGCCTTGGCGCATTGCAGGGCAAGCCCCGCTCCCACACACTGAGAACACTCTGGGCCGTGGCCGCTCTGCAACGCCTGAGCGAATCCGCGATCCAGGGAACGCTCTAACTTTATTGCCTAACTCAAAAGGAGATCAGGATGAACAAGGCAGAACTTGTTGATGCCGTCGCTCATCGCGCCAATGTAACTAAAAAAGAAGCGGAGGCTGTCATTTCCGCCGCACTGGAGATCATTGTCGAAGAGGTCGCATCCCGCGATGAAAACGGTGAACCCAAGGGGAAGGTGACCCTGGTGGGCTTCGGCTCCTTTGAGGCTCGCAAGCGCAAAGAGCGGGAAGGTCGCAACCCGAAAACCAACCAAAAAATGGTGATCCCAGAGAGCATCGTCCCCACTTTTAGGGTGGGCAAGTCATTCCGCGAAGCAGTAGCAGGGGGGAAATCTTAATTTCGCCGGGTTGGGACTCGGCTGCTGGGTAGGGCGTGGAGCAGCCTCGACATGGTGGCAATTGGGCTTGGGGAGCAGCAATCGCTGGCTGCTCTCCCCAGGAGATTCTGGATTTTTCGGCCAGCTTGAATCCGCTGGGCCCACCGGAATCGGTCTTGCAAGCTCTGACTCAGGCGCTGTCTGCAGCAGACCCGGTTGTAATCAGCCGCTACCCGGATCCCGACTATCGGGACTTGCGCATCTGTTTGGCCAACCATTGGGCCGTCGATCCTGAGTGGATCTTTGTGGGCAATGGGGCAGCGGAGTTGCTCACCTGGGCAGCCCGGGATGCGCAAGGGCGGGAGGTATGGCTGCCCCAGCCTGCTTTTGGGGATTATGCGCGGGCTCTGCGGGCAGCAGGGGTAACCATCAAGCCGCTGCCTTTTTTCCCCGGCCAGGGATCCGCCGGTTTTACCCTTCTGCAGGAACCCCTTCCGGTGGCAGGCAAGGGAAACCGGGTGCTCTGGCTGAACAACCCTCATAACCCGACGGGCTGGCTGATCCCGCAGCAAGATATCCTGCCTCTCCTGCCCCAGTTCGACCGGGTGGTGGTGGACGAGGCTTTTATGGACTTTTTGCCGGGGGAGCCCACCCTGAGCTTAAACTCCAGCCCGTCGGCAATGCCCCGCAGCCAAACCTTGATCCCCCACCTGGCGGCTCACCCCAACACCATCGTCATCCGTTCCCTCACCAAGTTCTTCACACTGCCCGGCTTGCGCATTGGCTTTGCGGTGGGGCACCCGGATCACTGGCAGCGCTGGCGGCAGTGGCGGGATCCCTGGAGCGTCAACGGATTGGCGGGAGTGGCAGTGGCGGCAGCTTTGGCCGATGAGGACTTCCGCCGGCGCACCTTGGCCTGGCTACCCGTGGCCCGAGAGCATTTGTTCAGGGGTTTGCAAGCACTGCCCGGCTGGGATCCCTGGCCTGGTCAAGCCAATTTTGTGTTGGTGCGCTGCCCTGGCTCTGCCACGCAAATTCAGCGGGCGCTGCTGCAGCGGCACCGGATTCTGGTGCGGGATTGCCTGAGTTTTCCCGAGCTGGGAGATCGCTACCTGCGCATTGGCCTGCGCACCCTGCCGGAGCAGGAGCAGTTGTTATCCGCCTGCCGGGAGATCCTGGAGAATAGCTAGGGATTTTTCTGCGGGAGAAATTCTCATGCCCGAAGCTACCGCCTTTTGGCCGGAATGCAACGCCTCTATCGTGCGGGGGGTGGCCCATTACAGCGATCTGGAGTTGCTGCGGGCCTTTCAACGGCAGCCGGAGGTGGCCCGCTACTTCATCGGCCTGTTTTGCCGCTACTGCCAGTGGGTGGACGGGATCCTTGCCGAGCATCTGCCGCCAGAGCAATGGGCTGCCTGTCGAGAGCAGGTTTGGTTGCGGCTTTACCTGCGCCTACAGCGCCTAGATGTCCACAGCCTTGTGGAAGAAGCGGCTGGCGAAGGGGATCCTGTGCTGCGACCCTGGCTGGCGGAGCAAACCCGTGAGCTGATCCAATCCCTTGACGGGATCCCCACCCGCCCTCAAGCTTCTTGCAGTCTCGACTCCACCAGAGGCGGGGCAAAGTCCTCTCTTTCACCGGCACTGGCCTGTTATTTGACTGCTGGTTTGGATACCTTGCCGGGGGATCTGCGCTTCATTCTGCTGCTGCGGGATCGCTTTGGCTGGCCACCGGTTCGCATTGCCGACCAACTCAAGGCTGACGGATATTACCTCGCCCCAGAAGACGTGGATGCCATCGTTGCCTCTGCCCGCCAGATCTTGCTTCAGAACCTGCCGGCAGATGTGCGTGCCCTCTATCTGGAGGCAAAGCCCTAGAAGACTGCCATAGCCCTGTGGCATGGTGGTTTATGGCAAGGTATGGGGCGCTGGCAATCCTTGTTCCCAAGGTGGGTTCTCCTGTTAGGCTGTTTCCGGCTGTAACAGTGGATCGGCATTGTTTGCTCTCCGACTTTACATCAAGTTGAGTGTGGGCTGTCTATGAGTCCTTCTCCGCTTCCCCCAGACCCTACCCAACCCCTGTCTCCGGCACAGCAGTCCCATTCACATCCAGTTCCTCAACTTGCTCTTCAGGAAGCGCTGAGCCATCTGCATTTGGATGTGCTGAAAGAACTGGAGCGATTCCGCCTCTGGCAGCGTTTGCAGCGCATGGACTCTGTCCCGCCCCCACGAGCAGGTCAGCTTGGGAATACCGGCTCTGTACAGCGCCCTTCACCTGTGCTCATTCAAGAGGTGGTGGAAGACTTGGAAGAGGAAGAGATGCCGCGGCCCTCCGGGGCCTTTTCGCCCCTCTGGGTCTTGCTGCTGTGGGTGCTTTCCTGCGCGGGGATTGGCTTTGGGGTGCGCTGGCTGATCTGGCCGGAAGAACTGTCCCTGCCCCAAAGTGCTGCCAGCAGGGCGGAAGAAGGGATCCCTGCCCAGGTGGATCTGGCCCAGTTGCCCTTGATCCCACTGGAACCGGTGGAAGGGCAGGTGGGAGAGGAGTTCTATTCCGGTGGCTTGGATCCGGATCGGCTGGCGCTGGGCTTGACGGCCACCCCGGACTTGAAGGACGTACAGGTGGATCCTCTTCAAGGCGTTCCTAACCTGCTGGACAGCCTGCAGACCGACTTGGCCTTGGCTTCCAAGGAACCCTCTCCCCCCAGCTTGCAAACGGTGGAGCAGTTGGCAGCCAGCCTGGAGCGCCCGTCCCAACCTTCATCGCCTACTTCTGCGGGATCCCTGAACGTGGTGCCCCTAAGCGACAACAGCGTAGACTCTCTGGGGCCGAACCGCGGCGAGGGAACCTTCTTGGTGCTCACTACCTACTCGGGAGATGAGAGCTTGGCACGTGCTCGAGAAGTTTCTGATGGGGCCTTTGTCAAAGATGTGAATGGCCAGAAGTTTGTGCAGTTGGCAGCATTTAAGCAACTGGAGTATGCCCGCTATCATGCGGAAACCCTGAAAAATAAGGGCTTTAACGTTACAATTGCTGAGCAGTAACTTTGGCCATCCCGTCACTGCTGACCTGCGCCAAAACCCAATTCATCCTGGTTGGCAGCAAACTTTGTATTTCAGGGATCCCATCTTGGGAGAAGAGCTGGAGTCGATCCCATTGTAGTCATTTCAAGTTAGGTTAAGACGCTTCCCAGCTGCTCAGCGGTGCCGCCCAAGCCTTCCACGCCGCTTCCGCGACCACCCCCAGGCAATGCGACGGAACAGTTTCATTCCTCATTACGGTCGTTTCATTCCAACTAGGACACTGCACTCCCACCTAAAACAACACTAAAACAAACGTTAAATGCACAGGGCCAGAGGGCTTTTCAAGGACTCCGTCCCGCTGGCGCGATCAGCAGCCCAGGAGTTTCACCCTAACCTGAAATAACTGAAACGACTATAAAATGACTGCGGCCGGCTGAAGACCGGAAAGGGTCTTAAGTTGGTTCGGAATAACTGGCTATAGATCCCGAATCCAAGGGATCCGAGAGAGAGGTAGCCGCTGCCAGATCCCTTCACTTCCTTCTGGATCGAGCAGGCGCCAGGCCAGCAACCCGGTTGCCGAGAGGAAAACCAGGGCCAGCAACAACGCAAGGGCATTCTGTAGGCTTTTCAAAAAGGGCCAGAGGCGGGCTGTGCTCGGCCCCACCTGAGCAGCTCCAGACCGCTGCCGCGCCTGGGCGGGGGGGTTCCCGGAAGCTGGAGAGGAACTCAAGGGACGGGCGGGTGGAGGGAGGGTAGAGGATGCCAACTGGGCGGCAGGAATGGGTGGCCCTGGTAACCGATTCAAAGCCATAACCACAGCCTGAGGGCGCTGCTGCTGACGCATCCACCGGTTCAGCTCTGCCAGAGAGATGGCACAGAGGTTGTTGAGACCCAGACCCTGAATTCGCCCCACCAAAGGCCGGTCGTTGCTGACCAAAACCACCAGCGTTCCCGGCTGCTGCTGGGCCAGGGCATAGGCGCATTCGGCAATCGCTTCTTCCAAACGTACCCTCATGGACTGATCGCCGGCACCAGCACCACCCACCAGGGCACGGGCTTCTGAGACGGCAAACCCTAGACTGGGCCAGTGGCGCAAAAACTCGCGGGCTGTCGATTCTTCTTGGGGATCAATAGCCTGCCGGCTCAGGCGTTCTAGCTCGGCCATCACTGCCTGTGGCAGCACACACACCCCAAATCGAGCCCACTCTTGCCATAGAGCCAGACGACCGGCCAGGATCACCGGGCTATCGAAGACGAGGAGAGGCGGGATCTCGGCCATGGGATGCGCCAGCGTTGGACTTAACCTCAATTGTGCAGCTTCCCCGAAGACTTGGGTAGCAGGGATCCCTCTGCCAGGCAGAGGCGGATGGCCAGTGGGTAGAGGCGGTGCTCCTGGGTCTGGATGCGCCGGTAAAGGGATTCCACAGTATCTTCGGGCAGAACCGGCACGGCTGCTTGGGCCACGATGGGGCCACTGTCCATTTCCAGGGTGACCCGATGAACGGTGCAGCCGGCGATTTTCACACCGCACTTCAGGGCTTGTTCAACGGCACGCAGGCCCTTGAAACTGGGCAGCAGGCTGGGATGCAGGTTCAAGACGCGATCCGGGTAGGCGGACAACAACACCTGGGTAACTAGGCGCATCCACCCGGCCATGATCACCCATTCCACGTGATGCTGCCAGAGCACCTGGACAATGGCGGCGTCCAGATCTTCGCGACAGGGGTAGTCTCGGTGGTCGAGCAAAACGCAAGGGATCCCTCGCTTTTGGGCCCGCTGCCGCACATAAGCTTTGGGATTGTTGGTGATGACCACAGCAATCTGGGCCTGCAGTTCCCCAGCCTCAATGGCTTGGGCAATAGCTTCGAAATTGCTGCCATTGCCGGAAGCCAAAATGCCAAGGATCCCCGGTTGAGAGGGCACTGGGATCCCGTCGGGATCCGGCCAGAGTAAGCTGGGTAGGTTCATGAGCGCTTGGTGGGAAAGTCTGCAGCCCCGCTATTTTAAACCCAAACAGATTCCCTTCTGGTTCTGGCCGGGTTCAGCTTGAGAGGGATCCAAAAACTTGACCGTCGCCGGCTTTGGCAGGCGCACCCGCGCCATCGAGCGCTGCACGGATCAAGCCCAAGAGGAGCTGCGGGAGATGCCTCAAGAAATGCGGAAAATGCAGCAGGAGCATGACTCTAGTCAATAATAAGCTCAACTATACTGAAAATAATGTATAATATGTTCAGTACGGATTACTACCAGTTGATCTTTCTGTTTACTTTCGAGTCTGCCAACATGGTAGCCAAAGCAAAGCAGAAAATTGGTAGTAAGACGACACGGAAACTGCGCTTTGGGTATTCTACTCAAAGCTTTGCGGGATACCGCCATTCTGTTTGGAAACAAACAGAATGCTATCGCTGCATAGTTGAACAGTGATGTTCAGCAGTGTTCAGCGTAAATGTATCAGATCCGCGATCTCTCAAGCTCCTCCAAAAATAGGCCAAGTCGATCAAGTCGATCCCAGCAGTTGAGGCCGGATCTTATGGACTCCGTCCCACTGTGGCGAGCGGCCACCTGATCTAGAGTGGGTCTAGAGTGGGAAAGCATGGGCAGTGGGTGTGAGAGCATGGCTCCTTTGCAACGACGACGCCGGCGGTTTTGGATTTGCAGCATGGTAGTCATCCTGGCCGGGTTTATGGGATCCCTGCTGGCGGGATCAGCGCAGAACCTGGGAGCACAAGCCCAGCAGGGCCTGACTCAAGCCCAACTGGAGCAAGCTCAATATGTGCGCAGTTGTGGTGGTTGCCATGTGGCGTTGCCCGCCCAAGTGTTGCCCACTGAAACCTGGCGACGGCTGCTGCAGGATCCCAACCACTATGGCCAGCAGATCCAGCCCCTGAGCGGCGTGGCTTTACAACTGGCCTGGGGCTATTTGCGGCCCAACTCCCGGCCCCTGCGACAGGGGGAACAGGTGCCCTATCGCTTGGCAGATTCTCGCTATTTCCGTGCCCTGCATCTGCAAGTGGAGTTTCCCACTCCTGTGCGGGTGAGCGCCTGTGTGGATTGTCACCCCAGGGCCAATGGGGGGGATTTTGCCAGCCTCTCTGCAGAATGGCAATCTTGAGGAGCGCAACTGAGGCAATGCAGGTGGATCTGGCCACCATTCTGGCAGGCTATGCCCAAGGCTACTTCCTGATGGCCGACGAAAAGGCGGGATCCCTGGCTTGGTACAGCACCGACCAGCACGCGGTGATCCCCCTCGATGAGCGATTTCACTGCCCCCGTTCGTTGCGGCCCTTGGTGCGCAGTGGTCGCTTTCAGGTGCGGCTGAACTGCGCTTTTGAGCAGGTGGTAGAGGGCTGTGCCGCTCGTCCCCAAACCTGGATTAGCCCCGAGCTGAAGCAGATTTACGCAGCTCTGCACCGGTCTGGCTTTGCCCACAGCTTTGAAACCTGGCAGGGAGAGACCTTGGCAGGCGGGATCCTGGGTATTGCCCTTGGAGCGGCGTTTATCGGCGAGTCGATGTTCTACCACATCCCCAACGGCTCGAAGGTGGCCTTGGTGAAGTTGGTGGAGCACTTACGGGAGCGGGGCTTTCGCCTATTCGACGCTCAGTTGATGAACCCGCACCTGGCCCGTTTTGGTGCCTTTCTCATGGAGGGACAAGAATACCTGAAGCTGCTGCAGCAATGCCTGGGGATCCCTTGTCGGTTCAATTAAATCTGCGATGTTACGATAGCCGCCGACAAAACATTGCAGCGGCTCTTGGTGGAAAATAGAAAGGGAATCCGTCCCGCTGTTGCAGGCGGATACATCCTGTGGTGGGCCCACACATGGGATCCGATGGGGAGGTTGCCATGAGCCAAAAGCTTCTGTTTGTCTGTCTGGGTAACATCTGTCGCTCTCCCACTGCTGAGGGCATCACCAATCACCTTTTGCGCAGTAGCGGCTATAAGGAAGCAATTATCTGCGACTCAGCAGGTACGGCAGCCTATCACATCGGCAGCCCCCCAGATAGGCGCATGCAACAAGCAGCCCGATGCTATGGCCTAGAGCTACAAGGCAAGGCCCGCCAGATTCGACCTGCCGACCTGCGCGAGTTTGACCTGATCCTGGCTATGGATCGACAAAATTACCGCGACATTCTCAGCTTGGATCCCCAGGGAAAATATGCCGAGAAAGTGCGCCTGATGTGCAGCTATTGCCGCTCTCATTCTGACGAAGAAGTTCCGGATCCCTACTACGGGGGTGAGGCTGGATTCCATTACGTGATCGAGCTGCTCTGGGATGCCTGTAGCGGCTTGCTGGAATCCCTGGTTCCCGGGATCCAATGCCCACCGTTGCCCCCCCGTGCTTGAGAGCTTGTGTGTTTACTTATAGTCAATTCAAATGGCGATGAGACGGTAGCCAGTACAATAGCTCCATTTGCGATAGTCATTCCGAATAAGTCTGGGACATTTGCCCTGCCTTCGATCTCTAACCGGCCAACACAAACATACCCCTTATCTGTCTCCCAAAGCAGACTATGGGAACCTGGGATCCCCAAGTTGCTTTCCTGCAGTCTGAAACAACCATATATCCTGGCCCAGAGGGATCCTCATCTAACTTAATTGCCTCTATTTCCGATGCTGCTCCGGCAATTTGTCGGATTCATCCTCATCAGCGTTTTGTGCAGATTGGGATCCACATAACTCCAGACACCGCGCCTTTGCTTAGGTACGGGCTGAGAAGGGAACTTCCGGCTCCTCCGAGCCAACGATGTACGGGTCGTCTCCAAACGAAGTGTATTCGCTGTAGAGCTCGTCAGCAGTCATGCTGGGCCGCAAAGCCTCAATCAAAAACTCGTCGACGATACGCTTACAAGCGGCAATTGCGGCTTCGAGGGTCTCAAACTTTCCGTACTCGTACTCTTTATATTTCTCCACATAGTGGAAGTTGTCGGCAACCACCACAGTAAATGGGCGCGCTGGATCGGAGCCGGGCATGAGGTGAGGTCTAATGCTGCTGTTACTTCCGACATTATACATTTCTCTTAAGGGTTTATCAATTGTCGAAGAGAGGTTTCTAATAAAATAAGATCTTCTTGAATCGTTTGCCAGATGATGGACAAACTCACTTGAAAATACTCATGGATCACAATATTCCGCATTCCCCGCATTTCGTCCCATGGAATTTCAGGATGCGAAGCCTCCACCTCTGGTGGAATGCCGCGAACTGCTTCACCAATAATTGCAAGATTATACAAAACTGCTCCAACTGTCTTTCGATCGACTTGAAATTCATCGAACGTGATGTCTTTTATAAACTCTCGGATCTCTTCAATCGCAGCTAGCACGTCTCTTACTCTGTTCTGCCAATCTCTAGAAGGCACGAACCACCTCCCGGAGAACGGATTCTTGCAGATAGGGCTTGAGGGAGTCAGGCGTACCTAGATCAACCGGACTCTCTAAAATTTCCTCTAGATATCGTTTCAAGCGTACAAAAGTGAACAATCCAACTGGACGGTCAAACTCTACTAGCAGATCGATATCACTGTCTGTTTGCGCTTCATCCCTTGCTACTGAACCAAAGAGCATTAGAGACTTTACGCCAAAGTCCTTCAGAGTGTTCTGGTGATTTGCCAGTAATGTAAGGACTTCCTGTTTTTGCATTACCCAACCTGCAATGAAAAGAAAAGTCCATTAGGAATTATAGCTCACCTATTTCCTCTCAATTACGACTCAAACAAAGATTCATAACGCTTTGCAGGTCGCAGGCACAGTTGAGCCGAGGCACACCTTGCAGAGGACAGGGATCCCTGGGTTCCCGCAATGAGGGCATTTGAGCTTGCTCATCATCTTGTCTCTGGGTACATCTAACGGCACGCACATCTTGCCTTGCCATTAACAGCCAGTTCAAGAAACTTGTCGTCTTTGGGATCACGACACGTCGCCACGCGCTCTACAATCTCCACCAAGACGCCATCTCTAACAAAAGTGCTCAAGAACTCCATCCGTTCTTCCTCGGTTATATACCTTTCAAATCCTTTGCGCCGCAGGACATCGCTCAATTCTTCTTCTTTACACGTGGGGTGGGAACACAGTGTGACTTGAGGGGGGAGAAATCAACCCCGTCATCCCTCACCGTGAACCTTAGCCTCCCTGCTTGCAGTGGCACCCTGCATGTCTTATCAAGGAACCCATCCCAAATCGGATTCTCGATTTCGGTCCCGTACCTCATTACGCATCTCCCCCCCGCCTTACCCGCCACTTCGATGGTCGTAGAGCCGAAGGCGAAGAAGACCAACCGCCGCTCAGGAGTACACGCGCCGAAATCGATCTCAATATCAGCGCGCCCTCCCTGAGCGTGAGTCGGTACAGATGTCAGTGGCAAGACGAGCAGCGCCGAGGCCATAACCCTGAGAGCTATACATCTCTTCATCGGCAGACTTCTCATTATGAACCGCATCGATCAGCCATCTAACGATAAAACTCACCTGCCGCTATTGAGCGCAGCGAAATAGCGGTCAGGTGCAGTGCTGTGTTAGGC
Source organism: Synechococcus sp. W60.1 (assembly GCF_047461575.1). Classification (NCBI taxonomy): domain Bacteria; kingdom Bacillati; phylum Cyanobacteriota; class Cyanophyceae; order Synechococcales; family Synechococcaceae; genus Synechococcus; species Synechococcus sp. W60.1. Next base: position 67,586 of record NZ_JANSHL010000004.1, on the reverse strand, counting down.
ATTGCCGGATTCTTCTAAAAAATTGCCTTAGCGACGAAAAGCGACGAAAACAAGCCAAAAAATTATAAAGGCCATTTTCTCGATGAGGTTATAATTCCCTGGATATTTGCGAAGGAATTTAGGGAGGTGCTGAATTCTCGACTCCTTTATCTGGAGACCATGCCAGGGGAGTTGCTTGCATCCATGAAGAAATATTGTGCCATCAAAACCTGAGAATAGATAGGTAATGCTACTCAAGTCCTTCCGCAGAGTTTCCGGCCTGTTGTCACGAATCCCGAACAGTGGATAGTATTTCGAATCTACAAAAAAAGCATTAAAGGGCAAAACAGCTACCAATTCGTAACCTTTCTCCTTACCTAGCTCGAACAAGGACAGTAGGCTGGCACCTTGGTTCACAGATGGATCTGCACGTTGAACAAATCTTACTTCCGTAGGAATGGTAGGATTAAATTCTATGCAAATCGTCTTCGGGCGGTATTTCGATATGGCCTTCCATATATGATAATCATTGCCGTCTACATCAATTGACAGGAAATCAAAATCAACCGGTATAGGGGTGTCAGCAAGTATCACGTCGAGGTTGTCGTCTTCGTTGAATCCAACAAAGGTGTTCATGGTGATGACATTCCTATTAGAGGAATAGTTCTTTTGCAGTTCAGACCACTTACTCTTGTTCCCTTCGATTAGCACGGCCGAATAGCCCGCGTTCTCAATCAGGTTTCGAGTATTGCTCAGGAATATACCGTCCCATGCCCCGAACTCTACGCACCATTTGTCCTTTTTAGGAAGGGTCTGGAGTATCTTCGCGATAATTCCATCCTCCCCTGACTGGGAGTAGACATCGAACTTAAAATCTAATAACCAGGCTGGTTCTGTTGTCATGGTTGCTCTTTCAATCCCGGTTGTTTGAACGCCTAACCTTTGTTTATCTGGTTTCCATCTAACGCGCCTCTGCCGGTTTCTGTCGGCATAACACGCGATAGCAGGTGAATCGTCATCTTTGCTTCGTCTCCAAATATTGTCACCATGTCATACGGCCTGCTTGCCCCGCTCCCAACAGCGTAGCGGGACGGAGCAAGCTGATTTCCGTCTAACATGTGTTTCTGCAGCTAGATGACTGATAATCACCTAAGAAGCAGACTTTTCCATCGCCTAGCGTAATGCTACCCTAGTTTGTCTGTATAGTCAACATTTTGAGCGATAATTACCTCCAAAGGGTTTTTATCTGGCTGAATGAGCATTAACACACCCATACCTAGACCCAGAAAGCTCCTGGAGCAAGTCAGTGATGCCCTCCGGGTCAAACACTACTCCTACCAAACCGAGAAATCTTATCTTCTCTGGATCCGTCGCTTTATCTTGTTTCACAACAAGCGACACCCCAAGGAGATGGGCGGCGAAGAAATCAACGCCTTTCTCACTCACCTGGCGGTGGAGGGTAAGGTTGCCGCTTCCACCCAAAACCAGGCTCTCAGTGCGCTGTTGTTCCTTTACCGAGAAGTGCTGCATCTGGAGCTAGACCTTGACCTAGACGCCGTGCGAGCCAAACGGTCACGCTATTTGCCTACGGTCTTAACCCCTGAGGAGGTCAAAGCCATCATTGTGCATCTATCCGGGATCCATCGCTTGGTGGTGCAGGTGCTGTATGGCAGTGGCTTGCGATTGGCGGAAGCCCAGCAGCTCCGGGTCAAAGATGTGGATTTTAACCAACGGCAACTGGTGATTCGCAATAGTAAAGGGATGGAGAGCCGGTTAACGATGCTGCCAGAAACCTTAGTGGAACCTTTGCAAGAACACTTGCTCTGGGCAAAGCGACAACATCAGCAGGATTTGGAACAAGGATACGGCTCAGTCTATCTGCCATTTGCTTTGGAGCGCAAGTATCCCAATGCGGAGCGGGAGTGGAGCTGGCAATATGTCTTTCCGGCAGAAAGGTTATCTCAGGATCCTCGCACTGGCATCACCCGCCGCCATCATTTGCATGAGTCTGGATTACAACGGGCGATTAAACAAGCTGTCCAAAAAACCGGGATCCCCAAGCGGGTCAGTTGCCACACCTTCCGCCATAGTTTTGCCACTCATCTCCTGCAAAACGGCTACGACATCCGCACCGTCCAAGAATTGTTGGGCCACAAAGATGTCAAAACCACCATGATTTACACCCATGTGCTGAATAAAGGCGGGCGCGGGGTGAGAAGTCCATTGGATCCTTAGAAGGGGACGCTCTCTGGGGAAGGGATCCTCTTCCCCTTTACAGTACCTCAGCGATCATTGCGAATTGTTACGACCTTGCCGCCATGCCCCCAGCAGGGATCCGTTTCTCTGGTAGAACGGGAAACAGACAATAGGGGATCCTGCCTATCGCGTCAGCGGGACGGAGTCCTTTCCCCAGTTCACCCCATCTTTTGCATTGCACGACGGAGAGCGACCGCATGTTTACTCTGGTTAAGCCCATCACCCGCCACGTTACCCCTGCCGAGGTGGGGGATCGCCGCTTGATGAAGGTGGTGTATGTGGTGTTGGAGCCGCAATATCAGAGTGCCCTGACCGCAGCAGTGCAGCACATCAACGCCCACAACTCCAAGCTGGCGGTGGAGCTGTCCGGCTATCTGGTGGAGGAGCTGCGGGATCCCGCGGGCTATGAGGCTTTTCGGCGGGATCTGGAAACGGCCAATGTCTTTATTGGATCCTTGATCTTCATCGAGGACATTGCCCAGAAGGTGGTGCAGGCGGTAGAGCCCCTGCGGGAACGGCTGGAGGCGGTGGTGGTGTTTCCCTCCATGCCGGAGGTGATGCGCCTGAACAAGATGGGAGCCTTTTCTATGGCGCAGCTGGGACAGTCCAAGAGCGCCATTGCCCAGTTCATGCGCAAGCGCCAGCAGGGATCCAACTTCCAGGAGGGGATGTTGAAGCTGCTGCAGACCCTGCCCAAGGTGCTGAAGTATCTGCCCTTCGACAAGGCGCAGGATGCCCGCAACTTCATGCTCAGCTTTCAGTATTGGCTGGGGGGATCCCGCGAGAACCTGGAGAACTTTTTGCTGATGCTGGCGGATCGCTACCTGCCGGGGATGCGGGGGCAGCTCTCCTTTGCCGAGCCGGTCACCTACTTGGAGATGGGCATCTGGCACCCCTTGGCGCCGCAGATGTTTGCCAGTCTGGCGGAGTATTTGGATTGGTACAACGCCCGCGAGGATTTGCCGGCAGAAGTGAAGGATCCCTTGGCTCCCTGCGTGGGGTTGGTGTTGCAGCGCACCCACCTGGTGACGGGGGATGATGCCCACTACGTGGCCATGGTGCAAGAGCTGGAGTCGCGCGGGGCGCGGGTGGTGCCGGTGTTTGCCGGGGGTCTAGATTTCTCCAAGCCAGTGAACGAGTTTTTCTGGAACGCGCAGAAGACAGCGCCCATTGTGGATGTGGTCGTGTCGCTAACCGGGTTTGCCCTGGTGGGAGGGCCGGCGCGGCAGGATCACCCCAAGGCAGTGGAAGCGCTGCAACGGCTGAATCGCCCCTACATGGTGGCGCTGCCCTTGGTGTTTCAATCGACGGAGGAATGGGCTGCCAGCGACCTGGGGCTGCACCCGGTGCAAGTGGCTCTGCAGATTGCCATTCCCGAGCTGGACGGGGCCATTGATCCCATCATCCTCTCAGGGCGGGACGCGGCCACCGGCAAAGCTCACGCAATGCAGGATCGGATCGAGCTGATCGCGGCGCGGGCCATTAAATGGGCCAATTTGCGGCGCAAGCCCAAGCTGGAGAAGAAGATCGCCATCACCGTTTTCAGCTTCCCGCCGGACAAGGGCAATGTGGGGACGGCGGCCTACTTGGATGTGTTTGCCTCTATTCACCGGGTGATGCAGGCCCTGGCCCACAACGGCTATGACCTCGGCCCCGAGCTGCCCAAAACCCCGCAGGAGCTGATGGAGTCCATCCTGCACGATCCCCAGGCCCAGTACGCCAGCCCGGAGCTGAATGTGGCCGCCAAACTGTCGGTGCGGGAGTACGAGGCGCTGACACCCTACGTGAAAGCCATCGAGCAGTACTGGGGGCCAGCACCGGGGCACCTGAACACCGATGGGCAAAACCTGCTCATCTACGGCAAGCACTTCGGCAACCTCTTCATTGGGGTGCAGCCCACCTTTGGGTATGAAGGGGATCCCATGCGGCTGCTTTTTTCCAGGTCAGCCAGCCCCCACCACGGCTTTGCCGCCTACTACACCTACCTGGAGAAAGTGTGGGGGGCGGATGCGGTGTTGCACTTTGGCACCCATGGATCCCTGGAGTTTATGCCGGGCAAGCAGATCGGCATGTCGGGCGAGTGCTATCCGGATAATCTAATTGGATCCCTGCCCAACCTGTACTACTACGCCGCCAACAACCCCAGTGAGGCCACTATTGCCAAGCGGCGGGGCTACGCCTGCACCATCAGCTACCTGACGCCGCCGGCAGAAAACGCCGGCCTCTACAAGGGGCTGCAAGAGCTGCGGGAGATGATCGGCTCCTACCAAACCCTACGGGAGGGGGCGCGGGGCATCGCCATCGTCAACGCCATCTGCGACAAGGCGCGGCTGGTGAACCTGGACAAGGATGTGGAGTTGCCCCAGGGGGACGCCGCCCAGTTGAGCTTGGAAGAGCGGGACAGGGTGGTGGGCAAGCTCTACGCCCAGCTGATGGAGATCGAGTCGCGGCTGTTGCCCTGTGGTCTGCACGTCATTGGAGCGCCCCCCACAGCAGAGGAGGCGATTGCCACCTTGGTGAGCATCGCCAGCATCGACCGCCCGGAAGAAGGGATCCTGGGCTTGCCCCGCATTCTCGCCCAAAGCCTGGGCCGGGATATCGATGAGATCTACCGCAACCGGGATCGGGGACACCTGGCGGATACGGAGCTGCTGGATCGCATCAACAAGGCCTGCCAGAAGGCGGTGGCGGCGCTGGTGCAGGAGCAGACCGACGCCCAGGGCCGGGTCGCGCGGGTGGCCAAGCTCAACTTTTTCAACATGGGCCGGCAAGCCCCCTGGTTGGCAGTCCTAAAAGAAGCGGGCTACCCCCAGGTGGATCCGGATCTTTTGAAGCCCTTGTTTGAATTTCTGGAGGAGTGCCTCAAGCAAATTACGGCAGATTATGAGCTGGGATCCCTGCTGCGGGCCTTGGAAGGGGAGTACATTTTGCCGGGGCCAGGAGGGGATCCCATCCGCAACCCCAATGTGTTGCCGACAGGGCGCAACATCCACGCTTTGGATCCCCAGTCCATCCCCACGGCAGCCGCCATCCAGTCGGCGGAGATGGTGGTGGAACGGCTGCTGGCTCGCGAGATGAGCAGTAACGGTGGCCGGTACCCGGAAACCATCTCGGTGGTGCTCTGGGGCACCGACAACATCAAGACCTACGGGGAGTCGCTGGCGCAGGTGCTGTGTTTGCTGGGGGTGCGACCCAAACCCGATGCCCTGGGGCGGGTGAACAAGGTGGAGTTAATCCCCTTGGAGGAACTGGGCCGGCCCCGCATTGATGTGGTGGTGAACTGCTCGGGGGTGTTCCGGGATCTGTTTGTTAACCAGATGGACCTGATCGACCGGGCGGTGAAGCTGGCGGCCGCAGCGGTGGAGCCACCGGAGCTGAACTTTGTGCGCAAGCACGCCTTGCAGCAGGCAGAAGAACTGGGGCTGACGTTGGAGCAGGCGGCAACGCGGGTCTTTTCCAACGCTTCCGGATCCTACTCCGCCAACATCAACCTGGCGGTGGAAAACAGCTCCTGGGAGGACGAGAGGGAGCTGCGGGAGATGTACCTATCCCGCAAGTCCTTTGCCTTCGGCTCGAATCTGCCTAACCAGCAGATGCGGCAGCTTTTTGAAGCCAGCTTGAAGACGGTGGATGTGACCTTCCAGAACCTGGACTCCTCGGAGATCAGCCTGACCGATGTCAGCCACTACTTCGACGCGGATCCCACCAAGCTGGTGCAGAGCCTGCGCCCCGACGGCAAGGCCCCCTCGGCCTACATGGCAGATACCACCACGCCCAACGCACAGATCCGCACCCTGAGCGAAACCATCCGTCTGGACGCCCGCACCAAGCTCCTCAATCCCAAGTGGTATGAGGGGATGCTCAAGCACGGCTACGAAGGGGTACGGGAGATCGCCAAGCGGTTGGTCAACACTTCGGGCTGGTCGGCCACGGCAGGTGCGGTGGACAACTGGATCTACGAAGAAACCAACGAGACCTTCATCAAGGATGAGGCCATGCGGCAGCGCTTGATGAACCTCAACCCCCACTCCTTCCGGCGCATTGTCGGATCTCTGCTGGAGGTGCATGGGCGTGGCTACTGGCAGACTTCCCAGGCCAATATCGAGCGTCTGCAGGAGCTGTATCAGGAGATCGAGGACAGAATCGAAGGGGTGGAGTAATTAATATGGTTGTTTCAGGTTAGCGTGAGACGTCTGGGCTACTGTTCGCGCCAGCGGGACGGAGTCCTTAGACCTTACGTGAAGTCGGCAAAAGCTGCAACCATGGCCGGATCCTTGCCCAGGGCTTCTGAAGCAGCAGTGGATCCTGCCAAGTTCGTTGATTACTCTATGAATCCAGCTAATCCTGGAAATCAAGGCAAGTGGATTGCCTTTGCAGAGCTTGGCTATGATGTCAGTACACCAGAGGGAAGAAGGGTGGGATTTGCTCACATTCTGCAACAGGTTACTGCTGCTCTGCCTTGCGCCTTAGCCGGGGATCCGTTTCCAACACCCTATGGAAGCCGCTATCGAGTCAAGATTGAAATTTTGGGCCTCAATCAGAAAAAAGGCACTTTAGTGACCGTGTGGCAGGTTGATAAGGAAAGTTTAATCCCTCGTTTGGTCACCAATTGGCTAGAGGTACACAATGATGAGTAAAACCACTTCTAGAATCAAGCCATACAGTAGAGTCAAAACTGTGGCAGATGTCAAGGAGTATTTCAGCGAGACCACTATTCCTGCTGGAACTCAGGGATCCATTGTGGAATGTTACTCAGATCCCACTGAAGGCTATGCGGTTGATTTAGCGGTTCCGGATTTGAGCTTGGTAGGAGGTTTTCGATATTTTAATCTCATTCTTTTTCCCGATCAGTTTGAAGTCATAGATCCCGAAACATGAAGTATCCAATGTTGAATGGACGTTCCCTCTACCCCACCAATCCGGCCCAGCGTAAATAGCCCTCCACCAGTTGGGATCCGGCCAGAGCCGCTACCCCTCCACCCAAGGCCAGGTAGGGGCCAAAGGGGATGAGTTTTCCCAGGCGGGCCCGCCCCTTGGTCATGGCCAGCAAGCTAGCCAGCAGGCCAAACCCGGAACCCAAAAGAAGGGCCACCACCACCCCCTGCCAGCCCAACCACATGCCGATCAGGGCCAACAGCTTGCCATCTCCCCCGCCCATAGCCTCCCGCCCCAAGATCCAACGGGCCAAGAGGCCAATGCCCTCCAGCAGCCAGAGGCCCAGCACAGCTCCCGCAATCCCTTCCACCAGTGACAGGCCTGTAGCGGCCAGGGATCCGGATCCCTGGAGCCACGGCAGAGCCAGGCGGGCCAAAAGCCCCACCACCAGGCCTGAACGGGTCAGCTCCTCCGGCAGCAAAAAGGTATCCAGATCGATGAGCGCCAGGGCCAACAGCCAGCTCAACAAGATGCAGGTGAGGATCCCTTGGGCAGAAAACCCCAAAGCGCCGATGCTGAGGGCAAACAGGCCCATTGTCAACGCCTCAACGGCAGGGTAGCGCCAGCTAATCTGCGCTCCACAATGGCGGCAGCGACCGCGCAGCAACAACCAGCCTAGGATGGGAATGTTCTCCGTGGGGCCCAGCGGCGTCTTGCAGCTTGGACAATGGGATCCGGGATGGAGCAGAGAAAGACCCTGCGGCAGGCGATAGACCACCACGTTCAAGAAGCTGCCCACACAGGCCCCCAGCACCAGTACCAGCACCCAGGCCAACAGGCGCAGCTCCCAGATTCTGTTGGCGTCGGCGCTGCTCAGCCACATCATGCTCAGCCACATCATGTGAGCGTTGTGCAGTAGGGGAGAATCTCGAGCATGGCAGCCATTCCCATCGCGTCGGCAGGACGGAGTCCCTAAAGGCAGAAAAAGGAAGGATCTGCTCTGTCAGCGTAGCTCCTTGTGCCTCACCGCAGCGGCTCCAATTGCTGCAGCGGAATAAAAGTTTCCTGGGGCAGCAGGATGGGGAACTCGGAAAAGATCAGATCCCCTCGCAGGGTACGGCGGTGGATGACTACTCCCCGCGGGGGTTGCTCCAGCACTTCCGGTCGATGCTGCAGATGAAATTGATAAATCTGGCGAGCCGCTTGAAGCAGAGCGCTGTCCATGAGCTGTTTTCCTACCTTGCCAAGTTCACGACTACCCTAACGACATTCCCATCGCGTCGGCGGGACGGAGTCTTTAGACCTTTTGGGATCCCCAAAGTTCTGTCTGCCATCCCTCAGACTTTTTTAGAACGGTTAAGGCTTCTGAAAAGCCGAGGATCCCCTGAGCCGAACACCTGCTGCTTCCCAAAAGACAAGTCACCCGCCCCCGCCAGCCTAAACTTAGGATATCGCCGCCGAGGACTTATGGGTCACCTCCGCCCACTCAATTCTCGATGTCTGTCCAGACCAGGAATGGAGGCCATAGAGCACTCTGGAGTTGTCGGCAGCCAGCCTAAGACAGTTTGACGTCAGGGCTGGGGGAGATCAAATCTGGGCCGATGCTGTAGGAGGAGCCACGGTAACTGGGTTTGGGATTGAGCTTGTCTTGAAAGCGGGTGATGATCTGGATGGTGCGCTGTACATCCGCCGGAAAGATCACCACCAGGTCTCCGGGTTCGGCTTTCTCCAGAGCGGTTTCGATAGCAGTTGCCTCATCCAAGATTTCCTGCAGACGATCCCCTGCCTTTTCCTGTTCCCAACCCTGCCGGATTAGGGCGGCCACCTCGCCTGGTTCCCGTCCTCGCCGGTCATCATCTTCTTTGACAATGGCTCGGTCGAACATGCGCGCTGCCAAGACTCCCAGCTCTCGTAGGTCGCTGTTGCGCCGATCCCCAGGCCCGCCGATAACCCCAATTTTTCGTTGGCAATCCCAGCGCTCCAGGGTACTTTGAATGGCTTCGTAACCTGCTGGGTTGTGGGCATAGTCCACCAACACCTGGTAGCCCCCTACATCAAACAAGTTGAGGCGACCGGGGGTCTGGGCTACAGAACTGGTGAAGGTGCCCAGCGCCATGCGGATGTCGTCGATGGAAACCCCGTGCAGGAAGGCTGCCAAAGTAGCGGCCAGCACATTTTGGATCATGAAGCTGGCCTTGCCAGAGAGGGTGAGGGGAATTTTGGTTACATCTTCGATGCGCAGTTTCCAGCCCCGCTTCAAAATGGAGATGTGGCCCTCTTCATAAACAGCCGCCGTGCCCCCGGAAGCAATGTGCTTTTGAATGAGGGGATTTTCCGGGTTCATACTGAAGTAGGCCACCGTCGCCTTGACATTGGCGGCCATGGCGGCCACCAGACCATCATCGGCATTCAAGACAGCGTAGCCCCGCTCGTGTACCGCTTCCACCAAGACGGATTTGACGCGGGCCATGTCTTCCAGGGTTTCGATATCCCCCAACCCCAGGTGATCTGAGGTTACGTTGAGCACCACGCCAATATCGCATTCCGGAAACCCCAGCCCCTCTCGCAAAATGCCGCCTCGCGCCGTTTCCAGCACCGCCACTTCTACGGTGGGATCCCTGAGCACCAGGCGGGCGCTGTGGGGGCCGGTCATGTCTCCCTTGGCAATTTGATGGTTTTGGATGTAAACGCCGTCGGTGGTGGTGAAGCCGACCCGCTTGCCGATGCCTTTGAGGATGTGGGCGATCAGGCGGGTGGTGGTGGTTTTGCCGTTGGTGCCGGTGACGGCCAGGATGGGGATGCGGGTGTGGCTGCCGGGGGGAAAGAGCATGTCGATGATGGGCTCGGCCACATTGCGCGGGATCCCTTCGCTGGGGGCCAGGTGCATGCGCAAACCCGGAGAAGCGTTCACCTCGACAATGCCGCCACCGGTTTCGTTGACGGGCTGGGCAATGTCCGGGCAGATGAGGTCGATGCCCGCCACATCCAGGCCGATGATCTGAGCTGCCCGTTCGGCAATGAAAGCGTTGTAGGGATGGATGATATCGGTGCAATCGACGGCGATGCCTCCGGTGCTCAGGTTGGCGGTGGATTTGAGGGTGCAATGTTCTCCTTTGGGCAGCACCGTATCCAGGGTGTAGCCTTTGCTTTCGAGGATACGCAGGGTCATGTCATCAACGCTAATTTGGGTCAGCACGTTTTCGTGGCCAAACCCCCGCCGCGGATCCCTGTTGACTTCGTCGATCAGCTCTTGAATGGTGGAGCGGCCATCTCCCACCACATAGGCTGGGATCCGCTTGGCCACAGCCACCAGCTTGTTGTTGATCACCAGCAGTCGGTAGTCATCCCCCACCAGGTGCTTTTCCACCAACACCACATCGGAGTATTGGCTGGCGGCATCGTAGGCGATCTCGGCGGCTTCCAGGCTGGTGATGTTGACGGTGATGCCCTTGCCGTGGTTGGCGTTAAGGGGCTTGATCACCACCGGAAAGCCCCCGACATCCTCGATGGTGGCTGCCAACTCGCTGCGGCGACGCACCGTATAGCCCTTGGGCACCGGGATCCCCATGTCCTGCAGCAGTTCTTTGGTGGCCCGCTTGTCGGCGGCCAGGTCGGCGGCAATGATGCTGGTTTTTTCAGTGGTGGTGGCTTCGATGCGCTTTTGGTAGACGCCGTACCCCAGTTGCACCAGGGATCCCTTGTTGAGGCGCAGATAAGGGATCCCGCGCAGGGCGGCCTCGTCCAGCAAAGCTTGGGTGCTGGGGCCGAAGCGGACGTTCTCTCGGATCTCTCGCAACTCTTGAATGTCCAGTTCTAGGTCGCGGCGGTAGTCTTCTCCATCCACCAAAGCCTGACAGAGGTAGACTGCAGCTTTGGCCGCAAAGCGCCCGGCCTCTGCCTCTTGATACTCGAACACGACGTTGTAGGTGCCGGGGGTGGAGGTTTCGCGGGTGCGGCCAAAATCCACTTTCATGCCGGCCAGAGTCTGCAGTTCCAAGGCCACATGCTCCACCACATGGCCCATGAGGGTGCCCTCTTCCACCCGTTGCAAGAATCCCCCATAGCAGCCGCGGGAGCACTGGTGTTCCCACAGTCCCGGCAACAGGGCCTCCAACCTTTCTTTGAAACCCGGGATGGTGTTGGTGGGTCGCTCCTGCAAGTCTTCCAGATCAAGCCGCATTTGAATCAGCTTATGACGACGGATGCTCCAGTAGTTGGGGCCACTGAGAACGCGGATGGATCGGATGCGCATAGGGTCTAGGGGAAACAGCGGGGAAGGGGACAGATAACTTAGGGTCGTTTTAGGGTCGTTTTCAGGATGCCGGCGCAGGAAACTGCCAAGGACTACATCCCGCTGGCGCGACCAGCCCTAATCTACACTCCCTTTGCCAAGGTCGAGAAAGAGTATCCTTTAATACAATTCTTTCGGCAGGCGAGCAAGGTTAAGACAACGCAATGGATCCCGCTTGACCACATCGGTACAGTGGGGGGCAGACGGGTCTGCGGCACATGGAAAGAACCTATCTGCTGGGGTTGGGCTGGATCTTGGGCCTGCTGGTGCGGGCTTGGCCCCAGGCTGCCGGGTGGGGCTGGGGGATCCTGCTGGGATTGGGGCTGGCGGGATCCCTGCTGTGCCGGCGGCAACCGCGTCTGGCCCGCACTTGGCTGGCGATGGGTCTGGTGGGGTGTCTGGCTTGGAATTACCTGGGTTGGCGGCAGCCTTTTCCCGGGCCGACGGATATCAGCCTGTTGGCCCCCCAGCAGCAGATGAACTTGGTGGGCACCGTCCTCTCGGAACCTCGTCCCACCCGCAGCGAACGGCGGCAATTTTGGTTGAGAGCAGAGCAGGTGCTCAACGCCAACTCCACGGCCCGCCAGGTCAGCGGCAAGCTCTACGTCACCACCGGCCCTGAGGCCCTCCAGGACAAGGATCTCCACCCCAACCAACGGGTGCGCCTGACGGGATCCCTGTACCTTCCCAGTCCGGCCTTGAACCCGGGCAGCTTTGATTTTCAAGCCTACCTGCAGCGCCAGGGGGCTTTTGCCGGCTTCAGCGCCCGTGAGGTGATCCTGCAGCCGGGGGGAAGAGGTTGGGGGGGCTGGGTGTTGCGGCGGCGGGTGCGAGAGGCGTTCGTTGCTGGATTGGGGGAGCGGCAGGGGAATCTGTTGGCTTCCTTGGTGCTGGGATCCCGGGCCGCCCAATTGGATTTCGACTTGCAGGATGCCTTCCGGGAAATCGGCATGGCCCATGCGCTGGCCGCCTCTGGGTTTCATGTGTCGCTGTTGGTGGGGGTGGTGTTTGTCCTAACACGGCGGTTGGCGGTGCGCCTGCAGCAGGGGATCATTCTGGCAGTGCTGGGGCTTTACATTGCCCTGACGGGGTTCAGCCCTTCGGTGTTGCGGGCAGCACTGATGGGGGCAGCAGCCATGGTGGTGCTGACGGAGCCGCGCCTGCAGGGAAAAGTTAGGCTCAATCCGCTGGGCACGTTGCTGGTGGTGGCGGTGGTGTTGCTAATCTATCAGCCCATGTGGATTACGGATTTGGGGTTCCAGCTCAGCTTCGCCGCCACCCTGGGCCTGCTGGTGGGGACAGCTCCCATCGTTTCCCGCTTGGACTTTTTGCCCCCGGCAGTGGCCACCGCCTTGGCCGTTCCTCTGGCCGCCCAGATCTGGACTTTGCCACTGCAGGTGGCCATCTTTGGCCGCATCCCCACCTATTCACTGCTGGCCAATCCCCTGCTGATGATCCTGTTGCTGCCGCTGCTGGTGGCGGGGTTCGGGGTGGCGTTTGGGGCTTTGCTCTGGCCGGGGCTGGGATCCCTGCTGGCAAGGCCCCTAGGGCTGCTTCTCACGCCTTTGATCAACTGGGTGAGCTGGATAGCCGGTTGGCCCTTCAGCTCCTACTACACCGGCGGAGTTTCTCTGCTCCAGTGCTTGCTCCTCTACGGCGCGCTGGTGGCCCTAACCTTTTGGCCGCGGTGGCGACAGGCCTTCCGCTGGCAGGGCACAGCCCTGATCATGGCCGCCATCCTCCTGGGTCCAAGGATGTGGCCGGGGCCAGCCGTTCAGATCACCGCCCTGGCCAGTGGACGAATTCCCATCCTGGCCATTCAAGCGGAAGGGCGCCACCTCTTGCTCAACAGCGGGGATCCCCGTTTGGCAGAACGCACGGTGTTGCCCTTTTTGCGGCAGCAGGGCTTGCACCGTCTGGACGGGGCGGTGGCCATGACCTCCGCCGGCTCTGCCAATGGCGGCTGGGAGATCCTGCTGTCGGCTTTCTCCAAAGGACTGCGTCCCGCCAGCGCGATTGGGCAATTTTGGGATGGGGGAGGGGCCAATGCTGCTTCCGAAAGTTACCTGCGCTCCCTCAGTGCTGTGCAAGCTGCCGGGATCCCCTATCGAGTGTTGCAGCCTGCCGACCGGATCCCGGTGTCGCAGCAGTTGAGCCTACAGGCCATCCACACCAACCCCCTGGTGTTGACTTTAGAAACAGAGGGATCCCATTGGCTGCTGCTGGGCTCTGCCGGCACCCATGTGCAAGCCGAGCTAACCGGATCCCCGCTGATGCCGGCCCAGATCGACTGGCTGTGGTGGGACGGGGGATCCCTGATTTTGGATCTCCTGGAGCGCTTTCAGGTGCAGGCGGGCATTAGCTCTGGCTCTGTCGGCGAGACGGTGGTCACCTGGTTCCGGCAGAAACAACGACCCCTCTACGTAGCCGATCGGTCTGGAGCGGTAAGCTGGTCGCGGCGGGGAGTGCAAACCTTGAGGTCACAATTGGATTGAGCAGCGCTGTAGTCTGGGGTACAAACTCGGTAGAATTCGAGCAAAAAAGCTTGCTGCTTCCCAAACAAAGTGGGAGAGAGGCTAGCAGGGCAAGGCGGCGGGGGATGTCTTAGACATGTTCAGAGTAGCTACAGAGGAATAGCTACAGAAGCCGATCCCGCATTCGTCCACAGAGGGTACCCCTACACCTGCAGCGGTTCCCTGGGACAAGCGGGCAGTTGCCAGCACATCTCCAGCCAGCTTTTTAGCTCCTCAGGTTGGCCCATGAGGCTCATTTCCACTAGCAGAATGGCGGCTCGGTCGGCGGCTCCTTTGGATCCCAGACGAATCAAGGCAGACAGGCTTTCTTCCCGCCAGCAGACGGATACCCCCTGCCGGATCAAGGCCCGGGCGGCAACAGGGATGCACGAGAGTGGCACTTGGATGTCCCGCCGCTCGTAATCGGGAATGGACAGCATGAACGGCAACCCAAATCTTTATTATGTCTTAATCTTCTTCCCTTTTCGCCTGTCCGTCACGGGTCTTTGCAAAGTATGAAGTGATCTTTTGTGAACTTTGTAGAGTTCTCGACATCGTTGAGAACAGTGGGCGAGCAAGCACGGGATCTCTCGCGGGATCCCTGGAGAAAACTTAAAAGATAGCGGCGATTTCTCGGCCTCATTTCCCCACAGCCGCGAGAATGGCTGCATGCGCAGGAGATGGGGAGATGCGAGCAGAAGGTTGGGAAAGGCGAGTTGGTCGCTGGTTGCCCAAGGCCACCCTTGCCGGAGCCGTATTGATCCTAGTGGCGATGGGCAGGCCGCTGCGACTGGTGGGCAACGGAGAAAATATGGTGGTGTTCACCTGGGGAGGGGGGGTGAGCCCGATGGCTTTGCAGCCTGGTCTCCATTGGGTGCCGCCTTTTGTCTCGCGCACGGTTACCTTCGATGTAAAAACGCAGGCCCTCACCTGGAAGGACAACGACCCGACTGCCTACGCGCCGCGGCTGGTGGCCCTTTCTCAGGATGGGCAGCAGATTGCGGCTGAGGCGACGCTGCAGTTTCGCATTGTGGACGCCCCCAAGGTCTATACGCAACTGGGGGAAAATTACCTGGATCGCATCGCCCCCATCGTCCGGTCGGTCATTCTGAATGAGACCAGCGGCTTTTCTGCCCAGTCTCTGTATTCTACCGAGCGTCCGCTGCTCCAGGGCCAAATCCGCGAACGGGTGGCTCTTCTGCTGAAGGAATACGGCATCGAGGTTTTGGATTTTCTGCTGCGGGATGTGGATTTCGATCCTGATTTCGTAGCGGCCATTGAGGCAAAAACCATTGCCGAAAATCAACTGGCGCAAAAGCAATTCGAGATCGAGCAGGCCCGCCAAGATGCCCGCGCCATCATTTCTCAAGCTGAGGCGGAAGCCGGTCAATTGCGAGCCAAAGCACAGGCCCTCACTCAAAATCCGCAGTACTTAGAGGTGGTGAAAGCTGCGGTACTGGGATCCCGCCTGGAAACTTTGATCACCAAATAGATAACTCAATTAGGAAATCAATCCTTTTGGCTCAGCCCCAGCTTCTTCAGCTCTTCTCACCGACCCTCGAACAGGAGCAGCCACCATGTATCCAACAGGAGAAGCACCCCAAAGCAGAGTGGGTTGGTTAACCGTAGGAGGGATCGCCGTCTTGGCGGCCCTGGGAGTGCTCCGCGCTTGCCTGTACGTCACTTTGCCCGGACATGCCACTGTAGTGTTCAATACCTTTTCCGGGCTGCAAAAGGGGCGGGTAGAATTGCCGGGGGTCATCTTCCGGATCCCGGGGATCGAGACGCCGATCACCTACACCGTGCTCACCCGCGTTTGGGAGTTTACCAACGACCCTGCCTCGGCCAATGCCATCAGCAACGCCATCACCGTGAACACCGCCGATGGACAAGCCTTTGCCATCGATGTGGCCATTGCCCTCAAGCCCAACCTCGCCACTTTGGACGAGCTGCACGCCAACATCGGCGAGAACTATCTTTCCACGGTGGTGGTGCCGGTGGTGCGCTCCAAAATTCGGGATATCTCTGCCTCTTTCGATTCGGAAGACTTCTACCGGAAAAGCCAGCGGGCCGCCATTGAACAACGGGCTCTGGACTTGATCCGCCAAGAGATGCCCACCGTCAACCGCGACGGCCAAACCTTGCCTTTGGTGCAGGTGGAGGGCCTGTTTCTGGGCAACCCCGATTTCCCACAAGCCTTAAGAGACTCGATTGAACGCAAACAGGTGGCCTCGATTACAGCACAAACGGCGGCAGTGCGGGCGCAGATCCAGGAAAAAGAGACGGAGCGACTGTTAATCCTGGCGGCGGCCAACCAGCGGGCCATTGAGCTGAAAGGACAAGCGGCAGCGCAGAACGCGCAACTGGCGGATCTGCTGTTCTACGAGAAGCTGCAAGAGCGCATCCAAAACCCGACGGACTCGCTGCCCCCTTTGCGCATCATCCGTGTCGAGGGCGATGCCACCGTGTTTCTCAATGTGGATCCCCATCAGGCAGCCTTACAAAGAGCGCAGTAGGTTCAGCAAAGTTGCGGAGTACAGACTTAAAAGTCTGAGTATAAAGTGTGTCCAGATGTGAAGGCGAAGGGATGTCATTCGAGTTCGTTGACATCCTACCGCCAGGGGTCTCGGCTGGGATCCCTCGTAGAGTTGCGCCGAATCCAACTCAGGGGGAAAGCTTGTACTCGATGCAAGGCTAGGTTTTACCACCATGAACTCCCACCTGATCCACACCCCCTTTCCCCGCCTGAACCCGAAGCTGGCAGAGGCGGAGGCGGATCATGTTTTGGTGGTGGACGATCAGGCCAGCAGCCGCCTCTACATCGGTGAGCTGTTGCGGTCGGCCCACTTCCGCGTGAGCGAGGCCACCAACGGCGAAGAGGCTTTGGAGGCTGTGGAGCGGCTTCGGCCAGACTTGGTGCTGTTGGATGTGCTGATGCCGAACATGAGCGGGTTCGATGTCTGCCGGCAACTGAAGGCCAATGAGCTGACCCGCCTGATCCCCGTTGTGCTGATCACTGCCCTGACCGACCGCTCCAATCGCCTGATGGGGATGCAGGTGGGGGCCGACGACATTTTGACCAAGCCCTTCGATCACATGGAGCTGCTGGCGCGGGTACGCTCATCCATCCACCAAAAGCGTTTGAACGAAGATCTGGATCACGCCGCCAAGGTGTTGTTTGCCATTGCCCGCGCCGTGGAGAGCCGGGATCCCACCACGGGTGACCATTGCGAACGCTTGGTGGCCATGGGGGAACAGTTTGGCCGTTACTTGGGGCTGTCTCGTCAACAGATCAAGGCCCTGCGCTGGGGCGGCTACCTGCACGACATTGGCAAAGTCGGGATCCCGGATGCGATTTTGCGCAAGCAGGGCAAGCATACCCCGGAAGAATGGGAGATCATGAAATCCCATGTGTTGATCGGCGAAGACATTTGTCGGGGCTTGTGCACCATGCAGGATGTGCTGCCGATCATCCGCCACCACCACGAGCGTTGGGATGGCAGCGGCTACCCAGATGGACTGGCAGGCGAAGAGATCCCTCTGTTGGCCCGCGTCTTTCAGGTGATCGACATTTTCGACGCTCTGACCTCTCCTCGCCCCTACAAACCGGCCCTGACCGCCGAACAGGCCCTGGAAGTGCTGCGGGAGGAAACCCGCAAGGGCTGGCGGGATCCGAACTTGGTGCGCGAGTTTTGTGACTTTAATGTTTGTCACCGCCTTTAATTTGGTGGAGGCGGGATAGGGTCTGGAGGGCCGGGCCAGTCTGGAGAGGCGGCTTTTGGGGTTTGAGCGGCAACGATTACCCCGGCTACACGGATCCCGGCAGCGGCCAATACCTGCTGGGCGGCTTGCACAGTAGAGCCGGTGGTGTAGATGTCATCCACCAGCAACACCGGTGTGGCCGGAACTTGTTTCAGGGCAAAGGCCCCGGCCAAGTTGTGCTGTCGTTGCAGCGGGTTGAGCTCATGTTGAGCCGCTGTGGCCCGCACCCGCACCAGAGCCTCAGGCCAATGTCTCAGACCTGTCCGCTGGCAAAAGGCTTGGCTGATCAAGGCGGCTTGGTTGTAGCCCCGTTGCCGCAGGCGCTCCGCATGAAGCGGGATGGGCACCACCGTATAGTCCAAGCCATAGGCCCTACGGGAGCCTGAAGACGGCTGTCGGCTTTCCACCCAGCGGGATCCCAGCCATTCTCCCAAAACCGAGCCAATGCGCCGTTGTCCTTCGTACTTCAGGCAGTAGATGGCCCTGCGCAGCGCCCCCCGGTGGATCCCCCAGGCGTAAAGTGGCCAAGGCGAGGTGGTGACTGGCCAAGTGGCAAGGCGCTCCGCCTGCAACCGCCTTTGACAGTCTTGACAGAACACGGCCTTGGCAGGGCGCCGGCAAAGCGGACATGGAGGCACAATCCACCAATCTAACCAGCCCATCGTCTGCTAGGGATCCTTTCTGGTGTGCAGAGTCTCCTAAAAAGCTGAGGCAAGGGGGGAACGAGGCCGAAATTCAGACTCGGCCAGGCTAACAGCCCAGCAGTCCATCCCCAAGTTGACGCTGGGATCCCGCCTTGCTAGGATTCAATATCGCCGGATAATTCAACCGGATAATTTAAAATTTAAGCCGTGACCTTCTCTGCCAGCCCATGCCCACCATTCAGCAACTGATCCGTGAGGAGCGCAGCGTTGCCGCTCGCAAGACCAAGTCTCCTGCCCTGAAGGCTTGTCCACAGCGGCGGGGGGTTTGCACCCGAGTGTACACGACAACGCCCAAAAAGCCCAACTCGGCCCTGAGAAAAGTGGCTCGCGTTCGCCTCACTTCCGGCTTTGAGGTCACTGCCTACATTCCTGGCATCGGCCACAACCTGCAGGAGCACTCTGTGGTCATGATTCGCGGTGGGCGGGTTAAGGATTTGCCCGGCGTGCGTTACCACATTATCCGGGGCACCCTCGACGCTGCAGGGGTCAAAGACCGCAAACAAGGCCGCTCCAAATACGGGGCGAAACGGCCCAAGCCGGGCCAAGCTCCAGCCGCCGCTGGCAAGAAAAAATAGCTTTGCCCTCACCCTCAACCCTCCATATCCCACTCGTCATCTTTCTTTCTGCCATCCCCATCTGAACAAGCAACCCAGCTCCTATGTCTCGCCGCAACCGTGCCCCTCGTCGTGATGTGCCCCCGGATCCCAAGTATGGGAGCCGTCTGGTTACCATGCTGATCCGCAAGTTGATGATGAGGGGTAAGGCATCCCTGGCTGCCAGGATCCTCTATGAAGCTCTGGACATTGTGCGGGAGCGCACTGGCCAAGACCCACTGCCCTTGCTGGAAAATGCTGTTCGCAACGCCACCCCACTGGTGGAGGTGAAAGCCCGCCGGGTGGGCGGAGCCACTTATCAGGTGCCTGTGGAGGTGAGAGGAGAACGGGGCACTTCCCTAGCGCTGCGCTGGTTGGTGACCTTTTCGCGCACTCGTCCAGGTCGCACCATGGCCGCCAAGTTGGCCAATGAGCTGATCGATGCAGCCAACGAAACCGGCAGCGCCATTCGACGGCGGGAAGAGGTGCATCGCATGGCCGAGGCCAACAAGGCCTTTGCCCACTACCGCTACTGAACTAGCCTGGCGGAGCAGTGGAGACTTTTCGGATCCCTGTTCTGCCCAGCCCGAGTTCCAGCGAGGTGGAGAAAAATCGGCAAAAAAGATTAGAATTGTAAAGGATTTTTTAGTTTGCCCAAGTCGCAGGGCGACGAGGATTGGGAGGTTGATGTGGCACGCACAGTTCCCCTAGAACGAGTCCGAAACATCGGCATCGCGGCTCACATCGATGCTGGCAAGACCACGACCACAGAGCGGATTCTCTTCTACTCCGGTCTGGTGCACAAAATTGGCGAAGTTCACGACGGAACTGCGGTCACCGATTGGATGGCCCAGGAGCGGGAGCGGGGCATCACCATCACCGCTGCGGCCATCACCACCCGTTGGACTAAGCGGGATCCCGCAAATCCTTCCCAGCCCCTCTCCGGCGCACCGGAGTACACCATCAACATCATCGATACTCCTGGGCACGTCGATTTCACCATTGAAGTTGAGCGCTCCATGCGGGTGCTGGATGGGGTGATCGCCGTCTTTGACTCGGTTGGGCGGCGTGCAGCCTCAGGCTGAGACCGTCTGGCGGCAAGCCAATCGTTACAATGTGCCCCGCATTGCCTTCGTCAACAAAATGGATCGCATGGGGGCCAATTTCCTCAAGGTTTACAACCAGATCCGGGAGCGCCTCAAGGCCAATGCTGTGCCCATCCAACTGCCCATCGGTGCCGAAGACGGGTTTTGCGGCGTTGTTGACTTGGTGCGGATGCAAGCCCGCATTTATATGGATGAGATCGGCAAAGACATTCGTCCGGCCCCCATCCCTGAGGAGATGAAAGATCTCGTGGCAGAGTATCGGGCCAAGCTGGTGGAAGCAGTGGCCGAGACGGACGAAGCTCTGATGGAAAAGTACTTCGCCGAAGAAGATCTGAGCGAAGCCGACTTGATGGCGGGTCTGCGCAAAGGCACGATCAGCGGCCAAATTGTGCCCATGCTGTGTGGCTCTGCCTTCAAGAACAAGGGAGTCCAGATGCTGCTGGATGCGGTGGTGGATTACCTGCCCTCGCCTGTGGATATTCCGGCCATCAAGGGGGTGCTGCCAGATGGCTCAGAAGTGTCCCGCCGTGCCAGCGACGATGAGCCCTTCTCCGCCCTGGCCTTCAAGTTGATGAGTGATAAGTACGGGGATCTCACCTTTATTCGCGTCTACTCGGGGGTGTTGACCAAAGGTACTTATGTGCTCAACTCCACCAAGAACAAGAAGGAGCGAATTTCGCGGTTGGTGGTGCTGAAGGCCGATGAACGCTTGGACGTGGATGAGCTGCGGGCAGGAGATCTGGGAGCTGTGGTGGGCCTCAAGGACACCACCACCGGAGACACCCTCTGCGACGAAAATGCGCCGGTGATCCTGGAGTCTCTGTTTATCCCAGAGCCGGTGATCTCAGTAGCGGTAGAACCCAAAACCAAAGCCGATATCGATAAGCTCTCCAAGGCCCTGCAGGCCCTGGCCAAGGAGGATCCCACCTTCCGCGTGTCTGTGGATCCCGAGACCAATCAAACCATCATCTCTGGGATGGGCGAGCTGCACCTGGAGATCTTGGTGGATCGGATGCTGCGGGAGTTCAACGTAGAAGCCAATGTTGGTAACCCACAGGTGGCCTACCGCGAAACCATTCGCAAGCCGGTTAGCCGCGTGGAAGGCAAGTTTGTTCGCCAGAGTGGTGGCCGCGGCCAGTACGGCCATGTGGTTATCGACCTAGAGCCGGCGGAGCCGGGTACAGGATTTGAGTTCGTTTCCAAGATTGTGGGTGGCGTTGTGCCCAAAGAATACATTGGGCCAGCCGAGCAAGGGATCCGAGAAGCCTGCGAATCCGGTGTACTAGCGGGCTATCCCCTGATTGACATCCGCGCCACCCTGGTGGATGGCTCCTACCACGAGGTGGACTCCAGCGAAATGGCCTTCAAGATCGCCGGTTCGATGGCTCTGAAGGAGGCCGCTCGCAGGGCAAGCCCTACCCTGCTGGAGCCGATGATGAAGGTCGAGGTGGAAGTCCCTGAAGCCTTTGTGGGGGATGTCATCGGGGACATCAACGCCCGCCGCGGCCAGATGGAGGGGATGAATACAGAAGGCGGCATTACCAAAGTCAATGCCAAAGTTCCCTTGGCGGAGATGTTTGGCTATGCCACCGACATTCGCTCCAAGACCCAGGGTCGAGGCACCTTCACGATGGAGTTCAGCCACTACGAGGAAGTTCCTCGCAGTATCGCCGAAGCCATCATTGCCAAAAACAAAGGAAATGAGTAGCTGACTGAAACCAAAAAGGAAGTGATGATTCATGGCACGCGCTAAGTTTGAACGCACCAAACCCCATGTCAACGTTGGCACCATCGGCCATGTTGACCACGGCAAGACCACCCTGACGTCTGCCATCACCACCACCTTGGCTGCTTTGGGTCAGGCCACAGCCAAAAGGTACGATGAGATCGACGCAGCGCCAGAGGAAAAAGCTCGCGGCATTACCATCAACACCGCCCACGTCGAGTATCAGACTGCCAGCCGTCACTACGCCCACGTGGATTGTCCCGGCCACGCCGACTACGTGAAGAACATGATCACAGGCGCGGCTCAGATGGATGGGGCCATCTTGGTGGTGTCTGCAGCTGATGGTCCCATGCCCCAAACACGGGAGCACATCCTGTTGGCCCGTCAGGTAGGGGTGCCCAGCTTGGTGGTCTTTCTGAACAAGGCAGACATGGTGGACGATCCAGAGCTGCTGGAGTTGGTGGAGCTGGAAGTGCGGGAGCTTCTCTCCAAATACGACTTCCCCGGCGACGACGTTCCCATCATCAGAGGATCGGCGCTGAAGGCCCTAGAAAGAATGACCGCCAACCCCAAAACCCAGCGGGGCGAAGATCCTTGGGTGGACAAAATTTATGAGCTGATGGATGCGGTGGACTCCTACATTCCCACGCCTGAGCGGGATGTGGACAAGCCCTTCCTGATGGCTGTGGAGGATGTCTTCTCGATTACTGGTCGGGGCACGGTGGCCACGGGCCGGATCGAGCGGGGCCGCATCAAAGTGGGCGAAACGGTGGAATTGGTGGGCCTGCGGGAAACTCGCTCCACCACTGTTACTGGCCTGGAAATGTTCCAAAAAACCCTCGATGAGGGGATCGCCGGCGACAACGTTGGTGTGCTGTTGCGCGGCATTCAGAAGAACGAAGTGGAGCGCGGCATGGTGCTGGCCAAGCCCAAGACCATTACTCCCCACACCAACTTCGAGTCTGAGGTGTATGTCCTCAAGAAAGAGGAGGGAGGTCGCCACACGCCCTTCTTTGCCGGCTATCGTCCTCAGTTCTATGTGCGCACCACCGATGTAACCGGCACCATCTCTTCCTTCACGGCTGATGACGGATCCCAGCCAGAGATGGTGATGCCTGGTGACCGCGTTAAGATGACGGTGGAGCTGATCCAGCCCATCGCCATTGAGCAGGGGATGCGCTTTGCTATCCGCGAGGGTGGCCGTACTATCGGAGCGGGTGTTGTCTCCAAGATCCTGAAGTAAGCTGCTTTTTCCTGGCAGGGATTGAGTGCCGACGGCCCCAGACCAACTCAGTTGCGATAGTGGCGCGGAGCACTTTCCCTGCCAGCTTTTTTGAGTCCCCCTTTTTCTGGATTGCTCTCCGGCCATGCCTACCTTGACTCAACAGAAAATTCGTATCCGCCTGAAGGCTTACGATCATCGGCTGCTGGATACTTCCTGCGACAAAATCGTGGATACGGCTCGTCGTACCGACGCCGTGCCGGTTGGCCCGATTCCTTTGCCTACTCGGCGCCGCATCTACTGTGTGCTGCGCTCCCCCCACACCGACAAGGACTCGCGGGAACATTTTGAAACCCGCACCCACCGGCGCATTATCGACATCTATTCCCCCTCTTCCAAAACCATCGATGCTCTCATGAAGCTGGATCTGCCGGCAGGGGTAGATATCGAGGTGAAGCTGTGATGGATCTGCAGGGATCCCCCGCTTTCGCAGTCATTTCGTAGAGCTTGGATGAGGGCAGCAGCGGGTGACAACATCGGTTGATCCGGTCGATCGCGATAGTGGTGCAGACCCCTCTCAGGGGTTGGCAACTCCAGGAGCGGCCCAATCCTCCATCCCGGTTTTGGTGGTGGGGGCCTTGGGCAAAATGGGGCGAGAGGTGGTGCGAGCCGTTGCCCAGACGCCCGACATGAGGTTGGTGGGGGCGGTGGCCCGCTCTCAACTGGGCTCGGATATTGGCGAGGTGCTGGGCCTGGGATCCCTGGGGGTGGAGATTACCGACGACCTGCCGGGGCAGTTGCTGAGGTTGTCGCAGCGCAGCAGCCGCGGCGTAATGGTGGACTTTACCCATCCTCGGTCGGCCTTTGAACATGTTCGCTCGGCCATTGCCTTTGGCGTACGCCCGGTGGTGGGGACGACGGGCCTGACGCCGGAGCAGGTGGAGCGGCTGCGGGATCTGGCGGATAAGTCCGGTGTGGGCTGTTTGATCGCGCCCAATTTTGCCATCGGCATGATTTTGCTGCAGCAGATGGCCCTGCAGGCGGCGCAGTATTTTGACCACGTTGAGATCATCGAGCTGCACCACAACCGCAAAGCGGATGCCCCCAGCGGCACGGCTCTACAGACGGCCCAACGGCTGGGACAATTGGGCAAAACCTTTAACCCGCCCGTTCGCGACAGCGGGACGGAGTCCTCAGTGGAAGAAAAAGAGCTGATCCCCGGTGCGCGGGGAGGGCTCTCTGGCCCCAACATTCCCATTCACAGCGTTCGTCTGCCGGGGTTGATCGCCCATCAGGAGGTCATTTTTGGTGGGATGGGGCAAACCCTCACGTTGAGACACGACACCACGGATCGGATAGCTTTTATGCCGGGAGTGATCCTGGGGATCCGCAAGGTGCTGCAGCTTCAAGGTTTGGTCTACGGGCTGGAGCAGGTCTTGAGCTAGTGGGTCAGGGGAGGGATCCCGGCCTCATCCAGAATGCGGGGGATGAGGTGCTCGGCTTTGACGGCCATCAGATGCACCCCGTGGCAGATTTGGCGGGCCTGCCGCACCTGTTCGGCGGCAATGCGGATCCCTTCTTCGAGGGGGTGGGCGGCGTTGGCCAGCCGCTGGATAATCCCGTCTGGGATCTTCACTCCTGGCAGGTTGCGGTTGATAAACTCGGCATTTTTGGCCGATTTGAGCAAAAAGATGCCGGCCAAAATGGGCTTGCCGGCGGGACGGCCCAACTTATCCATGAAGCGCTCCAGCTGCTCGAAGTCGGTGACCATCTGGCTTTGGAAAAATTGGGCCCCGTTTTCCAGCTTGCGGTGGAAGCGCCGCTCCAGGCCGGAAAAGCTGCCCGATTGGGGTTCCACCGCTGCCCCTGCCAACAGATGCGTGCCCCCATCCGGGAGAGGTTTGCCATTGCAATCGAGGCCGTTGTTCAGCCGTTGGATAAGCTGCAGCAAGCGCACCGACTCCAGATCGAATACGGGGCGGGCATCGGGGCAATCGCCGATGTGGATGGGATCCCCGGTGAGGGCCAACACATTGCGCAGGCCAAGGGCTGAGGCCCCCAACAGATCCCCTTGGAGGGCCAGGCGGTTGCGATCCCGACAGGCCAACTGCAGGATCGGTTCAACACCCGCCTGATGCAACAGCAGCGAAGCTGCCAACGGGCTCATGCGGGCTATGGCTCGGTTGGAGTCCGTGATGTTGATGGCATGCACCCGCCCCTTGAGCTGCTGGGCCAAAGACAGCAGGGTGCTGGTGTCGGATCCCTTGGGGGGGGTGATCTCGGCGGTGAGCAGAAATTCCCCCCGCTGGATGGCCTGGGCGAAGCGGGACAGGGGAGGTGATGAGGGGGTCAGGGCCACAATTCCTGAAGGAAAGGTAAAACGGCTGGCTTATTATCGACTTTTCCGGGAGGTTTTTCCAGACAGGGCGCCCTTTCTCAGAGCTTGGGCGAGGGAAGGGGGCTGGGCGGGAGTTGCACCCGCATTTCCCCCAGCCATATCTTGGGATCCCCCTGTTGCAGATGCTGCCGCCAATCCTGTGCTGCTGCAGGAGGGATCCCGTCCCCGCTCAAGGCCCAGCTCCAGCCGATCACCTGAGGCCAGCGTTGGGCCTCTAGGGCTGCCAGCAGAGGTTGAGAGGCTTCCGAGCCCAGGGCTGGCCCGCGGATCACCACAGGCACTTCCGGGTTGAGGGCCTCAAGGCGACGATACACCGATGCAAAAGCGGCGGGATCCCCCGTTACCTGTAGGCTCAGCCAGTCCATCTCAGGGAACCGAGCCCAGGTGGACACGGCCTTGGCATCTTCTCCGTCCAGCTCCACCACCCAGAGCAAATTGGCCGGGGACTCCGTCCCGCTAACGCGAACAGAGCGCAGGGTTTGCATCAGGTGTTGGTAAGCCCGTTGTTGCAGCGAGGACTCCGTCCCACCAAAGGGCTCCCCACCGCTACCGCGAGCGCGTTCGGGATCCCCGTCGCCAACAACGACGGCCAGGATGATGGGGGTGGCAAAGCGCTGGATCCCGCGGGCCCAAGAGCGCAAGGTCTCATCGTGATCCCCATTGGCCAAGGCGGAAAGTTGGGCCGGATCCAGCCGCAGGCGCAGGTAGGGGACTGAGCCGCTTTCCCGCAGGCGACTGGCCAACTGCTGCGGAAAGTCCTGGCGGGGATCCCAGAGGTGATCCACGGCTGCCCAGGCGGGGGGTTGACCGATGGCCTGGCGATAGGCGAGGAGTTGATCCCAAGTGGGAATGCCCGGCCAAGCGACCCCGTGATACAGCCGACCCGGAGGTGGCGGCAGCGGCCTACCCCGTAGAAAGGGGGCGGAATCGGGTGGGATTGGCGAGGTGAGAACAACCTCCAGCCGCAGCGGCGGCAAGACCTCACCGGCAGGGGGATGCGGCAGGGAGAAAGGGAGGATCCAACTGCGCTCCTGGAACTGGCCTCGGATGATCTGCTGAGGGTGAAAGTCCTGGGGAGGTGGCAGCGGTTCCAGCGGGTCTTCCCCCCAGAAAGCCCGTTGGATTACCAAGCGCACCCCTGCGCCGGGGTGGATCAGAGGCGTGGTGGTATCCAGGTGAAAGCTACCCCTGAGGCGGGTGGACGTCTCGTTGGGCTCAACCCGGAAGGAGAAGGTGAGCTGGTCAGATCGGTAGGTGCCTGGAGCGGGGGAAGCAGTGGGGGGCGGGGATCCCGGCAGGCTTTCGCAGTCGGTGCAGGGAAAAATGGCCTGCGGATGGAGAGAGACAGAAGCCTCGCGGGCAGATTGCAATTGCTGGGGGCTGATGACAAAGCTGGCCCAAAGGTGTTTCAGACGGGGCTCCCGACCGGGCGAGATATCGGAGAAGGTTCGGCCCTCAGGAGTGGCCGTGCGGGTGCCGGCAGCCGTGCCGTCCAGAGGCACCGTGGAAACTGGGTCGCCAGCACAGCCCCCCAAAAAAACGACCGACAAGATCAGGGGCAGCGCCCAGCAGATTAAGGGTTTGAGTTTGCAGTTGGATGGCTGCCTCTGGGAGCCCTGGATCATGGCTTCACCTCAATACACCACTCCCACGCCACCGCTTTTGGCCCGCAGAGGGTTTTCCCGCTCACCGCTAGAGGGATCTTCCCCCAAAGGCCGGCTCCCCAGGTCTGATCCCGATCACACCCTTGGCCGCAGCGGAGCCGGCACTGTCCGGACCAAATGCAAGCCATGAAACGCCGGCCTACCCCTGTGGCACTGCCGCCGCTTCCGGGTAGATGACCAACATCCCCTCGTAGAGGATTTGGCCGGGCTGCACCTCCAGGCGGTCAATGCGCACGCCCGGATCCAACTGAATGGGGAAATCGGCCAGGCCGGGGATGGGGATCTCTTGGCCTTCGCTCACCCAAAGGGGATTGACCAGCCGCAACCGGTTGGGACCTTGGGCTTCTAGGCCGGTCAGCACCGTCACCGGCGCTTCCACCCCTTCGGGAGTGGTTAAGTTGGCCTGGATGCGCAGCCGACCCTGTTCCAGCGTGACCTGAGGCTGGCGGATGAGAAAGGGCACCACTTGGCCCCCAACGGGCAACTGCACCTGGGCCTGAGCCAGTTGGGCTTGGATGAGGGGAGCCTGGAGGGTGCGGTTCAGGTCTTCCTCGGTAAGGCGCAAGCTCACCTGCACCGGCACAGGGGCCAATAGCCGCAGTGGGCTCCGTCCTTGGATGACTTCGCCCACATTGAGGCGAATATCCTGGCCCTGCAGCCGCAGATGGCTGACCTGAAAGCCTTGATAGCTGAGGTTGTCTCCCGACACCTGGGCCTGAGGGATCTGCCCATTCAAAATCTGGGCGTCAGAGCCGACAATTTGCACTTGCAGGTTATCGACCCTCTGCACCTCAGAACGGATCCAAGCGGCCACCAAGGGGCTGAGAAGGGATCCGGCAATCTGGGCAAATCCGGGGGGCCAAGGCCAAAACATGGTGGGTAGGCTGAGCAGCAGAGCAAACCCCAGCCGCTGCCCTGCTTGCGAAAGCCGTTGGCGGCGACAGGTTGCCGATTGGGTTTGGAGAGGAGACGGATCTGGAGCAGGCCGATGGCAAGACGTGAGCAGCACTGGATACCTCAGGAGCAACGACAAGTGATGGTTTCCACCCGAACTACAACCAGACTAGGGCAGGACTTCTCCGCCGAACAGAGGGATCCCCCGCACACTTGGAGAGGCTATCCATCCGTCAACTGCCACCAAAGATACCCCAGCCGCAGGTAGTGAAGCCGTAGCCAGGGCAAAGGGAAAGAGCGGGGCGGCTGGCGAAACAGAGCGCTCATCTGGGAAGGGATCCCGGCAATCTCCTGGGCCAGCATTTTGCCCGCCCACACTGCTGTGGCCACACCGCTGCCGTGATAGGCCAAGCCGTACCACAGGCTGGGATCCGCCGGCGAAGGGCCAATATGGGGGTGAAACTGCCGAGAAAGGCAGACCAGTCCATTCCAGGCATACTCGATCTCCACCCCTTCCCAAGCAGGGAAAAGACGATAGAGCTGTCGAGTCATCCAAGTGCGCAACTGCCGTCGCTCCGTCGGGGTATCGCGGGTGCCGCCCCGCCCCCCAAACAGCAAACGCCCATCCGGCAGCAGACGGTAATAGAACAGCAGCCGCCGCATGTCGTAGAGCGGCGTCGGATCCCACCACCCCTGCGCTTTCTGCTCCTGAGGCGTCAGAGGTCGGGTGACCAGGATGTTGGACAGTGCCGGCAGCAGGGATCCCGCCAGTTGGGGATACAGGGCCTCTGGGGTGTAGCCGTTGGTGGCGATGACCAAGTGTCGAGCGCGCACCGTTCCTCCCGGCGTGTGACAGATGTGTTGGGATCCCACCTTTTCCCAGGCCGTGACCGGACTGCCGCTGTACAGCTTCGCCCCCCACCGGTGGGCCGCTTGGGCCAGTCCTTGGGTGAGCTTGAGGGGGTTGAGGCCAAACCCCACCCCGATGTGCAAAGCGCCGTGGTTCTCTTGGCTGTTGAAGCCGCGTTCCCGCAGCTCTTTGGGGTTGAGGAGCTGGGCCGGGTAGCCCGCCACCTGAGTACAGATCTGGTACTCGGCCTCTAACTCCGACCATGCCTGTGGACGATGGGCCACTGCATAGCAGCCCTGTCCCTGAGCCTCTAGGGAGAAGCCCTCGCTGGCCGCCAGCTCCTGAACGGTTTCCACTGCCTGCCATTGATCCCGGTAGTAGCGCTCTGTCTCTGCCAGGCCCACCCGCCGCACCATCTGGGTGTGGGTGAGGTGGCTCGACCCCACCCCGCAAAAGCCACCGTTGCGTCCCGAGGCCCCCCAACCCAGGGATCCCGCCTCCAGCAGACAAGCATGGATGCCATGGTCGCGGGCCAGGTGCAGAGCCGTCGATAGCCCCGTCAATCCTCCCCCCACAATGACCACCTCCGCGCCCACCTGCGCTTGCAAAGGTGCCGGATGCCGCCAACCGGGATCTGCTATCGTGCTGTCCCAGTAGCTGCCGACCGGGCAGGCAGGATCGTAGGTGCTGGCAGGATAAAGGCCCTTTCTCATACGAGCAATGGGAAGAACATCTTGCTGGGCAACGCCGAAGTGCTCGGTACCGCTGAGGCGACCGGTCGCAGGACAAGTGCTGAAGGGGATCCCCTCACTCCTGGGCAACGCTGTCGCAACCGGCAGCAGCGGCCTCCATATCGGCAGGGGTATTGCAGTCCAGGAAGATCTCAGGAGTGTAGAGCTCCACCTCCTGTACCCGCCTGCCCAGATCCTGCAACAACCGGCGCAGGCCCAGGGTTTCTTCTCGGAGATCCAACAGCTTTTCCCGCAAGCGCCTGTCGATCAGGGTAGGGTGCCCCCGTCGCCCTCGATGCACCGGCACAGTAACCCAAGCGCGATGGCGCAGATGGTACTCCAGCAAGCTGTGGTAGATCCACGCCGGGCGGGGCTGATCCACCGCCGAAATGGCCAGCACCTGAAAATCGGCAGGGATCCCTTCCACCCCTACCCGAATGGAGTGGGTCTTGCCCAGCTCAGGAGCCGGATTGACCAGCACCTCTGCCCCTGCCAAGTGGGGTTGGGCTGCCGCCAAATGCTGGGATCCCAGCACCACCCAGGGTTGAAACCCCGCCTGTCGCCACTGAAAAATCTGGTAAGAGAGCAGGGTTTGCCCGTCTTTCCAGGGCAGAAAGGCTTTCGGCTCTCCCATCCGCGTGGAAAACCCAGCCGCCAAGATCAGCGCATGCAGCTTCGGCTCATTTGCCAAGGAGCTTCACCAGCAGAATGCCAAACAAATATAGAAACGTCACAGCCCCGGCCAAAAGGCTCTGGGTGAGGGGATCCGTCGAGGGGGTGAGAATGGCCCCCGCCACCACCGCGCCCAGAACCACGTAGCGCCAGCCCTTGAACATCTGCTCGGCAGTCACCAGACCCAATCCTCCCAGCAGCGCCTGCAAAATCG
This sequence comes from Synechococcus sp. W60.1, assembly GCF_047461575.1. Lineage (NCBI taxonomy): Bacteria > Bacillati > Cyanobacteriota > Cyanophyceae > Synechococcales > Synechococcaceae > Synechococcus > Synechococcus sp. W60.1. The sequence goes on along the minus strand of NZ_JANSHL010000004.1, from coordinate 37,136 downwards.
GCACCTGAAAGGCCAGGCCGGTGCTGAACAGCAGCAGCAGCACAAACTCAAAGTAGCGGTCGATGGACCAAGCCTGATCCACCACCCCTTCGCCGTAGCGGATGAAAAAGTTAAGCGCCGCCGGAATGAGGAGATAGTAGGCAAAGACCAAGCCGGCCACAAACAGAAGGCTCGATCCCAGCACCACCGGCCCCAGCAGCTTGCGCTCCTTCACGCTCAGCCCCGGCAAGACGAAGCGGGCAATTTGGTAGAGCAAAAAGGGTGTGGCCAGCAATAGCCCCGAGTAGGCCGCCACCTTCACAGAAACGAAAAAATACTCCCCCGGCGCCAGTTGCAAAAAGGTAACCCCCTGCGCGGGCACCTCCAGCAGGGCGACAATGCGATTCACCACGGCAAAGCAGGCGATGATGCAGATCGCCACCGCGATCACGCTGGCCAACAGGCGGCTGCGCAGCTCTTCCAAGTGCTCCATCAAGGTCATTTCGACCTCGTAGGGAAACTCCGGATCCCGCACCCGACTAGGCTCAGGGGCCGCCGCGGCTTGCTCCGGGGATTCGGTCTCAGAGGCAAGGGTCATGGGCCAAGGTGTAACGAGACGTTCCCCGCTATCTTAGCGCTGCCCCCTCTCCAGGGAAAAGCACTTGCCCAACACTCCTCGCCATTGGGCGGTGGCCCAAGCCCGTTAAGGGGATCCCGGGGCCTGAGCAGATGAAACTGGGAAGGGGAGCAGTTGCAGTTTTTAGCGCTTGCCCAAGCCCAGCGCCTTTTCCACCTGCTGGGCGGCGTAAGCCATGGCAAAGCAGCAGATAAAGTAGATCAGGCCGATAAAAAACAGCACTTCCCGCTGGGTGCCCAGCCAGTTGGGGTTGGTGAACACCACGCGCCCCGCCTGCAGCAGGTCGATGAGGCCGACAATGAACACCAGCGACGTGTCTTTGAAGAGAGTGAGGAACTCGTTCACCAGCGCCGGAACGGCTGCCCGCAGTGCCTGGGGCAAAATCACCAAAGCGGTCACTTGAAAGGGGTTCAAGCCCAGCGCCCGTGCCGCCTCCAGCTGGCCCAGCGGGATCGACTGCAGGCCGCCCCGCACGTCCTCGGCCACGTACACGGCTGTAAACAAGATGAAGGCCACCTCCGCCCGGATGATCAGGTTGACGCTGATCCCCCCCAGAAAGAAGGGCACCAACAGCCAGGCGGCAAACAGAATGGTGGTCAGAGGCACCCCCCGCACCAGCTCGATCACCAGCGTGCAGAAGATCCGGATTACCGGCAACGCCCAATTGGCCCGGCCCAACGCCAGCAACACCCCAATGGGGAAGCCGACGATCATGGCGGCTGCCGCCAAGATCAAGGTCAGCAGCAGTCCAGACAGTTGCTCGGTTCGCACTGCCGGCCAATTGGGGCCCAGGTTGCCCAGCAGCAGCTGCAGACAGAGGGGCAAGATCAGGGCCCAAACCCAGATGGAAGCCAGCCGCCAGGATTCCCGTCCGCGACTGAGGGCAATAGCGGCAAAAGTCGCTCCAGAGCAAACCGCCAGCCACCCCTGCGACTGGGTTCCCAAAGGCAGGAAAGCGGCCAAGCCCATAGCAGCTCCCAAGAGAATGAGGTAGTGCAGCAGCACACCGCCCCAAGCCCCCCCCGCTACCCCCAAGGTGGCCAGCACAGTTCCCAACACCGCCCACACCCGCCACAGTTGGCTGCTGGGGTAGGTGCCGCTGGCAAAGATTTTCAGGTTGGCCGGGATCACCTCCCAGCGGGCTTGGGTGAACGCCCAGTTCCAGAACAGGGAAATTGCCCAAGCCAATACCAAGGCGGAGACCAAGGTGAGCAAGGTGCTCAACCAGGAGTCAAACAGGTTGCGACGCACCCAAGCCAGCGGACTTTGTTTCTCCGTGGGGGGGAGTACCTTTTCTTCTTCTATAAGCGGAGAGGAGAGACTGCTGGGCATGGGTTAGCGCTCCACCAATTTGACGCGGGCATTGAGCCAGTTCATGCCGTAGGAAACCACCAGGTTAAAGGTCAGGTAGGTGGCCATGAGGATGGCGAACATCTCCACCGAACGTCCCGACTGGTTGATGATGGTGCTGCTGATGTTGAACAGATCGGAGAAGCCAACGGCAATGGCCAAGCTGGAGTTTTTGATCAGGGTGAGATACTGAGTGTTCAAGGAGGGGATCATGATCCGCAGGGCCTGCGGCACAATCACCAAGCGAAAGGTTTGCAGCTCCGACAGGCCGACGGCCCGGGCCGCCTCCCACTGCCCCCGCGGCACCGCCAAAAAGGATCCCCGCACCACTTCGGCAATGTAGCAGCCGGTGTAGGTCACCAAGCCCAGCATCATGGCGGTAAACTCCGCCGAAAGCTGGATCCCACCCCGGAAGTTAAAGCGCTCCAGTACCGGGACATCCAGCCGCACCGGCGGCTCTGGGAAGAGCACCCAGCAGGCCACCGCCAGCAGCGCCACCCCCGCAGCCACCCACAGGTTCCGCTGCCGGGATCCCAGCTCGGGTCGGCAGACTAGGAGCAGCTTGCGGATCCCCCACCCAGCCGCGGTTACAATGGCCAGCGCGGGAACCAGCCAGCCGCTGGGATCCAACCCGGGCAGCTTCACTCCCCGCTGGTTGATAAAGACAAGCCCGCCGATGGAGAGACTGTTGCGCACCCCCGGCAGGGTGAGGATCACCCCCTGGTACCAGAAGATCACGATCAGCAGCACCGGGACATTGCGAAAGATCTCGGTAACAACGGTGGCCAGCTGGCGGGCCAGCCAGTTGCTGGAGAGGCGAGCCATCCCCAGGACAAAGCCCATCGCCGTCGCCAACACAATGCTGACTGCCGACAGCCAGAGGGTGTTCACCGCTCCCACCGCCAGAGCCTTCAGGTAGCTCTCGGAGGGGTCGTAGGGGATCAGCCCCTCGGTGATCCCAAAGTTGGCGGAGTTGCCCAGAAAGCGAAAGCCCAAACTGATGCCCAGGCGGCGCAGGCTGGCGAGGAGGTTCTGAGCAAGGATCCCGAACACCAGCAGCACGGCCACGACAAAGGCCACCTGCAGCAAGAGCTTCAGGATACGCTCATCCCGCCACCAGGGGGGGCGAAGGTGGGGCTGGTCAGACAGTGCAGTCATGGGGCGCAGGCAACAATCCAAAGTATGACAGGAAACAAGGGATCCCTGGCTGGTACTGACCAACCGAGATCCCTGTCCCAGGGGGGGCGATGGCTCCCGGATTTGCGATTAGCGGAAAGGCGGCGCGTACTGGATCCCACCTTTGGTGTAGGGCTGGTTCAAGCCCCGCGGCACGCCCAAGGGGGTCAGGTGGCGGTTGAAGATCTCGCCGTAGTTGCCCACCGCCTTGATGACATTGACCACCCAATCCGGCTTCAGGCCCAGCAGCTCTCCCAGGTTGCCTTCCTGGCCCAAGAAGCGGCGAATGTCGGGATCCTCGGACTTGAGGAACTCGTCCACATTGGCGCTGGTGATCCCCTTTTCTTCTGCATAGAAGAGGGCGTAGACCGTCCAGTTCATAATGACGGAGAAACTCTCATCTCCGTGGGGAACCAGCGGCCCCAAGGGCTCTTTGGAGATCACCTCCGGCAAGATCACGTGGTCGTCGGGAGAAGCCAAGCTGGCCCGGCGGGAGATGAGGGCGCTTTGGTCGCTGGTGATGGCATCGCAACGGCCCTCTTCGTAGGCGTTGAAAGAGGAATCATCGCCGTCGAAGGTTACTGGCGTAAAGGCAATGCCACGGGCGCGGAAGGTATCCGCCAAGTTCAGCTCGGTGGTGGTGCCGGCAATCACACAGATGGTGGCCCCGTTCAGGTCTTCCAGCTTTTCCACCCCCAGCGACTTCCGCACCATAAATCCTTGGCCGTCGTAGTAGGTGGTGGGGCCGAAGGTCACCGCCCACTCGCGATCCCGGGTGAGGGTCCAGGTGGTGTTGCGGCTAATCATATCGACCTCGCCCGACTGAATCGCAGACTGGCGATTGGCCGCCGTCAGGTAGACGTATCGAACCTTGTCCGGATCTCCAAAGAGAGCGGCAGCTACCGCCCGGCAGATGTCGATATCAAAACCCACATACTTGCCTTGGTCATCCAGGTTGCCGAATCCGGGCAGTTGGTTGTTTACCCCACAGATCAACTCGCCCCGAGCCTTGATGCGGTCGGTGAGCGGCCCCAGCTGCGCCCAAGCGGGAAGGGACTGCAGGCCCATAGACAACGCCAGTGCCCCGGCCAAGGGAGCCAATCCGTTCAAATGCTTTATCCAGTTCATAAAATTACCCCATGTCAATCCTCAAGATCTTCGTCGTCAACAGTCGTTCATACACGGCACTTCAACCGAGATACCGTGCCATTGGGTTACACTCCTGCCACACCCCACACCCCATAGAATGGTTTGCCATAGGCGCCTACGATTTTCTCAAAGCCTTACATGTCAGGGCGTATGGAAATGTTGCAGAGGCTACGGTTGTGGCTCGGCCAGTTCTGCCATGGTACCCATGCCTGCTTTGGTGAAACTTAGGGAGTCACCCACCCATGCAAGGATCCCCGCACATAAGGTCTTCACTCTCTCCGCAAAGTGCAGCCAGCGCTGACATTATCCAATGCGAAGATGTTCACAAATGGTACGGCGATTTCCACGTCCTCAAGGGCATTACCACCCGCATCCGCCGCGGAGAGGTGGTGGTGGTCTGTGGGCCTTCAGGTTCGGGCAAGTCCACGTTTATTCGCACGTTGAACCGCTTAGAAGAACACCAGAGAGGGCGCATTGTGGTAGATGGCATTGAGCTAACCAGCGACCTGCGCAACATCGATGCCATTCGCCGCGAGGTGGGCATGGTTTTTCAACAGTTCAACCTGTTTCCCCATCTCACGGTTTTGCAAAATGTAACCCTTGGCCCAATCCACGTGAAAAAGATGAAAAAAAGTGAGGCGATAGAGCGGGCTATGGAACTGCTAAGCCGCGTGGGGATCGCCGAGCAAGCAGAAAAATACCCGGGGCAACTTTCGGGGGGGCAGCAGCAGCGGGTGGCGATTGCCCGCGCCTTGGCCATGAATCCGGCGGTGATGCTCTTCGATGAGCCCACCTCGGCCTTGGATCCAGAGATGATCAAGGAGGTGCTGGACGTGATGCGGGAGTTGGCCCGCTCGGGGATGACCATGGTGTGTGTAACCCACGAGATGGGCTTTGCCCGCGAGGTGGCGGATCGGATTATCTTCTTCGACCGCGGCAAGATCGTGGAGGAAAACACCCCCCAAGAGTTTTTCAGCAATCCGAAAGAAGAGCGCTCCCGCCTGTTTTTATCCCAGATCCTTTCCCACTAGCGAGTCCTTCAGAAGGGGGTGAGGCGTGCCAGAAAAGCCCCCTCCGGCTCTTGATAGACAATCTGCCCCTGCCAGCCGTTGGCGTGGGCACACTGCAGCAGGGTTTCCGGATCTACAAATAGCCAGGGAAAGGGATCCCCCCGCTGGCCGTTGTACTCGGCTACAAAGTTCACTACCTTGGCTTTTGCCTCGCTCCCTTCCTGCCAATCTTCTGAGCCACCTGCTTCGAGGTGGGCAGGAGCGGCCAGCTTGCCAGAGGGATCTTCCAAGTTTTCTAAACGCCCTCCCTCTTCTGCCGGCAGATTCCGCAGATCTGCGAGGTCGCTGGCATCGCTCAAATCGGTGGAATCCAGGAGCAACTGGCCAGTGGGCTGAACCCAGTGGCGAGCCAGGCGCAAAAAACGCTCCAAGCCCGACAGGGATCCCGCCAAGCCGACGCCGTTCATCAGCAGGAGTAGGGTATCGAAGGGCTCTCCTGGCCCCGCCCAGTGGAAAAGATCGGCGGCAATGCGGCAGCGCACCCCCCGCTCTGCCATGATCTGCAACGCCACCGGGGAGCGATCCAAGGCAGCCACGGCCAATCCTTCCTCCTGCAGCAGCAGGCTGTGGCGGCCCGTGCCGGCGCCGATGTCCAGCACCCGACCGCGGCATAGATCCAAAGCCATGGCCTCCACCTCCGGCAGCTCCTGGGTGAAGAACACCTCTGGGGAGACCACCTGGGGCTCTTCCGCCAACGGGATCCCCTCCAGGCCGTAGGCATGCAAGAGCAGGGATCCCTTGGCCTCTCCTCGGTGCCAGTCCCATAGGGCTTGCTCTAAGGGATCCTGAAGTGGGTAATTCTCGACAGCCTTTATCATGGAAGGGGAAAGCTAAACCATTGACCCGATGGCCATCGTCGCCCTTCTTTACGGTGCCGCTATCGTCCTTTTGCTGATTGCAGCAGTGGTTTGGGCAACATCTCGGCAGTTCAATGTGGAGACCGAGACACAGATCGGCACCTCGCCAGAAGAGCCCTCCGAGACCTCATCCGTTCCCATTTCCATTGTGGAGCAGCTAGAGCGCCAATACCGCAACAGCCCTTCCTACCGTCCCGATCCGTGACATACTCCCGCACTCATGCTGATGCATAGTCGGAGATCCTTAGAGATCCTTGGAAAGATGACTTTTGAGGATTCCTGAGGATACAAGCAGTGTCTTTGCTGGCCAAAAGCTAGCGTTTTCTCTCTCTATATATGGTTGCCAAGTCTCCACCACCCATTGTCTACATTGCCTTGGGGCTATTGCTACTCTGGGGCGGTCATCGCGCTTGGCAGGCGGGCTATGTTCGCTGGCCGGAAGGCATTTCTCTACCGCCAGTATCGCTGCCAGGGTTGGGGGGTGGAGCACAAGATCTGCTCCTGACCAGCGGCGAGCGCACCTTGTTTGCCGATAGCAGTCCCGCTGCCGTTGCCGCTGCAGAGCTGTTGCGCCAAGGTAACCTCAGCGCGGCCATCTCGGTGTTGGAGATGGGGCTGCAAAGCAACCGCAACGACCCGGAAGCTCGCATTTTCTTGAACAATGCCCGTGCCCAGCAGCAGGGCAGTCCCTTGAGCCTGGCGGTGGTGGTGCCCATCTCCAGCAACCCCAACCGCGCCAAAGAGACCCTGCGCGGGGTGGCGCAAGCTCAGGAGGAGCTTTTCCAACAGGGGGGAATCGGAGGACGGCTGCTGCGGGTAGTGATTGCCGACGATGGCGATAACCCTGAGCGAGCAGCAGCGGTGGCCAGAGCCCTGGTGGCGCAGCCTGAGATCTTGGGGGTGATTGGCCATAACACCAGCGATGCCACCCTGGCTGCAGCCGAGGTTTATCAGCCTGCCGGCTTGGCCATGATCTCCTCCACCTCCACCAGCACCCGCATCAGCATGCTGGGGGATGCCATTTTTCGCACCGTGCCCTCGGATCAAGTGGCCGGCACGCAACTGGCCCGTTATGCTCTCAACACGTTGCGGTTGCAAAGGGTGGCCATCTTCTACAACCCCAACAGCGCCTACAGCTCCAGCTTGCGCGATGCCTTTGCCTCCACCCTGACCAGCGAAGGGGGCATCGTGCTGGCGGAGTTCGACTTATCGGCGTCGGACTTCAACCCCCAAGCCAGCCTGCAAAGGGCCGTCGGCCAAGGAGCTCAGGTAGCTTTTTTAGCTCCCACGGCTTCCGTAGCCGAAAAAGCGCTGGCCGTAGCCCGCGAGAACGCTGTAGCTGGTAAGCCCCTTGCTCTTCTGGGCGGCGATGTGCTCTTCAGCCTCACCACATTGCAAGAAGGGGGAGCAGCGGTAGAGGGCTTGGTGGTGGCGGTACCCTGGCATCCCCAGGTGCCGCGCAACCGCGAGTTTGCCCAGAAGGCAGCCCAGCTCTGGGGAGGGCAGGTGAGCTGGCGCACCGCTCTGGCCTACGACGCCACCCGGGCTTTTTTGCGAGCCATCCAGCAGGGATCCCCCAGCCGCAGCGCTGTTCTCGCCGCCCTGGGCGACCCGAACTTCCGCTTGCCGGACGGCGCTTCCGGAGAAGTGCGCTTCTTGCCCTCCGGCGACCGCAATGCTCCCCATGTGCTGGTGCGGGTTGAGCCCGGCAACCGCTCCGGTACCGGCTACGATTTTGTGCCTCTCCCCTAGGGATCCCGGCAGACGCTACAGTGGGGGATGCTCTCAATCTCCTCAGAATCGAATGGATCCCATGCCCACTCGGATCACAGCCTGCTTTCAGGCGCTGCGCAGCCGTGGTGAAAAAGCCCTCATCCCCTACCTCACCGCTGGGGATCCCAACTTGGAAACCACCTTTGAGGCTTTGCAGGTTCTGGATCAGAGCGGCGCCGATTTTATCGAGCTGGGGGTACCCTACTCGGATCCCTTGGCGGATGGGCCGGTGATCCAAGCGGCAGCCACCCGCGCCCTCAGCCGGGGAGTCACTTTGGGCGCCATTCTACAAGGCTTGCGCCGCCTCTCTCTGCAGGCCCCCCTGATCCTGTTCACCTACTACAACCCCATCCACCAGCTCGGCATCCCCAACTTTCTGCATCAACTGCAGCAGGCCGGCTGTGCCGGTTTGGTCGTCCCCGATCTGCCTCTGGAAGAGGCGGGATCCCTGCGACAAGCAGCCCAGGCCGAAGGGATCGACCTCATCCTGCTGGTGGCACCTACCAGCCCCCCGGAGCGCATGCGCCGCATTGCCCAGCAGTCCAGTGGCTTTGTCTACTTGGTCAGCACCACCGGCGTTACCGGCGAACGGGCCACCCTGGAAAAGCGGATCCCGGCTTTGCTGCAGCAACTGCGCCAACAAACCCCCCTGCCGATTGGGGTGGGCTTCGGCATCTCCACTCCCGACCAGGCCCGCCAGATCGCTCTCTGGGGAGCAGATGCGGCGATTGTGGGCAGCGCATTTGTGCAACGGCTGGCCAAAGCCCCCACGCCTGAAGAAGGACTGCAACAAATAGCTCACTTTTGTCGAGCCCTCAAAGCGGCCCTGCAAGAGGTGACCACTCCAGAGTGTTAACTTCTGTTCAGGAAGGTGCCCACTCAGACTGCTTCCATCTCAAAACAAATGTTTACATTTTGTGAGCCAGCCCGCAGACCCATTTCCCCCCTGCTGCGCCCCATAGTCCAGGGATCCCAGCCTAGGCAGACATTTTGGGGTTGGTAGGTTTGCAAATCTTCACAAAACACTCATCCATCCCGCGATATAAAATTAGGCTGGATGCTCGGCTGTCTGAAAGTCGCAGAGGTTCTTGACCTATCTAAAAATTTAGGGGTTCGGTGGGGGGTCTGCTGCCACGGAATCCTTGATTTTTGGGGGTCAAAGAGGATCCCGCAAAAAAGCTTGGGATTCGGCTTTTGGGAGGTTCAGCCAGTCGCTCATCGCTTTTTGGAAAGACCAGAAGGAGATCCATCATGCAAGACGCCTTTACCCGGGTGATCGCTCAGGCAGATGCACGCGGTGCCTTTTTAAGTGACCAAGACTTTGACCGTTTGGCGGCTTTGGTGGCAGAGGGCAACAAGCGCCTAGATGCTGTCAACCGCATGACCAGCAATGCCGCCCAAATCGTAACCAATGCAGCTCGCTCTTTGTTTGCTCAAGAGCCAGATCTGATCGCTCCCGGCGGCAATGCCTACACCAACCGCCGCATGGCTGCCTGCCTACGGGACATGGAGATCATCCTGCGCTACATCACCTATGCCACCTTGGCCGGGGATAGCTCTGTGCTGGAAGATCGCTGCCTGAACGGCCTGCGGGAAACCTACATTGCTCTGGGGGTGCCCACCACTTCTGTGGCCAATGCCATTGCTGCTATGAAGAAGGAAGCGCTGGCCAAGATCATGGATCCGAAGGGCATCACTCCTGGGGACTGCTCGGCGCTGCAAAGCGAAGTGGCCAGCTACTTCGATAAGGCGGCTGCCGCCATCGTTTGAGCTTTGGGTCGAAGCCAGCTTGGTCGTTCCTTTCAGAATTGAGATCCGTTAGATCCCTCATTTCTGATAGGCAGGTGGAAATCCAGTCCGCCTTTCCTACAGAACGTCCATTAACAACACAATCGATGAATTTAGGAGCTGCAAGGTGAAAACTGTCATCACTGAAGCGATTGCTGCCGCTGACAATCAAGGGCGTTTTCTGAATGCCAGCGAACTGCAGGCCGTGAATGGTCGTTACCAGCGTGCTGCTGCTTCTCTGGAAGCGGCCCGTGTCCTAACCAACAATCAGCAAACCCTGGTGCGGGAAGCGGTGCAGGAAGTGTTCAAGAGGTTCCCTTACCTGACTCAGCCGGGTGAAATGGGCCACGGCGATGTGTTTCAAGCCAAGTGTGCCCGCGACATCGGCTACTACCTCCGCTTCATCACCTATTCCCTGGTTGCAGGTGGCACCGGCCCCCTCGATGAATACCTGGTGGCCGGACTGCGGGAAGTGAACCGCTCCTTTAACCTCTCTCCCAGCTGGTACATCGTGGCTCTGCAGTACATGAAGAGCCGCGCTCTGGGCATGCTGAGCGGTCAAGCGGCCAACGAAGCTGCCATCTACTTCGATTACGCCATCAACGCCCTCAGCTAGGGAATCCCAGGGCAGAGATCCCTGCTTGTTGGGAGTGGACGATCTCTTTCTTTGTCTTCCAATTGTGTGTCTCTCCAGAGCAGGCGACGGCTCCAAAGAGGTCTATTCCACCTGTTTCCAGGTTGGTTTGGCGCCTTGGCTTCTCTTAAGCCGGTTGGGTTGGTCGCCTGCTCTCCAGTCTGGGGTAGTTAGCCTTTGGATTGTAGGCATTGCCCAACGGCAGCGTGCTGGTTCGCGAGAATAGCCGGTACGGCTTGTTCGCTGGTCAGTTTGCCTGTCTTCCAAACGAAGTCTCATAGATACCTGGGGAAAGCGATGTTTGGTCAAAGCACCACCAGCCCTGAAGCCCTGACAGAAGCCGGCAGCCGGGTTTACCGAGTTGAGTACACCGGTCTGCTCAACCCGCCCGATGCTCTGGCCACCTCTGCCAAAGTTCGCCGCAGCACCCTGAGCACCACCGTTCCCTACAGTCGGTTGTCTGCCGAGATGCAGCGCATTCTACGGATGGGTGGCAAAATTGTGCAGGTCACTGCCTTGTCAGGAGCCAATGCCTCTCCCGCTCAGGGCAACGGCGCTGCTGAGTGAGGGAGGCCCGACGGCCGACTGAAGTTACCGGCAAGGTTGCCCAGGTGTCATGAACAGCTCTGCAACGGTTCGTATGGCATCCAACACGGCGGTGCTGCCGCAGCAGCTCACTTGGGAGCAGGCGATAGCCCGGCTGCAGGGGGATGACTTGCAAGATCGGTACTATGCTGCCTGGTACCTGGGCACAGTTCGGGATCCAAGGGGGGTAGAGCCGCTGCTTTTGGCGTTGCAGGATGAGCGGGATCGCACTGCCTTGGGGGGCTATCCTCTGCGCCGCAATGCCGCTAAGGCCCTGGGGCAAATCGGGGATGCGCGGGCCGTGCCCGGTTTGATCGAGGCGCTCACTTGTACCGACTTTCATGTGCGGGAAGAGGCTGCCTATGCCTTGGCTCAATTGGGGGACAAGCGAGCGGTGGATCCCTTGCTGGCACTGTTGCAGTCCCGCGAGCAGGAGCAGCCCTGGGAAGCCCTTATCGAGGCCTTGGGTCAGCTTCAGGCCACCGAGGCTGAGGCAGCGATCCGGCCCTTTTTGAACCATCCCTCTGAGCGGGTGCGTTCGGCAGCGGCTTGGGTGCTCTATCGCTTTACGCAAGCCGAGGAGCTGACCCAAATCCTGGTGGCGCTACTGGCCCACTCCAACTCCAGCCTACGACAGGCCGCTTTGTTCGACCTGGCCGAATCGGGATGGGTGGCGGGGGCGCCGCTGCTGGCCACAGCCGACGTGGCTCTCAACCTGCGCATCAATGCTCTGAAGCGGCTGTTCGATGTGGCGCTTCAGTTGGGGTGGGTGCCGCTGGCTCAGGTGACGGCGGTGATCCTGCCGCAACTGGAGAAGCTCTTCTAGGATCCTGAGGCGCTCAGTGCCTTTGATCAGCGGTTTCAAGTGTACCTTTGACTATTCGTTGCCTATGTCCTCCGCCTCGGCTGCTCAAGCGTTTCCCATTGCTGTGGCTCAACTGGCAGCAGAATTGGAGCAGGCCACGTCGCCTGAGGAATTGTTGCGGGTGGTGAGGGCGCTGGGCGCTTTGGGCCAAGTGGAAGGGATCCCCATCTTAATTCGCGCCTTTGGGTTTAATCGCCCTGCAGTTGGGGAGGCTGCTCTGGAGGAGGTGCTGCGCTTTGGGGAAGCCGCGGTGCAGCCCTTGCTGAGCCATATTGACGGTTTTGACTATGGGGCGCGGGCCTATTCGGTGCGGGCTCTGGCCCGTATTGGCCATGGGGATGCCTACCCCTTTTTGGCGGAAGCCATTGTGGCGGACTTTGCCCCCAGTGTACGGCGGGCGGCGACCCGCGGGCTGGGACGGGTGGCTGCCAAGCGGCCCTTGCCCGATCAAGAGCGAGCCTTGCACCTGTTGCGGCAATGCCTTGCCGATGCCGATTGGGGAGTCCGCTATGCCGCCGTCGGATCCCTGACGGACTTGGCTCGCCAGGGTGAACAATCTCTGCGCCCCTCAGTCGAGGCTGCGCTCCAGATGGCCCTGGAAGATGCCGATCCTCTGATCCCTCTCCGCGCCCAGATGAGCTGGCAGGAATTGGCTGCTGAGCCTTAGCTTCCCTGCCCTACCGTGTTTTTCTTAAGTTTTTCTCGTTTTTTTAGGAGCACCATCTATGTCCCTTCCGTTGCTTGCCGATCGCCCCACCACCCAAAATGAACGGGTGCCTCGCTACTTTGTAGCCAGCGACGAAACCCCGCCGGTCTACCGTCCTGACGACCCGACAGGAATTGACAACATCATTCGCGCCGCCTATCGCCAGATCTTCAGCGAGCATCTGATGCTGGAGAGTTATCGGCAAAAAGCTCTGGAGTCCCAATTGCGCAACGGGGCAATCTCGGTCAAAGAGTTTGTGCGCGGCCTGGGCAAGTCGGAGGTGTACCGGGATCTGGTCATGGTTCCCAACGACAACTACCGCTTCATCGAGGTCACCTTCCAGCGCTTTTTGGGTCGGCCCACCTACAGCCAACAGGAGCGCATCAAGTACTCCATCATCGTTGCCACCAAGGGGCTAGATGGCTTCATCGATGCCGTGGTGGATAGCGAAGAGTACAATGCCGCCTTTGGGGACGATGTGGTGCCTTACCAACGCCGTCGCCTGTCGGAAAAGCCCGCCAACCTGGTAACCCCCCGCTATGGAGCTCGTTGGCGCGATGTCTCCGGCGTGAAGCGCTCGACGCGGGAAGTGGTGCGCACCTATCGTCTCACCCGTCCTCCCAAACCCGGGGATCCAGAAAACTTCCTCAACATGGCCCGCATGCTCAATCCCAAGCCGGCTGCACGGCAAAACATCAGCGTCTTCGATCTGAAGATCCCTGACATGACCACCAACCGCCGCTAGGACTGGGCAAGCTTCCGGGGACAACCCTTTGCGGGCTCTGCCGGGCCGATCGATCCGAGGCTGTTCGGATGGGTCGGCCTGCCGCTGTGCCTGGGGCAAGATTCGTTATAATCCTGGTGATGCTTCTTAACACTTGGGTCGCATGAAGAATCCGGTTGTGCGGGCTTTTTTTGTCGGCAAGGCTGTGGCGGATGTCCTACGGGAGCGTTTGGAAAGCGCCCTCACCGATATTGCCGGAGAAGTGGGCAAGGTGTGGGCCGAGCTGCAGGAGGGCTGGCAAACCTTTGCCCAGGATGTCATGACCCGAGCTGAGGCAGAAGCATCCGTGGCCGCCCAGGAAAGGGTGCCGCCTCCTTTCCAGACAGAAGATTTGCAGGCAACTCTGGACGACTTGCGGGCGGAAGTGGCGCAGCTGCGCTCCGAGTTGCAGAAGTACCGGAGTCGAAACGCTTGAACGCGAGCCTTTTGGGATCCCGGACTTCTTTGGGATCACAACCCGTCAAGCCCTATACCGCCTACCGCTGGGCCCGGGAGAACTATACTCGCCAGGGCCGCATGCTGGACATTTGGCGATTTGTGCTCACCTGGCTGTTTTACCTTTGGCTGGATCAGCAGGCTTGGAGCTATGGGGGACAACCCACGCCCGAGCGAAAGGCCCAGCGCCGCCGGGCCAGAGCCATTTGGATCCGCGAAACGCTGCTTAACTTAGGCCCTACTTTTATTAAAGTGGGGCAGTTTTTCTCCACCCGCGCCGATCTCTTTCCCTCGGAATATGTCGAGGAGCTCTCCAAGCTGCAGGATCGGGTGCCTGCTTTCAGCTACGAACAGGTGGCGGCAATTGTGCAGCAGGAGCTGGGCAGGCCGATAACCCAAATCTACAGCTACTTTGATCCCACCCCTTTGGCCGCTGCCAGCTTGGGGCAGGTGCATCGCGCCAAGCTGAAAACCGGGGAAGAGGTGGGGGTGAAGGTGCAGCGTCCGGGGCTGACCCGGCTGTTCACCATCGATTTGGAGATCTGCCGTGGGATTGCCGAGTTCTTTCAGTATCGCACCTCTTGGGGCGGGCCGGGCCGCGACTGGATCGGCATCTACGAAGAGTGTCGGCGCACCCTCTGGGAAGAGGTGGATTACCTCAATGAGGGCCGCAATGCCGATACCTTCCGTCGCAACTTTCGGGATATGCCGCAAATTGCTGTTCCCAAAGTGTATTGGCGTTACACCTCTCCTCGCCTGTTGACATTGGAATACCTGCCGGGGATCAAAATCAGCGATTACGAAGCCTTGAGTGCGGCAGGGTTGGATCGCAAGGTTTTGGCTCGTCTGGGGGCAGAGGCTTATCTGCGGCAACTGCTCAAGGATGGTTTTTTTCACGCCGATCCCCACCCCGGCAACATTGCCGTGAAGCCCGATGGCACGCTGATCTTCTACGACTTCGGCATGATGGGCCGCCTGCCCTCCGATGTGAAAGAAAAGCTGATGGGCACGCTGGCAGGTGTAGTCTCCAAAAATGCCGATCAGGTGGTGGCCTCGCTGGTGGAACTGGGGGTGCTGGTGCCCACCGCCGATCTGGCTCCGGTGCGCCGCTCGGTGCAGTACATGCTGGATCACTTTATGGACAAACCCTTTTCCGGCAACTCGGGAGAAATCTCGGTGGCGGCCATTAGCGAAGACCTTTACGAGCTGGCCTACGATCAGCCGTTTCGCTTTCCGGCTACCTTTACTTTTGTGATGCGGGCCCTGACCACGCTGGAGGGATTGGGGAAAGGGTTGGATCCGGAGTTCGACTTTATGGAGGTGGCCAAACCCTTTGCGGAAGAGCTGATGAGTTTAAACGGAAGCAAGACTGAGACCCTCTTGGCCCAGGTTGGCCGTCAAGCGGCTGAGTTCACCAGCAGCAGCCTCAGCTTGCCGCGCCGGATCGAGTCGACCTTGAGCAAGATAGAACAAGGGGAGCTACGCCTGCGGGTGCGATCCAGCGAGACGGAGCGCTTGCTGCGCAAGCTGAACAACACCGGGCTGGGAGTCATTTACGGGGTGTTGTTTGCGGCCTTTTTTTTGAGCGCAACTCAGCTCTTTTTGGCCGGACATGCTACCTTAACGGTTATCACTTTGGTTTTGGCTGCCCTCGCTGCTCTTGCTTTAATCAGAGTACTCTTAAGGTTGAATCGGTCAGAGCGATTGATGTGATGCGACGATATGCCTGCGCTACGGATCCCGGCAAGCTCCGCAGCAGCAATCAAGATGCCTACTACTGCGATCCAGAGGGGCGCTACTTTATTGTTGCCGATGGTATGGGAGGACATGCTGCCGGGGCTACAGCCAGCCTGTTGGCTGTCGAGACCATCCGAGAATATCTGGATCGAGGCTGGAAAAACGTGCCGGCACCCCGGTTGCTCAGCGAAGCCGTAGAAGCAGCCAACAGTGCCATCCTCAAGGATCAGCGGGAAAATCCAGAGCGGGCAGACATGGGCACTACGGTGGTGGTGGCCATGGTGGATCCCAAGGGCAACTGCTGGAGTGCTCACATTGGCGATTCTCGCCTCTATCGCCTACGGGGATCCGAAATGCAGCAAATGACCGAGGATCACACCTTGGTGGCCCGCTCCATTCGACTGGGGGAGTTGACCTACGAGCAGGCCCGGATTCACCCCTGGCGACATATTCTCGAGCGCTGCCTGGGCCGGCCTGATGCGGGGCCGCCTTCTGTGCAGCCGATTACCGTGCGTCCGGGGGATCGCCTGCTGTTGTGTAGCGACGGCCTGACGGAGGAGTTAGACGACGAAGTGATCATCGAGTACTGCCTGCAGGTGGAAGATTTGGAGCAGCTTCCTCTAAAACTCATCGAAGCGGCCAAAGAGCGGGGCGGGCGAGACAACATCACGGTGGTGATTGCCGAATACGCCTAGTTTGCCCCCGGCTAGAGACGGTATTGGCGGTACACTTCGCTGGCAGCCCGGTGCAGCAGGGAGTGGCGATACACGAGGCAGTTGAGGTCTTTGCCGTAGCCGCCGCCGATGACGCAGGCGACAGGATAGCCCTGCTTTAGACAAGTGTTTAGCACTTGCATGTCCCGCCGAAACAGGCCCTGGTCGCTAAGGGCCAGCTTGCCCAGGAGATCTTCCTCGTGGGGATCCACACCGGCATCGTAGAGCACCAGGTCAGGGCGCACCTGAGCCAACAGATCGGGCAAGTGGTCGGCCAAAGTCTGGAGATAGGCTTCATCTTCCATGCCTACTGGCAGGGGCACGTCCAGGTCGCTCTGCTGCTTGGTGGCGGGGAAGTTGGCCTCGCAGTGCATGGAAAAGGTGAACACCCGCGGCTCGGAGCGAAAGATCCAAGCAGTGCCATCTCCTTGATGGACATCCAGATCCACGATCAAGAGCCTTTGCACCAGCCCTTGCTGCAGCAGGACTTGGGCGGCAATGGCCAGGTCGTTGAAGATACAAAAGCCGGAGCCGTAGGCGGGGAAGGCATGGTGGGTGCCGCCGGCGGTGTTGCAGGCCAGGCCGTGGCGCAGGGCCAATTGGGCGGTCAGGATGGTGCCCCCCACCGCTCGACAGGTGCGCTGCACCAGCTCCGGGCTCCAGGGCAGGCCGATGCGCCGCTGCAATTTGGCTTCCAGGGATCCCTCACAGTAGGCCCTGACGTACTCAGGGGTATGTACCGACTCAATCCAGGCGAGAGGGGGCAGCTCAGGGTGGTGCACTTGCTGGGGGCGGATCACCCCTTCCCGCAGCAGCAGCTCTTGCAAGAGGCGAAATTTCGGCATGGGAAAGCGATGGCCCGGCGGCAGGGGGGCACTGTAGTCGGGGTGGTAAACAATTGGCAAAGACATCAAGGGCAACTGGATTGACGGCGGCGAGCATGGCCTATGACGGCTCCAGTGCTTATGGTAGAGGTAGCCCGCTCCTGCCGGATCCCTTCGAGACTCTTGCAAACCTGTTCTCCGTACCGCCGCGATTCCCTATGTTTACTGCGTCGGATCCCTTTTTGGGTCGCCTCTTGGCTCAGCGTTATCGACTTGTACATCTGCTGGGACAGGGGGGCATGGGGCGAGTCTATTTGGCTCAAGATTTGCTCTTTGGTGGGGTGGAAGTGGCTGTCAAGCTGCTTTCCCAGCCGGCAATGGATCGGCGCACCCGCCTGCGCTTTGAACGGGAAGCGAAAGCCTGCGCGGCTTTGGGCCAAAAAAGCCTGCACATTGTCAAAGTCAATGACTATGGCCTTACCCCCGATGAGGTGCCTTTCTATGTGATGGAATACCTGAACGGCCAAACCCTCAAGGATATTCTGGCCGCAGGGGCTTTGCCTTTGGAGCGCTTCTTCCGGCTGGCCCGTCAAATTGGCTTGGGGTTGAAAGCAGCCCACGAGGGGATCCTCATGGAAGGGCAACGGGTGCAGGTGATCCACCGCGATTTGAAGCCGGCCAATGTGATCGTGGTGGCCGATGACAGTTTTGGGGAACTGGCGAAGCTGGTGGATTTCGGCATTGCCAAGCTGCTCAATAGCCATGAATCTTTGAGCTTTACCCATGCCTACCTGGGAACGCTGGCCTATTCTTCCCCAGAACAGCTGGAAGGGTTGCCGCTGGACGTCCGTTCCGACATCTACAGCTTCGGGATCATGCTGTACCAGATGGTGTCCGGGGAGATGCCCCTCAAGCCCACCACCGAATCTTTCCCGGGCTGGTACCAGGCCCACCACAAGCACCGGCCCATCCCTCTAGAAGACTGGGGACTGAAGTTTCCGCTGCCCGCCGGTTTGTCTGACTTGATCCTCGGTTGCCTGGCCAAAGATCCTGCCGCCCGCCCGCAGTCGGTGGCCAATGTGTTGGCGGAGCTGGAGCACATTCAAGCCAGAGCACGGGGATCTATTGCCCCTCAGGTCCCAGTCGCCTCGTCGGAAGAGGCTGCCTCTGGCCCACTTTCTGGAGGTCTCCCTGCCGCTGCGCCGTCCTTGGTTACAGCCGGTACTCTGCGGCTCAGGCCCCTGACGGCGGTCGCCGAGGTCGGGAACGGGGGATCCCTGCTTTGGGTGCGCCTGATTCCCTTTCTGATGGGCGGGCTGCTGGGCTGGGTTTTGGTGAGTTGGCAATGGGGACAGTTGCTGCAGCGCCCCTCGGCCCCCCGTGTTTCCGGGCCAGGATCTCGTCCGGCAGTGGAAGATCCCATTGCCCCAGAGAATGCCCATCCTATGCCTGCGGAGCTTGTCCCTGAGCCCCTTGTTTTGGCTTCAGAGCAGAACGGACGGCGGGATCCCGCGCCGGAGCTGGAACCCTACAACAGGAGCGAGCTGGTGTTTCGCGCCTTTCCCTTGGAGACTTCCCGCGAGACGGTACGAGCCAGCCTGGGATCCCCCAGCCAGCAGGGGCAGGGCGCTTGGCCCAATACCGTGTACGACCTGTACCGCTTTGGCGGGGTGGACTTGGGCCTCACCTACGACGAATCCAGCCTGGCCCTGCGGCAAACCGAAGCCACCGTCACCGCTGGCGTACCCACCCCGCAAGTGGAAGGCCTCTTGGAGGATATGCTGCAAGCCCCCTTGCCTGCTCAACTGCAGCGAGAACTGCAGGCTGTGCGCGAGGGACGTTCCGGGCGAGTGCAATTCCGCGTTGGCCCCTGGGCCGGCGTGATCGAGCGCAGCGCCCAAGGTCACCTTTACATGGCCCTCTGGGATCCCACGCTGCCCAGCGGTGCTCCACCACCTTCTCCCTCCTCTCCCACCCTACCCCCGGCTGCCCCCGTTGCCCGGCCTCCCAAGGCCCGTAACCTCAATTCAGCAGCAGGCGGCCCTCGTCCCGGCCAGACCATGCAGGAGCTGCTGCGCCGTGCGCGCGAATTGCGGGGGGACTGAGCCATGTCTGCTTCTGAAGACAAAAAGCCGCTGTTGAGCACCGTCGCTCGCCTCTTCAAAACTCTGGCGAGGCCCTTCCCTATCGGGCCTACAGCTCTCCTCAAACCCCCCGAACCTCCTCCCCCCAAGCGCCCGGTGCGCCTGCGGATTACCTGCCCAGGAGAGCCCCCCCAGGTGGTTGCCCTGAAGGGATCCGACATTCTCGGTCGCAGCCAGACGGTGGCCACCATTCGCATCCCTGCCCCCGCGGTGAGCCATCTCCACGCCCACATCCGTCCCCGCCCGGATTGGCGCCTGCCCGGTCTGGGTTGGCGGATCCCGTTGCCCCCTATTCTCTACTGGCTGGGGTGGAATGCCGGTCGCTACCAGCTAGAAGATCAAGACTCGACCAACGGCGTTTTCCGCCTCAAACCCTTCGGTGGTGTCGAGCGGGTGCGCCGGGTGATCTTGCGGCATGGCCAGCAACTGAGCCTTGGCCCGCCTCGGGATCCGGAGAGCGTGGCCATAGAGGTGCTGGATCCACCCCCACCACAGGTGTATGGGGTGCGCGGCTGCCTCATCCTGATGGTAGTCTTGGGGCTGGGGGCAAGGATTTGGATCGGCCATGAGTGGAGCAAGTTCTCAGTGGAACCGCCCCTCTCCGCAGATCGCAACCCCCTGATCGTCCTGGCCGGGGATCAGCAGACGGAGCTGCGCCGCCATCAGGGGGACACCTACCGGGAGCTGCCCAACCTAGAAGCTTTTGGCCCAATTCTGCCCAAGGTGGTGGTCGCCGCTGAAGATCACCGCTTTTACTCCCACTTTGGGGTGGATCTGCTGGGCATTGCCCGCGCCTTCTGGGTGAACCTGCGCTCGGGGGAAGTGCAGCAGGGGGGCAGCTCCATCAGCCAACAACTGGCCCGCACCGTGCTGCGGGACTACACCGGCTCCGGCAACACCTTCGGGCGCAAGCTGCGGGAGGCCGTCGCTGCCCTGAAGCTGGAACAGCGCTACAGCAAAGACGAAATCCTCGCTCTCTACCTCAACAATGTTTACCTGGGCAACGGCATCTACGGCTTTGAGACTGCTGCCCAGTTCTATTTCGGGATCCCAAGCCGCCAGCTCAGCCTTTCCGAAGCTGCGACCTTAGCGGCCATTTTGCCCGCGCCCAACGCCTTTAACCCCGTCGCCAACTATGATGCCGCCGTTCGAGGCCGGGATCGGGTTTTGGATCGCCTGAGCGAGCTGAAAGTCTTCCCCGAAGAGGAGATTCGGCGGGCCCGGCGCAGTCGCCTCACCCTCAACCCCAATTTGCGCTCCCAAACCTCGACAGTTGCTCCCTACTTTTACAGTGCCGTCTTCCAGGAGCTGCGGCAGCTCTTGGGCCAAGACCTCTCGGCAG
This sequence comes from Synechococcus sp. W60.1, assembly GCF_047461575.1. Taxonomy (NCBI): domain Bacteria; kingdom Bacillati; phylum Cyanobacteriota; class Cyanophyceae; order Synechococcales; family Synechococcaceae; genus Synechococcus; species Synechococcus sp. W60.1. The sequence continues at coordinate 16,588 of NZ_JANSHL010000004.1, read as the reverse complement.
AGGGCAACTTCATCATCGAAACCACGGTGCATCTGCCCTACCAGCGTTTGGCAGAGCAAGTCCTGGCCCAAACTGTGCGCGAGGCGGGATCCCGCTTGGGCTTCAGCCAAGGCGCTTTGGTCAGTCTCGACAGCCGCAACGGCGAAGTGCTGGCTTTGGTGGGCGGGATCGACTACAACGCCAGCCCCTTCAACCGGGCTACCCAAGCTCAAAGGCAGCCGGGCTCCACCTTCAAAGTGTTCACCTATGCGGCTGCCCTCACCCAGGGGATCCCTCTCTCCCAAGTGTTGTCTTGCGAGCCCCTCACCTGGGGCAACCTCACCTTTCGCGGCTGTCGCTCGGGAGCGGCCTCTATGGATTTGGCCCGCGGCCTGATCCTCTCCGAAAACGTGATTGCCCTGCGGTTGGCCCAACAAGTCGGTCTAGAGCAAGTGGTGGCGATGGCGCGGCAAATGGGCATCCAATCGCCGTTGCAACCCTATCCTTCTATGGTGATTGGCACCATGGAGGTGAACTTGCTGGAGTTGACAGCAGCCTTCACTCCTTTTGCCAATCGTGGCCTTTGGTCAAGGCCCCACACCATCCGCCGCATCTTGGATAGCAGCGATTGCGCCAACCCCAACGACTTTCGCACCTGCCGTGAGATTTACCCTGGTCGGGAGGATCCCCGCTCTCAGCGACTTGTCCTGCCAGAAACCGTCGCCCAACAGATGACAGCCGTACTGCAAGGGGTGATCAGCTCCGGCACCGGCACTGCTGCCCGGCTCGGCATTGGAGAAGCCGGTAAAACCGGCACCACCACCGCCAACAAGGATCTGCTCTTTATCGGCTACACGCCCAACCCTCCCCTGGTGACCGGCATTTGGCTGGGCAATGATGACTCTAGCCCAACACGAGGAAGCAGCAGCATAGCCGCTCAAACTTGGGGAAATTACATGAGACAAGTCATTACCAATAGTTTGACGATGGTTCAATAGAGCAACTCCGAGAGCAGCCTTGGCAATTGGCAACCCCAAATCCTGACAACCCGACAGAAAACTCTCCTGCATCCCAAGTGAGAAATGCCTAATAACCAGTTTGGCCGTACCCCTCAATAAACCCACAATCTAGGTTCACCCACTTTCTCAGCGCAGATCTCGGCCAAAGGGCAACAACGACAAAATAATTAACTTCATGTGTTGTTTGGCAAAGGGGATCCCAACAATGGTGATTGCCAGAATCACAGCCCAGAAGAGATGGTTAAGCACCAACGGCCAGCCAAACAGCAATAGCCAGATGACGTTAAAGATCAGCAGCAGCAGGCTGTTGGCATCGGGATACTCCACCACTTCCTTTCCGAAGGGGGCAAGCACTGCAAACCCCAGTTTGATGCTCTGCCAGCCAAAGGGAATGCCGATGATTGTCAGGCAAAGGCTCAGTCCTCCTAAGATGTAGCCCAAACCTGTCAGCAAACCCCCGAAGATTAGCCAGATGATGTTGCCAATCAAGCTCATGATTCAGATCCTCCACCGTTGAGACCAAATTGCAGGGTACAAGAGCAGAACCAGCCTTCCTGTTCGACATCCATACTCTAACCAGCTGTTGGCCAAGACTGGGATCCCAAAATCTGCTTCTTTCCTGGGCTCTAGCGTTCTGCGTCACCGAGGGGAGCGGGCTCCATCACCGGAGGCACTGCGGCCCTATTCACCTTGCAGGGCAGAATGCGGTTCAGAAAGCGGAGGATCCCCCAAACCCAACTGACGGTGATCACCCAAAAGATCCACAACCCGCTTGCCCACGGTTGCGGCAAGTCCAAGGCCATCCCCCCAATCATTGGGCCAAGAGCAAACCCCGCCGCCCAGCAGAGGGAGTTGACCGACAGATACACCCCCCGCAAGTGATCCGGCGCCAAATCCGCCACCAAAGCAGAGGCAGAGGGGTTGTAGCTCACCAACGCCAAAGAGAGCACCGCCAGCGCCAAGACTGCCACCGCCGGGGCCGGAGCCCCCAATTCCGCCGCCAGACCGCTAAGCCAAACCAAAAGAAATCCCACCCCCCACATCAGGGCGGATCCCTGCAACCCTTGGATGCGCGTCCGGCGATTCAACCAACGGGCCACCGGCATCTGCAGCAGAGCGATCAAGGCCCCATGCAAGGCAAACAAAATGCCGATTTGCACCTCTGGGATCCCTACCCCATTGCGGAAGTAAAGGGGCATGCTGCTGCTGAGCTGGGCCACATAGGTGGTGAACAGGATATTCGACAGGCCAAACACCAAAAGGGAGCGATCTCTAAGGGCGGTTTTCCAACCTGCCAACACAGGCTCTGCTGCCGGACAAGTCGCCCGAGTTTCCCGGATAAAAAACCAAAGTACTGCCAGAAAGATTAGAAAAGTGACACCGTCGATTACAAACAAGAGTCGATAGGCCCCCGTCAGAGCCACCAGCGTGCTGGCCATAGCCACCCCAAGGCTGAGGCCCAGGTTATCCCCCAGACGGTTGAGAGCGTAGGCTTCGTTGCGCTGCTCACGAGTGGTTAGATCTGCTACAATCGCTTCCGCAGGCGGCCAGTACAACCCCTGCCCCAAGCCTGCAGCCACATTGGCCAGAGCAAAACTCCAGAAGTCATAGGAGAGCGCAAACCCAAACGACCCCAAGCTGGAAATAGCCAGAGAGAGGATCAAAGTGGAACGGCGCCCCCAAGCTCCATCGGCCATCGAGCCGCCCAGGATGCGGCCAAACACCCCGGCAAAAGCCATAATGCCTAGCCCCAGGCCCACTTGGGTGGCGGTCAGCCCCACCTGATTCACAAAAAAGAGACTGGCATAAAACAAGGTAAAGCCGGTTCCAGTTTGGGAAAGCAGCCGACCGATAAAGATCAGCCAAACCTGAAAACTGAGCTTCGGCCACCAAGAAGGGATCCACATGTTGAGTGCAGCAGGATGTTGAGTGCAGCAGGGGAGGGCCTACCTAGCCTACGGGATCCCGATCCTTGAGGCCAGGGCAAGGAGCCTGCTCTGACAAGTAAACTGAAAATTTGTGCAGCCAGGCTTGATGTTCGTTGCCAGAAGGCTCTTCACCCAGCGAGCCAGCAGACAGGGCAACCCATTTCCCCAACTCCAAATATTCGCTCAACAGCCGCGCCAACTTATAAACTCGATAATCGAGCTGCACTAAGCTACTTTTCATCTGCCCCAAAACACCCAGTCCTCTTCTGAGCCAACTTACAACCTTCAACCTTTCCCAAAACCTGCTGAGCAGGAAGCCAACCCCCATCTTGCTTGCTGCAGCCGAGGCCCAAGTTCCCTTTGCCCACAACAGAGCACCTGTAGCTCAGCCGCAAACCTGGACAAAGCTAGAAGAAGCTGTGCCTTACAGTTCTAGTACCAACAATTTTAACTAACGGGTTAACTAACGGGGGTGCGGGGGCAATAGGTCCCATGCTCTAGCCGCAGGGTGAGCACTGGGATACATGGATCCCCGCCATACCCCTGAGCGAAATCTGTAGTAAAGCCTACTTATGCTGGCGGTAACCTACAAGTACTGGGCTTATCCAGATGCCTCCCAACAAACCAGCTCACGGGCGGACGACGGGGATTGACCTGGTTTTGGAGCAATTCCTGACGACTTCAGAGAGCGCTTTTGGGAACGGCCCAAGGGCTTCAAAGCCCTGCAAGGCCAGCTGAGAAGGCTGCAACCCAGGGGGGCGAGAAAACAGCAGGGGTCTTGCCACTGGAAGAGAGCACCACTGCAGGTTGCCAGGATGCAGCAGGGCATTGCCAATGGTTGCCAAGAGTTTCATTTCCAGAGGGCCCATTGGCGTTGAGACCGAGGGCAGACCCTCTCTATCTTTTCTTTGTGGAAGATCTTTGTGGAAGACCTCAAGGCCAAGGGCTGGGCAAGGGGGATGTTGCCCAAGGATTGCGTCGAGGCTGCCTGGGGATAGATTCTCTGCCTTCTGGAGTGGGTTTGCTGGAAGGGTGGGGTGGACTTTGCCAAGGTTGACCCCAAAGGAAGCGGCCAAATCGGTTGCAAGTGCTGGGGGATGGTTAGCAACAGCTGGGCTGTCGGGGGGCCTCAGTGCCCTGAATGCCGGTACCGGGTGCATCGGGACTCAGCCTCAGCCTTGGGAACTGTGCTGGGTGGATTAGAGGTTGTTTTGCGAGCTGGCAGTAGCCAGGGAGGCTGGGGAAGGAGAACCGCCTGTCCAGTTGTTTTGTCGGGGGTTGTAGACCCAGGCAAGTGGCGTGGGGCAGGAATGCCCAACTGTGAGGTAAGGACTCCGTCCTGCTGACGGGAAGGGTAGCCCGCGCCCTGTCCACAGGACGAGCGCCGGGAGGATGTCACTCCTCTGTCCAGAAACGCTCGGAAAGATATTTGTCAGCCCCGTCGCAAAAGATGGTCACCACCACTCCAGAGGAGAGCTGACGGGCCACCTCTAGGGCTGCCACCACATTGGCGCCGGCAGAGATGCCCACCAGCAGGCCTTCTTCCAACGCCAAGCGCTTGACCATTTTCTGGGCTGCTTCTGTGGAGATCTCAATGTGCTGGTCAGGCAGGGTGGGATCGTAAATCTCGGGTTTTAGAGCTGTGGCCATGTGCTTGAGCCCTTCCAGGCCATGGAAGGGAGAGTCGGGCTGCATGGCAATGATTTGGATATCCGGGCGATACTCTCGCAGGCGCCGCCCCACCCCCATACAGGTGCCGCTGGTGCCTAGCCCGGTAACAAAATGGGTGACCTGCCCCTGGGTTTGCTCCCAAATCTCCACCCCAGTGGTTTCGTAGTGGGCTTGCCAGTTGGCGGGGTTGCTGTACTGGTCAGGGTAGAAATAAAGCTCGGGGTTTTCCGCATAGAGGGCGCGGGCTTTCTCGATGGCCCCATCGGATCCCAGAGCGGGATCTGTCAGAACCAAGTCCACGCCATAGGCAGCCAGGATCTTCTTGCGCTCCGGGCTGGCGTTGGCGGGAAGGGCCAGCTTGACTTTGTAGCCCAAGGCCGCCCCGATCCAGGCATAGGCGATGCCGGTGTTACCGCTGGTAGCATCCAGGATGATCTTGCCGGGGGTGAGCTTGCCCTGGCGTTCGCCGGTTCGAATCATGTTGAGGGCCGGGCGATCCTTGACTGAACCCCCAGGGTTGTACCACTCTGCCTTGCCATATACCCGTACCGATTCCGGCAAATCGGCAGCAACCCGCCGCAGACGGATCAGCGGCGTCCCCCCCACCAGCTCAATAGGGCTATCCACAGCAGGGAGTAACGGGCGAGAAGAAAATGCAGTCGGATACAAGGGGGATCCCTCGCTAGACAGGCATCGGCTGGACAACCATTGCTCATCTTACCCCGGTCTTTCCGGCCTCTTGGGAGCTTTTTAGTTTCCCCCTCCTGCCCAAGTTCTGGCTAGGCTCCAAGTAGGCTCTAAGATGGGGGTAGAAAAGTGGGATTTTCCCACAGCAGGATGACGCGGAGGGGCATGGCAGAAATCGGGATTGTAACTGCCCAACAGTTCGACCGGCGACGGGGCCAGATCCATGTCTACGACGGCGAGGGCAAAGGCAAGTCCCAGGCGGCCCTAGGGGTTGTGCTGCGTTCCATTGGCTTGGGGATCGAAAAGGCGGCCCCCAGCCGGGTGTTGCTGGTGCGGTTTCTCAAGGGGCCAGGCCGAACCTATGCTGAGGATGCGGCCATTGCGGCTCTGCAGCGAGGCTTCCCCCATCTCATCGATCAATTGCGCACCGGGCGGGGAGAGTTTTTTGGCCCAGACGAGATCACCAAGTTTGACCGTCAGGAGGCCCGCCGTGGCTGGGACGTGGCCAAAGGGGCTTTGGCGTCGGGGTTTTACTCGGTGGTGGTGCTGGATGAGCTCAACCCGGTGCTGGATCTGGGCCTGTTGCCTGTGGAGGAGGTGGTCAGTACCCTCAAGCAAAAGCCGGAGGCCATGGAGGTGATCATCACCGGGCGCGGCGCTCCCAAGGAAATTATCGACCTGGCGGATTTGCACTCGGAAATGCGCAGTGTCCGGCGGGCGACGGATCCCCAAAACGGCCAACCCCCTTGCAGCGGCATCGAGATCTACACCGGCAACGGCAAGGGAAAATCCACCAGCGCTCTGGGTCGGGCTCTGCAGGCGATTGGACGCGGCATCAGTAAGGATCTCTCCCATCGTGTACTGATCATGCAATGGCTGAAGGGGGGAACGGGCTACACCGAGGATGCAGCCATTCGGGCCCTGCGGGAAAGCTACCCCGATTTGGTGGATCACCAGCGTTGCGGTCGGGACGCCATTGTCTGGCGGGGCAAACAACAGGAAATCGACTATGTAGAAGCGGAGCGGGGCTGGGAGTTGGCACGGGCGGCCATCGCTTCTGGCCTGTACAAAACCATCATCTTGGATGAGTTGAACCCGACGGTGGATCTGGAGCTGCTGGACGTGGAGCCGATTGTCCAGGCTTTGCTGCGCAAGCCGCGGGACACGGAGATCATCATCACGGGGCGGTGCCATGCCCCCTTACCTTACTTTGAGCTGGCCTCTGTCCACTCGGAAATGGTGAGCCACAAGCACTATGCCGAGCAGGGGGCCGATCTGCGGCGCGGGGTGGACTACTGATGGGATCCTTGCTGCTACACAACGCTGTCGCGACTGCAGCGGTTGGGCAACCTTTGCCCTCGGCCAGATCTGATCTCTCTTGGCCACCGGATCCCAGGATGCTGGCCCAGTTGTTGCTTACCCTTTTCCAGACGGAAGTGTGGGTGGAGGGAGGGGAGCGTGTTCCTGCTGGCCCGCTGGTGGTGGTGAGCAATCACCGCAGTTTTCTGGATGCACCGGTGCTGATCGCGGGGTTGGGCCGACCGATTCGCTTTGCCTGCCATTACTACCTGGCTCAGGTGCCGCTGCTGCGGGAGATCGCCTTGGCTTTGGACTGCATTCCCCTCAAGCAGGGATCCCGACAGCAAATCCATTTTTTTCGCCAGGCACAGGCCAGTTTGGCGGCGGGCGTGGGGGTGGGGATCTTCCCAGAGGGGGCGGAGCAGATCACCCGTGAGACCTCGCCTGGGGAGGTGGGGCGGTTTCAGCCGGGTTTTGCCCACCTGGCACTGGCGGCAGCGGTGGATCCCTTGCCGATTCTGCCGGTGGCGGTGTGGGCGCAGGAAGAATGGCGGGGGATGGATATTCCCATGGCTTTTTTCCGCTGGTTTGACCCCACTGAACCCCGATTTCAACAGGAAGGGGGACATCCGGTGGTGTTGTATCGGCGGGTGGTGCTCAGGGTGGGATCTCCCCTTTGGGTGGGCAGGAAGCAGCGCCAGGGATCCCGACGCGAGCGAATGCAGGTCATTCAAGAGCTAACTGCAGCGGCCCGAGAACAGGTGCGATTGGGATTGGCAGAGAGATGAGAAAGTTGAGTGGCGAGCCGGTAGCATCTGCCTCTAGCTTGGTCAGCCCGGCAACGGGAGCGGTCGGTCAGGAGCGGCCCCTGCTGCTGTATTTGCCCGGTATGGATGGCACAGGTACGTTGTTTTACCGGCAGGCGCAGGCTCTGCAGCGGGAGTTTCGCATTCGCCCCCTGAGTTTGAACCACCCGGAAGCGGGGGATAGCTGGGAAACCCTGGCCGATTGGGTGGGATCCCAGCTAGAAGCGGGGGCGTACTTGTGTGGAGAATCCTTTGGGGCCTGCCTGGCCTTGTTGGTGGCCGCCCAATGGCCGGAACGGTGCCGCGGCCTCATTTTGGTCAATCCAGCCTCGTCGCTGCGACGTAGGCCCTGGTGGTGGGCAGGGCATGTTCTCCTGCCTTTTTTGCCACCGGGGCTCTATCACCAGTTGTCGGAGCGAGGGTTGGGGGCTTTGGCGGAGCTCAGCCAAATGGAGCCGCCGGATCGGGAGCGGCTGCGCCAGGCGGTTCACAGTGTTGAGCCCACAGTAGCTGCTCAGCGCTTGGCTTTGCTGGGATCCTTTGCTGTGGAGAAGCTGCCCCTGGAGTCGATGACCCTGCCAACTTTGCTGGTGGCGGGGGGGCGGGATCGCCTGTTGCCCTCGGTGCAGGAGGTGGGCTGGCTGGCGGAACGGCTGCCCCAGGCGCAGGTAGAAATCTCGCCCCAGAGCGGCCACGCTTGCCTGCTGGAGCGGCGGATGAACCTGCGGCGTTACCTGCTCAAGCCGGATGGCCTTTTTGCCCCTCTGCTGCTCAATTCTGCTTCGGCCCATTGAGCATGGACAGGGATCCCCACAGATCTTCTATCCGCTCTGGGCAGGAGCTATCCTTCCCCTCTCGATCCAGCCAAAGGGCTCGCAAGCCTGCTGCTTTTGCCCCCTGATAATCGTCGCGGCGGCTGTCGCCAATGTGGCCGGCGGTTGCGGGGGGGATCCCGTGGGCTGCCAGGGCAGCTTGGAAGATGCGAGGATCGGGCTTGGCATAGCCCACTTGGGTGGAGAGGGTGAGGGTGGAAAAGTAGGGATCCAACTGCAACTGCTGCAGCACCCTGGGCAAGCGGCTGTCGAAGTTGGAGATCACCCCCAACCGGATCCCTTCCTGCTGCAGGGCCCGCAAAGCCGGCAGCGTCTCGGGATACAGCTCCCAGGGATCCGCCCCGGCAAAGTGCTCAAACAATTGGGCGAAAAAGTCTTCAAACCGGTGCGCTCCGAAGGCAGCCAGGGATCCCACCCGGGCAAAAGTCTCCCGCACCACCTGGCGCCACCAGGTCCGCTCCCACTCCCGCAAAGGGGATCCCGTCAATCCTGGGCAGGCCGGGGCTGGAGCCTGGGCAAAAACTTGGCCAAAAGCGCGATCCAAGGCCTGGGGATCCACCCTTACCCCATACTCCGCTGCCACCTGGCTGTAAACCTGGCCCACGCTGCCCCGCACCCGAAACAAAGTGCCCACAGCGTCGAAAAAGAGCACCCTCATCTTCACGACTGCCCCTCGTAGCGGGCGTAGGCATCGACAATCCGCTGCACCAGAGGGTGGCGCACCACATCCCGCTGGTCGAAGTAGCAAAAGGCAACCCCCTCTACCCCTGTCAGAATACGCTCTGCCGCTGCCAGGCCGGACATGCGATGTTTGCCCAGATCCGTTTGGGTGAGATCCCCGGTAACCACCATACGCGACCGGAATCCCAGCCGCGTGAGGGCCATCTTCATCTGCTCGGGGGTGGTGTTCTGGGCTTCGTCCAAAATGATGAAGGCATTGCTCAAAGTACGGCCTCGCATATAGGCCAGCGGCGCCACCTCGATCACCCCCTGCTCCATCAACTGCGGCAGCTTGGCCGGGTCGATAAACTCGAACAGGGCATCGTAAAGGGGCCGCAGATAGGGATCCACCTTTTCCACCAGATCCCCCGGCAAAAACCCCAGTTTTTCTCCCGCCTCCACAGCCGGGCGAGTCAAAATCAAACGCTCGTACTCCCGGTTTTGTAGGGCAGCAATGGCCACAACGGCAGCCAGATAGGTTTTTCCTGTGCCCGCCGGTCCAATGCCAAAGCAGAGGTCGTGGGTGCGAATGGCTCGCACGTACTCCTGTTGGCGGGGCGTTTTCGGTCGGATAAGCTCCCCTTTGCGGGTGCGGGCCAAAATCCCTGCTTGTGCTTGCTGGTAGGCGGCAGCCTCTTGTCCGGAGAGGGCGCGAAAAGCTTGCTCTGCATCGATCACAGTGACGGGGTGCCCAGTTTGCCAAAGCGGCCTCAGCAATTCTAGCCATTGCCGCACCTGCTGCCGCTGTTGGGGAGTGCCTTTCAGGTACAGGTCTTGTCCGCGCAGCGTTACAGAAGCACCGCTGGAGCGACTGATCCACCTCAGGTTGGCCTCCTGAGTGCCCGCCAAAGACATGGCCTGTTGAGGATTGGACAGAGAGATGACTTCGAAATCAGAAGAGAGGGAAGTAGGGTTGTCGTGCATGCCGTGGGCGCCGGGCACCCTGGGAGACCTGTAGGGGTGATCTTACCAAAAACGCTTGTCAGGGCGCTCTGGGCTGTGGAAAGCCGCTGCAGAGCCCAGGGGTCGAGCGCAAGAGTGCTTAACAGGCGATTACACCATTAATGTGTTCCAAAATACAAGCTTCTGGAAGATCTGCAGCAAACCTGGATTTGGGTTCTGGCCTTCATTCGCAGCCAAGTCACAGGGGATTAACAACTCTCTAAGGTTCCCTAAAAAAGTATTGCAAAGGGCTCTTTTTTCGGGAATAGCTCCTATTCATCAAGTAAAGTTGATCTATTGCTAAAGGGGCTTGAACTCCCAACCTCTCATCCGTTTGGGCAAGAGCTTGAGGTTTTCAGCTCCGTTGGTCATCGTGCATCTGACATTCTCCATCCAGCAGCAGGGATGTGGATGGAGGTCTCTTACAACCTTTCCCCAGGCTCCTCTTGGGGATCCCTGTGACTCCTTAATTTCTGAGCAAGAGGCTCATCCCTTCTGGAGTCATTTTGAAAAATCAGATGGAAAAAGGAGAGATAGATGTTTACCCAATCTGCGTCTGATACCCTGGGGTTGGCACAACTGGATTTGGCGCAAATTCCGCGGCAGATCACCTGCGATGGCAGTGACTTGGATTGGAGCCAGGCCCTGGCCATCGAAGGGATCCAACCTGAAGAAGAAGCTTTACAGGCTTGGATGGCTTTCCGTGACCTGCGGGTGAACCAAGAGGCGGGCAACATTTTACGCTGGCAAGGGCGTCCGTTGCGGGCCAGCCGTATCCGCTTTTTCCCCAGGAATGTGGCTTGGCGCTATGGCTTCTCGTTTTCCACCAGCATCCGCTCGCCCCTTGGCAAAGGGATCCCGACCCCTGAGGAGTGGCGCTACCCGGGCCTCTGCCGCTACGGGATTGTGCTGTTTCAACCCAACGCCCAACTGGTGGCCCATCAGGTTTTCGAGTCCTCGCCAGAGCAGCCCCAAGAGGTGGATCTGGATCCCAACCTGGATATTGCCTTCAACATCAATGACGCCAAGGGCAGCTACGGCGACAATAGCGGCAGCTTCGATATTTACCTGCAGGTGGTGAGCTAGACTCACCCAACCCCAGGAGGGATCCCGGCTGATCGCGATAGCGGGACGGAGTCTTTGCAGGGCGGGTCAGGGGGCAGTTGCCGGGTGGGATCCCATCCCCTACAATGAGTGAACTGGTGGCTGGATCCCAGCTTGCCATTGCCCTTCCTGGCCCTGGAGAGGTGGCTGAGTGGTCGAAAGCGGCTTCCTGCTAAGAAGTTACGGGGCCCAAAAGCTCCGTCGAGGGTTCGAATCCCTCCCTCTCCGTCCATATTTGCTGACCAAGGTTGTTGACGTCCTCTGCGCGCCGTTAGCTTACTTCCCCATAGCGGTAGGGCGGGGCTTTTCTCAGTAGCTCGGGCGTCTCAGACTAACCTGAAACGACCATAGAGGCCAACCCCGCTACCAGTCATGGGTCGTGGAAGCAGGAAGAAATCAGAGCATGACTCTAGTCAATAATAAGCTCAACTATACTGAAAATAATGTATAATATGTTCAGTACGGATTACTACCAGTTGATCTTTCTGTTTACTTTCGAGTCTGCCAACATGGTAGCCAAAGCAAAGCAGAAAATTGGTAGTAAGACGACACGGAAACTGCGCTTTGGGTATTCTACTCAAAGCTTTGCGGGATACCGCCATTCTGTTTGGAAACAAACAGAATGCTATCGCTGCATAGTTGAACAGTGATGTTCAGCAGTGTTCAGCGTAAATGTATCAGACGTCACCTCCTATTGGGGTTTCGTAAGTTTTTCAGAGGGGTGTAGTCCTCAATCCAAATAGGCGCTCAACTCCTGCTCCAATGTAGGCAGTTGCACCTCTCCCTGCTCCAGCTCTTCCAAATCTTCCAGTTGCTTGCGCAAACGGGCGATCCGCTCTTGCAGGCACTCTTTGATGCCTTTGGCCCCCAAACTGAGACAACTGCGGCAGACTTCCCCGTAGATTTGCCCGCGGTCGTTATAGACCACCGCCAGCAACACTTGGTGCCCTTTTTTCTGGATGGGGTTGGCCCATCCCCCACAGATAATGCAGGGCACTCGGCCATTGCCCCCGTAAATGCTGCGTTCCCAGACGATTCTCACGCTCAGCCTCAATGCAACTTGTTGCCCACCAGCATAAAAACCCACGGGGATCCCTTGCCACCCCAAGATGCCGCGTTCCTTCCCTTCCCATTGCGGTGAAACGGTTTGCTGGTTAAATGCCTGCCCCCCTCTCCCCCTGGGAGAGGGGCTTGGGGGTGGAGGCCAAAAAGGGATCCCAGTGGCTAGGTGCTGGGCCGGGCAGATTGAGAGCGGTCGATGGTGCGATAGGTGAGGCTGGCAGCCACCTCTAGAGCTTTGGCGGCGTCGCGGAAATAAAACCCCAACTCCTCATCCTTCTCCGTGCGGTTGGGCTTATTGAACTTGGCCTTGAACTGCACGTTGCAATACATGGCCAACCCCACCAGAACCTCTGACAGTCCGTGCTGGTTGATCAGCCGCTCCACGTCCGTAAGCAGGCTTTTGATCAAGGCATCGGCTACTGGTTCTGGCAAACTGTCCAGGTCGTGCATGGGGGCTCCTCAACCAACGAGAGCAAACAAGCCAACGGGTCTGGGATCCCGAAGGCAACCTCTCCTGATTTTCCTGCATCTTTTCCAGAATGCCCAATCCCCTTGCCAACGCTACCACCACTGCCGCAGCCAGCCCCACAGGCCCGGATACCGAATGGAGCGCTCCTGGGCCGCTTGCTCCAGATGATGGGCGTGGTCTTGGATGCCGGGATGCCGCAGACGATTTAGGCGAATCAAATAGGCGTAGCGGCGGATTTGTTCTCGCAACTGCTCTGGGGGAAGGGCAAAGCACGCTGGGCAAAGGGGGCCGAGATCCAACCCCTTATCGTTGAATAGGTGACGAACTCGCTTCCCGCCCGCAAAACGCTTTCCGCAGGCGGCACAGTAGCAAGCTGAGGGCTGGTTGGCAAGGCGCTGCCAGCGAATTCGCATGGTCTTCCCGACAAAAAGGCAAGCAACGTGCAGGCAATTCGCTGTAGCCATAATAGGCTAGAAGCTGGTGAGCAGAACCCAGGATGGGGGGGCCTGGAGTATCGAAAACCATGCCGCAACTCTACGACTGTGTCATCGTCGGCGCCGGCCCCGCCGGCGGATCTGCTGCCTACCATCTGGCCAAGCGGGGACGCTCGGTGCTGGTTCTGGAAAAGGATCCCTTGCCCCGCTACAAACCCTGTGGGGGGGGAGTTTCTCCTATGGTGGCGGCTTGGTTTGACTTCGACTTTGGCCCCGCCATTTCCCTCAAGATCCGGCAAATCCGCTACACCTGGCGTGGTGGCGATCCGGTGGTGGTCGATTTGGATTTAAAAGAGCCCGTTTGGATGGTGCGGCGGGATATTTTCGACCACTACTTGATTCAGCAGGCGCAAAAGCAAGGGGCTGCGCTCCAGGCAGAATGCCCCGTCTCCGGCCTTGAGTGGCAAAGTGACCACTGGCAGGTGATGACATCCGCCGGCCCGGTCTGGGGTCGGTACGTGATTGGGGCCGATGGGGCAAAAGGCTCGATGGCCAAGTGGCTGGGCTTTCAGGAACGCCGTCGTCGCCTGGCTGCCGCCTTGGAAGCAGAAGTGCCCCTCTCGCAGCCGCAAACTGCAGCCGCCCATTTTGACTTCGGCGCCGTCAGCAATGGCTACATCTGGAACTTCCCCAAGGCTGATGGCTACTCGATTGGAGCCGGCACCTTTCGGGGTGGAGAAAAACAAAACCTGCGGGAAATTGCCGCCCAATATGCCCAAAGCTTTGGCGTAGACTTGAAGTCGGTCAAGCCGTTTGGCCATCCCATCTGCCTCTGGGACGAAGATCAACCGCTTCACACCCAAAATGCCCTCTTGGTGGGAGATGCCGCCTGCGTTATCGATCCGTTTACCGCTGAAGGGATCCGCCCTTCCCTTCTCACCGGCATGTTGGCGGCCCAGGCCATCGATCAAGCTCTAGGCGGGGATACAGAAGCTCTGGCGAACTACTCTGCCCGCGTGCAGCAGGAATGGGGCTCAGAAATGCGCTGGGCTAAGCGGATTGCGGCGTTGTTCTATCGCTTTCCGGGCGTGGGCTACAGGGTGGGCGTCAAACGACCGGGAGCCACTCGGCGCATGGGCCAGATCTTGGCCGGTGAACTGCGCTACAGCGATGTGGCCAGCTCAGCTATTCGCAAGTTAAGCGGTGGTCTGCTCGCCTAAGCCCGGCACCGACAGACGCGGGCGAGATCCAGGATCGTCGAAGCGCTTGCCGATCACCAGGCAGTTGCGACCATCGGCCTGGCGGCTGTAGCTGAGGTGAGTAGAGAGAGCTTTCATCAGCAAAATACCCCGTCCCCCCTCGGACTCAAGATTGGCGTTGGGCGATGTGGGATCCGACAAGTTCCGAGCAAATCCCTCCAGATCAAACTCCTGCCCCTGATCCCAGATGCGCAACTCCAGCCCTTGCGGCATCAGCAGCAGCTCAATGTCGATGGGCGTACTTTCCGGCAGAGCGCGGTGGGCGTGGCGAACGGCGTTGGTAAACCCCTCTACCAAAGCCAACTGACATTCCGCCCAAATGGGATCTGGGATGCCCGCATTTCGGAAAGACTCAAACCAGGTCAAAACCTGGTCAAGCGCGTCCAGGGTTGTGTCAACCCTCAGCGCAAACGTTTGCCTCTTGTCCAGAGGGATCCCTGCCGCGTTCAAAACCGAACCCCAACGATGAGGATTGAACTCAAGCCCATCAATCCTGGCCGGATTGACCCTACCAGATTCTAGACCAGAGCCCTGCTGGGACGTGTCATCCCCCATTTGGGGAGGTAGCTAGGGAGCGATGACCAAATCCACACGGCGGTTCCGCTGCCGTCCGGCTTCTGTGTCGTTATCGGCCACCGGCAAGGTGGGGCCAAAGCCAGAGGTTGTCCAACTGATGGGATGGCCTTCCGGCAGCAGCTTCGTCAAATAGTCCTTAACCGCATTGGCGCGGCGCAGAGAAAGGGCCAAGTTGTAGTTTAAGGGCCCGATGTTATCGGTGTGGCCATTCACTTGAACGCGGGCGCCGGGCATAGCTTCCAAGGACTTGGCCACCTGGGCCAACAGCGAGGCTGCTTCAGGTCGAATCTCGGCTTTGTCAAAATCGAACAGCAAATCGCCCGGCAGGCTGATGGTTTGGGTTCCCACCTGAAAGGAGGTTGGCGTTGTGGTCGGAGCCGGGGTGGGCGCAGAGGCGCTTTCTGCCCCTGGAGCGATCTCAGCAGCAGTGGAAGATTCCCTGACAGGCTCAGGGGCTGTTTGAGAACGCAGCCGTTGCAGCCGCGACTCCAGTTCCTCAATTCTGATCAAGAGCTGGATCACCTGCTGGCGGATCTCCCGAATCTCTGCCTCCAGATCCGTGGGGCTCTCATGATTTTCCTCTGGATCTGCATCTGCTGTTGGGCTGGCCACCGGAGGATTGGCCTGGGGCGGGGCCAAGGTGGGCAGGATCGGTGGTGTGGGAGAAGCGGGTTGAGTGGGAGAGATGTTGGTCTCCGGCTGGGGCTGAGGTTGGGCCTGCTGGGGAAGCACCATCCCGACCCAGATTCCGCTGCTGACCAAGAGGATCCCACTCAGGAAATGGAGAGCAACTGTTGAGCGTTGGGAGGAACGAGGCATCGCTGGCAAACCTTCGGCTGGGTGGGCGCAGGTAAGGAGCGGGAACTCCTCTCAACTCAACCCTCAAGACCCATCCTAACCGCCGACCCAATCTCGCCAAGGGGATTCTCGGTCGGTCCAACTGCCACTTCCCGCCATCTGCTGTGGGAGGCTAATCAAAACTGATGCGACCTCGATAACGCCCTATGAGGGTTAGGCCGTTGACGGGATCCGCCAAATCCGCCACAAAAGGGGGAAAGCGGGGATTGTCGCTGATCACCTTCACCTGGGACCCAGGCAGGCGCTGCAGCCGTTTGACCAACAGATCTCCATCCATCTGAAAGACGTAAATGCCTTCACAGCCCAGGTCTCCACCCTCTTGCCGCTCCACAAAGATCCAGTCGCCATCCTCCAAGGTGGGAGACATGCTATCCCCCTGCACCCGAATCAGGCTCAGCTCGGCAGGATTTCCCTTCAAGTATGTCCGCAGCCAGTTTCGCTCAAAAGCAACCACCGATTCGATCGATTCTTCCCGCACCAACGCCCCCGCTCCGGCAGAGGCGGCCACATCGACAAAAGGCACATACACATACTCTGCTTTCGAGCCGGGATCCAACTGCGGGGATCCCTCCCCTGTAATCAGCCAATTGAGGTTGACCTGGCCCACTTGGGCAATTTTCACGGCCTTGTCAATGCTGGGCACGGATCCCTTCAGGTAGCTGCGCAAGGCCGTATCGCTAATTCCGGCCCGTCGCCCAAACGCATAGACGGCTTCATCGCCAATCACCCATCGCAAGCGGTCTGCAAAAGAAGAGCCAGAGGAGATGGACATCGGCTTAACGCTACATATTGTGTATAAGCAGATTTTTACCACTATATCTTGACAAGTCAACAACCGGTGCAGCCATTTGGGGAGAATCTTCAACGTAAACTACCCGGCTCCGACCGCTAAGCGGTACGGAGCGGGCTTTCAGTAGCCCTGAGCCTGCTCTGCTCTACCAG